>WNDX01000225.1 GCA_009914615.1 Herbaspirillum frisingense
TGAGTGACCACAATTCATCGTCGACAAGTTCTTTAGGCATCGCATCCCGTCAGGAAAAACAAGACAGGAAGTTAACATCAAGTCGGGGAAGTTAACAGCCCCGAAATTTAATTTTGCAACAGCCTCTTACTGAAGAAAGCGATCCATCCATGGATATCGAGCAATATGACATCATCCTCGTTGACGACAGCCCGGAAGTGGCCGAGTTGACCCGCCTGGCGCTGGGCAGCCGCAAGATGGCGGACAACCTCACGTGGTTCGCCGACGCGGAGCTGGCGGAAGAGTTCTTCTTCCAGGGAGGATATGCGGATCGCAAGGACTTGCATCCCTACCTGATCCTGCTGGATCTGAACCTGCCGATGATGAGCGGCCACGACTTCCTGAAGATCATCAAGTCCAACGCCGCGACCTCGCATATTCCGGTCGTGATGTTTTCCTCCTCGGACGATCAGCGCGACATTGACCAGAGCTACGAACTGGGCGCTAACGGTTACGTCGTGAAGTCCACCGATCCCAAGGAGTTCATGGGCACGGTGGTCGATACCGGCACCTACTGGCTCAACCGCAACCGCCCCGCGCGTGGCGGCGAGGGACGCCAGCCGGGACTTCTGCCAAGCGGTCAGTGAGCCGATAAAAAAGCTGCCGCCGGGCAGCTTTTTTTACATCCGCGCGCAGGGCCGCAAGCCTACGATTGTGGGTGCGTTCACCCGGTCAAGTCCATGGCAAGCGCATCATCAGCATGTCATCAGCCCAACCGCTATCGTATGGCGCCCCGCAGAAAACGCGCCGCATAACGCTCCGAATAACGCGTCGAATAATGCGTCGAATAATGCGCCGCATCTCCCGCGCGATATCGCGCCTTGCTTCAACCGTGAAACTGCCGCAAGCCATCCAGATCGTTGATGGTGATGCTGCCGTAATCCACCTTCAGCAGTCCCGCCTTTTCCAACACCTGCAAGGCCTGATTGGCGCGCTGGCGCGACGTGCCGGAGAGATTGCCGACTTCCTCCTGGGAAATCTGCAGGTTCAGGCCGATGCCGGGATTCAGGTAGGGATTGAACAGCGCCGCCAGGCAACGCGCCACGCGCGCATCGGGTTCCAGCATGCGGTCGTATTCCACCAGCGAAATGAACAGACCCAGCCGCTCGTTTAACTGCGTGACGAGAAAGCGGTTGAAGGGAATGCTGTTGTCCAGCAGCCAGATGTAGGTGGCCTTGGGCATGTACAGCAATTCGCTCTCGCGCAGCGCCACTACGTCGTATTTGCGCGGCTCGTCCTTGAGCAGCGAACCTTCGCCCAGCCAGCCGCCGTTGGCCATGCCGGCAAAGGACACGGTCTTGCCTTCCGGCGAGACGCTGCTCATCTTCAGCAAGCCTTCGTGCACGCCGATCCAGTGCGTCACCGGATCGCCCTTGCGGCACACGTAACCGCCGGCGGGAATCCTGCGGCTATACACCTCGGATTCCACCCGGGCCAACTGATCTTCCGTCAGTGCCTGCGCCCAGATACTCTTTGCCAGCATGCTTCTTATTGGTGTCTCCATGATGATGCGTCGCAATATCGAAAGTTTGACAATTGTCGGTGAGATGACATCCGCTGGCAACAACTGCCTCTACTATCATCGCAAAAATGCAGTCACCAACAATACAGGACAGCTGGCACGCAAGACGACGCAGCGGCGTAGTAAGAGCAGCGTAAGTCTCGCGGCACAGACTGAGCCGACACCGGGTTCGCTCCCTATGAGGGCGGATCTTTCGAACCTGCACAATAAGGTGGGAAGATGGTGGAGACGAGACAAGACACGGAAGCCGCGACGTTTCCGCGGTTGCTGCTGGCGCACGCGCAAACGCGTGCACAGCGTCCGGCCTTTCGCGAGAAAGACCTGGGCATCTGGCAGGCCACGACCTGGCAGCAGGTAGCCGCCGAAGTGCGCGCCTTCGCCTGCGGGCTGGCCGCATTGGGATTCAAGCGCGGCATGAGCCTGGCCATCATCGGCAACAACTGCCCGCGCCTGTATTGGGCGATGTCCGCCGCGCAGGCGCTGGGCGGCATGCCGGTGCCGCTGTACCAGGATGCGCCGGCCGCCGACATGGCCTATGTGCTGGGCGACGCCAACGTCGATTTCGTGATGGCCGAAGACCAGGAGCAGGTGGACAAGGTCTTCGAGATCAAGGAAAACCTGCCGCGTATCGCCCACGTCATCTACGATGACGAACGCGGCATGCGCAACTACCATCAGCCTGAGCTGCTGTCCTTCGCCCGCGTGCAGGAATTGGGTCGCGCCTACGATCGCGCCCATCCCGATTTCTTCATGAACGAAATCAAGGCCGGCCAGCCCGATGATGTCGCCATCATCCTCTACACCTCCGGCACCACCGGCAAGCCCAAGGGCGTATGCCATTCGCACCGCGCCATGATTGCCACGGCGCGCACGCTGGTGGAGTTCGATGCCTTGAACGAAGAGGACGACATCCTCTGCTACCTGCCGCTGGCCTGGGTCGGCGATTTCCTTTATTCCTTCGCGCAGCAGCACGTGGCGGGCTTCTGCCTGAACTGCCCGGAGTCGCCCAACACGGTGATGACCGACCTGCGCGAGATCGGTCCGACCTATTACTTCGCGCCGCCGCGCATCTATGAAAACATCCTCACGCAAGTGATGATCCGCATCGAGGATGCCGGCTGGATCAAGCGCAAGATGTTCCACGGTTTCATGCGCGTGGCGCGCCGCATGGGCATGCGCATTCTGGACAAGAAGCCCGGCGTCTCGCTGGTCGAGCGCCTGCAATATGCGCTGGGTGATCTGCTGGTGTATGGCCCGCTGAAGAATGTGCTGGGCATGTCGCGCCTGCGTGTGGCCTACACCGGCGGCGAGGCCATCGGCCCGGACCTGTTCGACTTCTATCGCTCGATGGGTATCAACCTCAAGCAGTTGTATGGCATGACCGAAACCTGCGTCACCGTATGCATGCAACCCTCGGGCGACGTCAAGCTCGATAGCGTGGGACGGCCGATGAAAGGCGTGGAAGTACGCATCGCCGACAACGGCGAAGTGCTGGTGCGCTCGCCGGGCCTGATGAAGGAATACTTCAAACGCCCTGAAGCCACTGCCGAAGCCATCGATGCCGAAGGTTACTTCCATACCGGTGACGCCGGTTTCTTCGACAGCGACGGCCACCTCAAGATCATCGACCGCGCCAAGGACGTCGGCAAGATGGCCTGCGGCAGCATGTTCGCGCCCAAGTACATCGAGAACAAGCTGAAGTTCTTCCCCTTCGTCAAGGAGGCGGTCACCTTCGGCAACGAGCGCGAACAGTGCATGGCCTTCATCAACATCGACATGGACGCGGTCGGCAACTGGGCCGAGCGGCGCAACCTGCCGTACAGCGGCCACACCGACCTGGCGGCCAATCCGGCGGTGTACGAGCTGGTGCGCGAATGCGTGGAAAAGGTCAACGCCGACCTGGTGGCCGATCCGCTGCTGGCCGATTCGCAAATCCATCGCTTCCTGATCCTGCACAAGGAACTCGATCCCGACGATGAAGAACTGACCCGCACGCGCAAGGTGCGGCGCGGCTTCATCGCTGAAAAATATGCGGTGCTGATCGATGCGCTGTATGGCGGCAAGCAGTCGCAGTACATCGAGACCCAGGTGAAGTTCGAGGATGGCCGCCAGGGCATGATCTCGGCCGACCTGAAGATCGCCGAAGCCAAGACCTTCGAGGTGCTGAAAAGCGCCGCCTGAGCAGGAACCACGAAGCAGCCTTCGTCCCGGATTCGCATCCGGCCACCAGCGCAGCCGCATCCCGACCACCGCTGAATGAATACGACCATGAAACGACACATGACCGCAGAAATCATCCCTTCCGGGATGCCGCCCGTGCCCAGTCCCGACTCGGCAGCGCCGGCCATGGCCGCCAACGGCCGCCGCATCGGCGAGGTGATCCTCGACCTGCAGAACATCTCGCTGTCCTTCGGCGGCGTGAAGGCGCTCACCGATATTTCCTTCAATGTGCGCGAGCACGAGATCCGCGCCATCATCGGCCCCAACGGCGCCGGCAAGAGCTCGATGATCAACGTCATCAACGGCGTCTACCATCCGCAGAAGGGCAACATCGTCTATCGCGGCCAGCAGCGCCGCGGCATGCATCCCAGCGCCATCGCGCGCCAGGGCATCGCGCGCACCTTCCAGAACATCGCGCTGTTCAAGGGCATGACCGTGCTCGACAACATCATGACCGGGCGCAACACCAAGATGCGTTCCGGTCTGCTGTCCAATGCGCTGTGGTGGGGCGCGGCGCGCAACGAAGAGATCGAGCATCGCCGCAAGGTGGAAGAGGTGATCGACTTTCTGGAAATCCAGCACATCCGCAAGACGCCGGTGGGCCGCCTGCCTTACGGCCTGCAGAAGCGCGTCGAGCTGGCGCGCGCGCTGGCCGCCGAGCCCGGCATGCTGCTGCTGGACGAACCCATGGCCGGCATGAACGTGGAAGAGAAGCAGGACATGTGCCGCTTCATCCTCGACGTGAACGACCAGTTCGGCACCACCATCGTGCTGATCGAGCACGACATGGGGGTGGTGATGGATATCTCCGATCGCGTGGTGGTGCTGGATTACGGCAAGAAGATCGGCGACGGCACGCCCGACGAGGTGATGAGTAATCCCGAGGTGATCAAGGCTTATCTGGGCACTTCGCACTAGGCCTCGCACCCAAAGAACAATAACAAGAACAACCAAGGCAGTCAGGAGACAACATGCAATTCTTTCTTGAAGTGACCCTGAGCGGCTTGCTGTCGGGGCTCATGTATTCGCTGGTGGCGCTGGGCTTCGTGCTGATCTACAAGGCTTCGGGCGTATTCAATTTCGCCCAGGGCGCGATGGTGTACTTCGCCGCGCTGGCGGTGGTGGGGCTGATGGAGAAGGGCATGCCGATGTGGGCCGCCATCATCGGCGCCTTCGTGGTGATGATCCTGGTAGGCCTGGCGACCGAGCGCTTCGTGCTGCGCAAGCTGGTCAACCAGCCGCCGATCACGCTGTTCATGGCTACCATCGGCCTGACCTTTTTCCTCGAAGGCCTCGGCCCCTTGCTGTTCGGCAGCGAGGTGCGCCCGATCGACCTGGGCATCGTCGATGAACCCATCATGTCGGTGATGGACAGCATCGGAATCGGCATCTCTAAGAGGCTGTTGCAAAATTAAATTTCGGGGCTGTTAACTTCCCCGACTTGATGTTAACTTCCTGTCTTGTTTTTCCTGACGGGATGCGATGCCTAAAGAACTTGTCGACGATGAATTGTGGTCACTCA
>WNDX01000226.1 GCA_009914615.1 Herbaspirillum frisingense
TGCCTGCTGCCTGAACTCCAGGCTGAACTCCTGCCCCTTTCTGCCTGCCTTGCTCTTGGTCATCGTCCACCTCCTATTGCGATAGTTAATCGCTTATAGGGGTGTCCGTGAAACGGGGGCAAGATCAAGCTTCTATCGCAGGCTGGATCCGACCAACAGCTTCGATCCCGGCATCGGCAAGACCTCGCGCCTGAAGCATTGGCGCTAGGGCCGGCCAGCCTCAGAAGGCGTCGCCCGGCACCCGCACCCAGCCTTCCATCAACACGCGTGCGCTGCGGCTCATGATGGCCTTGGTGACCACCCACTGACTGCCTTCCAGCCTGGCTTCGGCGCCCACCCGCAGGGTGCCGGAGGGATGGCCGAAGCGCACGCTGTTGCGCTCGCCGCCGCCGGCGGCCAGGTTGACCAGCGTGCCGGGGATGGCCGCGGCGGTGCCGATGGCCACCGCCGCCGTGCCCATCATCGCGTGGTGCAGCTTGCCCATGGACATGGCGCGCACCAGCACGTCGGCGTCTGCCGTGGTGACTTGCTTGCCGCTGGAGGAGACGTATTCGCGGGCCGGCGCCACGAAGGCAACCTTGGGCGTGTGCTGGCGCGTGGCCGCTTCTTCGACCCTGGAAATCAGGCCCATGCGGATGGCGCCGTGGGCGCGGATGGTTTCGAAGCGGGCCAGCGCGGCCGGATCGCTGTTGATGGCGTCTTGCAATTCGGTACCGGTGTAGCCGATTTCTTCGGCATTGAGGAAGATGGTCGGGATGCCGGCATTGATCATGGTCGCCTTAAAGCTACCCACGCCCGGCACTTCCAGCGTATCGACCACGTTCCCGGTGGGGAACATGGCGCCGCCGGCGCCTTCTTCCTCGGCCGCGGGATCCATGAATTCCAACTGCACCTCGGCGGCCGGGAAGGTCACGCCATCCAGCTCGAAGTCGCCGGTTTCCTGCACCTGGCCATTGGTGATGGGCACGTGAGCGACGATGGTCTTGGCGATATTGGCTTGCCAGATGCGTACCACGGCGATGCCGTTCTGCGGGATCTTGTCGGCGGCCACCAGGCCGGCGGCGATGGCAAACGGGCCGACCGCGGCCGACAGGTTCCCGCAGTTGCCGCTCCAGTCGACGAAATCCTTATCGATCGAGGCCTGGCCGAACAGGTAATCGACGTCGTGGCCGGGGCGCCCACTCTTGGAAATGATCACCGTCTTGCTGGTGCTGGAGGTGGCGCCACCCATGCCGTCGATCTGCTTGCCATAGGGATCGGGACTGCCGATGACCCGCTGCAGCAACTTGTCGCGTGCGCGGCCGGGCACGCGCGCGGCTTCGGGCAGGTCGTCCAGCTTGAAGAACACGCCCTTGCTGGTGCCGCCGCGCAGATAGGTGGCGGGAATGCGGATTTGCGGGACTTGGCTCATGTCGTTTCCTTTTCTTTAGATCGCTCGGCGTTCGCCCTTGCTGGCAGAGGCTTCCAGGAAGTCCTGGGCGAAGCGCTGCAGCACGCCGCCGGCTTCGTAGATCGAGACTTCTTCGGCGGTGTCCAGGCGGCAGATGACCGGCACTTCGACGCGTTCGCCGTTCTTGCGGTGGATCACCAGCGTGAGATCGGCGCGCGGACGGCGCTCCCCGATCACGTCATAGGTTTCGGTGCCGTCGATGCCATAGGTGTTGCGGTTCTCGCCCGGCTTGAACTCCAGCGGCAGCACGCCCATGCCGATCAGGTTGGTGCGGTGGATGCGTTCGAAGCCTTCGGCCACGATGGCTTCCACGCCGGCCAGGCGCACGCCCTTGGCGGCCCAGTCGCGCGAGGAACCCTGGCCGTAGTCGGCGCCGGCGATGATGATCAGCGGCTGCTTGCGTTCCATGTAGGCTTCGATGGTTTCCCACATGCGCATGACGCGGCCTTCCGGTTCCAGGCGCGCCAGCGAGCCTTGTTGCACGCTGCCGTCTTCCTTCTTCACCATCTCGTTGAACAGCTTGGGATTGGCGAAGGTGGCGCGCTGCGCGGTCAGGTGGTCGCCCCGATGGGTGGCGTAGGAGTTGAAGTCTTCTTCCGGCAGGCCCATCTTGGCCAGATATTCGCCGGCTGCGCTGTCCAGCAGGATCGCGTTCGACGGCGACAGGTGATCGGTGGTGATGTTGTCGCCCAGCACCGCCAGCGGACGCATGCCCGAGAGCGTGCGCTCGCCGGCCAGCGCGCCTTCCCAGTACGGCGGGCGGCGGATATAGGTGCTTTGCGCGCGCCAGTCGTACAGCGGGCTCACGGCCTGGCTGCGATCGACGCGGGCGGCGAACATCGGCGTATAGACGTTGCGGAACTGTTGCGGCTTGACGGCGGCCTTGACCACGGCGTCGATTTCCTCGTCGCTGGGCCAGATATCCTTCAGGCGGATGTCACGGCCGTCGGCGGTGGTGCCCAACACATCCTGTTCGATGTCGAAGCGGATGGTGCCGGCGATGGCATAGGCCACCACCAGCGGCGGCGAGGCCAGGAAGGCTTGCTTGGCGTAGGGGTGGATGCGACCGTCGAAGTTGCGGTTGCCGGACAGCACGGCGGTGCTGTACAGGTCGCGATCGATGATTTCCTGCTGGATCCTGGGATCGAGCGCGCCGGACATGCCGTTGCAGGTGGTGCAGGCGAAGGCCACGATGCCGAAGCCCAGCTTTTCCAGATCGGCGGTAAGGCCGGCTTCTTCCAGATACAGTTCGACCGCCTTGGAACCCGGCGCCAGCGAGCTCTTGACCCAAGGTTTCCGGGTCAGGCCGGCGCGGTTGGCGTTGCGCGCCAGGAGGCCGGCGGCGATCACGTTGCGCGGATTGCTGGTGTTGGTGCAGCTGGTGATGGCGGCGATGATGACGGCGCCGTCGGGCATCCTGCCGGGCTCGTTCTCGACCTTGCCGGCAATGCCTTGCGCGGCCAGTTCCGACACCGGCAGGCGCTTGTGCGGATTGGACGGGCCGGCCAGCGTGCGCACCACGGTCGAGAGGTCGAAGCGCAGCACGCGCTCGTACTCGGCCTTGGCCAGGGTGTCGGACCACAGGCCGGCTTGCCTGGCGTAGGTCTCGACCAGCGCGACCTGTTCATCGTCGCGGCCGGTCAGCTTCAGGTAGTCGATGGTCTGCTGGTCGATCGAGAACATGGCGGCGGTGGCGCCGTATTCGGGGGCCATGTTGGAAATCGTCGCGCGGTCGCCCAGCGTCAGGCTGGAGGCGCCGTCGCCGTAGAACTCCAGATAGGCGCCGACCACCTTCTGCTTGCGCAGGAATTCGGTCAGCGTGAGCACGACGTCGGTGGCGGTGATGCCAGGCTGGCGGCGGCCGGTCAGTTCGACGCCGACGATGTCGGGCAGGCGCATCCAGGAGGCGCGGCCCAGCATGACGTTCTCGGCCTCCAGGCCGCCCACGCCGATGGCGATCACGCCCAGCGCATCCACGTGCGGCGTGTGGCTGTCGGTGCCGACCAGGGTATCGGGGAAGGCCACGCCATCCTTGGCATGGATCACCGGTGACATTTTCTCCAGGTTGATCTGGTGCATGATGCCATTGCCGGGCGGGATCACGTCCACGTTCTCGAAGGCCAGTTTGGTCCAGTCGATGAAGTGGAAGCGGTCTTCGTTGCGGCGGTCTTCGATGGCGCGGTTCTTTTCGAAGGCTTGCGGATCGTCGCCGCCGCATTCCACCGCCAGCGAGTGATCCACGATCAGTTGCACCGGCACCACCGGATTGACCTTGGCCGGATCGCCACCCATGTCGGCGATGGCGTCGCGCAGGCCGGCCAGATCGACCAGCGCGGTCTGTCCCAGGATGTCATGGCACACCACGCGCGCCGGGAACCAGGGGAAGTCCAGTTCGCGCTTGCGCTCGATCAGCTGGCGCAGCGAATCGGTCAGCGTGGCCGGATCGCAGCGGCGCACCAGGTTTTCGGCCAGCACGCGGGAAGTGTAGGGCAGGCCGTCCCAGGCGCTGGCCTGGATGGCTTCCACGGCGGCGCGGGCGTCGAAGTAGTCGAGTTGGGTGCCGGGCAGTTGCTTGCGATATTGAGTGTTCATGGCGGATGGCTCGTGGTTGTCTCGATGAATGGGTGTTGTTGTCAGGCCTGATCGCGCCGGGCATCGGCGGGTGCGCCGGCTTGCTGGGCGATCTGGTGTTCGATGTTGCGGCGCGAGGCGCCGATGTGCCGGCGCATCAGCAGGTCGGCCAGCTCGCCGTCGCGCTCGGCCAGGGCGTCGAGGATGCGATGGTGTTCGGCGAAGGCCTGGCGCGGGCGGTTGGGGGCGGCGGAATACTGGATACGGTACATGCGCGCCAACTGGTACAGTTCGCCGCACAGGATGCGCGTGAGAATCTGGTTGCCGCTGGCCTGGATGATCTTATAGTGGAAGTCGTAGTCGCCTTCCTGTTGGTAGTAGCCGCGGCCGGCCTGGAAGGCTTCGTCTTTCTCGTGGGTGTCGAGCACGCGGCGCAACTGGTCGAGCTCGGCGCGACTCATGCGTTCGGCGGCCAGGCGGCAAGCCATGCCTTCCAGCGACTCGCGGATCTGGAACAGTTCGACCAGGCCTTCCAGCGTCAGCGACACCACGCGCGCGCCGACGTGCGGCACGCGCACCAGCAGGTTCTGGCCTTCCAGGCGATGGATGGCCTCGCGCAGCGGCCCGCGGCTGATGCCGTAGGTGCGCGCCAGTTCGGGCTCGGAAATCTTGCTGCCGGGAGCGATGTCGCCCTGGACGATGGCGGTCTGGATCTTGCGGAACACGTGTTCCGACAATGTTGATCTTGCCCCTGATTTACGGACACCTATCTAAGCGACATTGGCCAGCTCGTACTGCTCTGGGCTGAGGTAGCCCAGGGTCGAGTGCAGCCGGATCCGATTGTAGTCAACCTCAATGTAGTCAAA
>WNDX01000227.1 GCA_009914615.1 Herbaspirillum frisingense
GCGCCTTCTATGCGATTCTTGTTCATCGGCTCGCGATTTACGCTCCACGCTTCCTTCCCACACTCGGTCACCCTCATGCAGTTGCGCTTCACTTCATTCACTGTGACCAGCTCATGGCGGGACTTGCCCCCGCAGGAGTGCGCCCATGCTGGGCGCACAAAGAAAAGCGGCGCATGCCTTCCGACATGCGCCGCTTTCGCGGTCTTGCTGCGCGCTCAGTTCATCCTGCCGCGATCAACGCTCCGACAGCGCATCCATGACGCACAGGGCGGTCATGTTGATGATGCGGCGCACGGTGGCCGACGGTGTCAGGATGTGCACCGGCTTGGCGCAACCCAGCAGGATGGGGCCGATCGCCACGCCGTTGCCCGATGCGGTCTTGAGCAGGTTGTAAGCGATGTTGGCCGCGTCGATGTTGGGCATGACCAGCAGGTTGGCGTCACCCTTGAGCGGCGAATCCGGGATCACGGCATTGAGCAGCTTGACGTCCAGCGCGGTGTCGCCGTGCATTTCGCCGTCCACTTCCAGATCCGGCGCGACTTCGCGCAGGATCGCCAGCGCGTCGCGCATCTTGCGGGCCGATTCGCTGTTGCTGGAACCGAAGTTCGAGTGCGACAGCAGCGCGGCGCGCGGATGCAGGCCGAAGCGGCGCATCTCGTCGGCGGCCAGCATGGTGATTTCGGCCAGTTCCTGCGCGTTCGGGTTTTCGTTGACGTGCGTATCGACCAGCACCAGTTGGCGGTTCGGCAGGATCACCGCGTTCATGGCCGCATAGACGTTGACGCCTTCGCGCTTGCCCAGCACCTGGTCGATGTAGTGCAGGTGCAGCTGGGTGGTGCCGTAGGTGCCGCAGATCATGCCGTCGGCATCGCCCTTGTGGATCGCCATCGAGCCGATCAAGGTATGACGGCGACGCATTTCCAGCTTGGCGTACTGCTCGGTGACGCCCTTGCGGCGCGACATTTCGAGGAAGGACTGCCAGTAATCGCGATAGCGCTCGTCGAAGTTCGGGTTGATGACTTCGAAGTCGGTGCCCGGACGCAGGCGCAGGCCGAACTTCTTGATGCGCTGTTCCAGCACTTCCGGACGGCCCACCAGGATGGGCTTGGCCAGGTTTTCATCGACGATCACCTGGACGGCGCGCAGGATGCGCTCTTCTTCGCCTTCGGCGTAGACGATGCGCTTCTTGGCTTCGGCGGCCTTCTTCGCGACCTGGAAGATCGGACGCATGAAGGTGCCGCTGTGATAGACGAACTGTTCCAGCTTCTCGATGTAGGCGGCCATGTCCTGGATCGGACGGGCGGCCACGCCGGAAGTCTCGGCGGCGCGCGCGACGGCCGGCGCGATCTTGATCATCAGGCGCGGGTCGAAGGGCTTGGGAATGATGTATTCCGGGCCGAAGGACAGGTTGGTCACGCCATAGGTGGTGGCCACTATGTCGGACTGCTCAGCCTGCGCCAGCTCGGCGATGGCGTGCACGGTGGCGATCTCCATCTCGCGCGTGATGGTGGTGGCGCCGGAATCCAGCGCGCCGCGGAAGATGTAAGGGAAGCACAGCACGTTGTTGACCTGGTTCGGATAGTCCGAACGGCCGGTGGCGATGACGGCGTCGTCGCGCACGGCCTTGACGTCTTCCGGCAGGATTTCCGGGGTCGGGTTGGCCAGCGCCAGCACCAGCGGACGCGGCGCCATCTGCTTGACCATCTCCTGCTTGAGCACGCCGGCAGCCGACAGGCCCAGGAAGATGTCGGCATCGGGGATGACCTCGGCCAGGGTGCGCGCGTCGGTTTCGCGGGCGAAGCGCTCCTTGTCCGGGTCCATCAGTTCCTTGCGGCCCTTGTAGACCACGCCGGCCAGGTCGGTGACGTAGATGTTTTCGATCGGGAAACCGAGATCGACGATCAGGTCCAGGCAGGCCAGCGCCGCGGCGCCGGCGCCGGAGACCACCAGCTTGACTTCCTTGATGTTCTTGCCGACCACCTTCAGGCCGTTCAGGATGGCCGCGCCGACGATGATGGCGGTGCCGTGCTGGTCATCGTGGAAGACGGGGATCTTCATGCGCTCGCGCAGCTTGCGCTCGATGTAGAAGCACTCGGGCGCCTTGATGTCTTCCAGGTTGATGCCGCCGAAGGTCGGCTCCAGGGCCGCGATGACGTCGATCAGCTTGTCCGGGTCGGTTTCGTTGACTTCGATATCGAAGACGTCGATGCCGGCGAACTTCTTGAACAGCACGCCCTTGCCTTCCATCACGGGCTTGGACGCCAGCGCGCCGATATTGCCCAGGCCCAGCACGGCGGTGCCGTTGCTGATCACGGCCACCAGGTTGCCGCGCGCGGTGTACTTGAATGCGTTGAGCGGATCGGCCACGATTTCTTCGCAGGCCGCGGCCACGCCGGGAGAATACGCGAGGGAGAGATCACGCTGGTTGGTCAGCAGCTTGGTGGGAGTGACGCTGATTTTGCCCGGGGTCGGAAACTCGTGGTAATCCAGCGCTGCCTGACGAAGTTGCTGACGCACTTCTTCTTTCTTACTGATCATCGAATCCATAACTCTGTATTCTCTATGTTGACTGGCGAAGACCGCCGATTCTAGCAGAGGTCGGCCTCCAATCATAGGCCGCCGGCCTCATGCTGTGCCGCGCAAAGCCTGTCGGGGACTGGCTTTGCGGCGTTTCATCGGCGGCACGTAATGTCCGCGAACATGCCCATTCACGGTGCAAATGACGACCGTTTGTCGTGTGATGGGCGCACGTTGCGCGCAGCTTTGCGATGGCGAATTTTTGCTCGCCTGCGGCGCACGGCAAGGGGATTGTGGAAAGTCCTTATCGCTGCGGCAGCGCCGGGGACGGGCTTTTGGCCCGTGGCCGGGGCCTGCGGAGATGCGGCGCAGCGGTGCGCCACGGCCGTTCCGCGGCCCCGCCTGCGGGCATTGCATACCCTGCCTATTTTCAGTGCATACGCTGCGGCGCAACATGAATCCCCTGCACCGAATGGGTTCGCGGCGCCGCCATATTGTCCTCCAGAAGCGATGACGGATTGGTTACAATCGCCGCATGCTTTCCGAATTCGAACTCATCGCGCGCTATTTCAGCCGCCCGCCCGCTCCCGACAGCCGCACGGCGCTCGGCGTGGGGGACGATTGCGCGCTGATGACGCCGGCGCCGGGCATGCAGTTGGCCATCTCCAGCGACATGCTGGTGTCGGGCCGCCATTTCTTCCCGGATGCCGATCCGCTGGCGCTTGGCCACAAGTGCCTGGCGGTCAACCTGTCGGATCTGGCGGCGATGGGCGCCAAGCCGATCGCCTTCACCCTGGCGCTGGCGCTGCCGCAAGCCGATCCGGAATGGCTGGCGCCGTTCTCGCAAGGCATGCTGGCCCTGGCCGACCGCCACGGTTGCGAGCTGATCGGCGGCGACACCACCAAGGGCCCGCTCACCATCAGCATCACCATCTTCGGCGAAGTGCCGCCGCAGCAGGCGCTGCGCCGCGACGCCGCGCGCGCCGGCGACGATATCTGGGTCTCCGGCTCGCTGGGCGATGCGCGGCTGGCGCTGGCCAGCTACCGCAACGAGCTCGCGCTGTCGGATACCGAGCTGCTGCAAGCCGCGCCGCGCATGCATGAGCCGACGCCGCGCGTGGAACTGGGCATCGCCCTGCGCGGCATCGCGCATGCGGCGATCGACGTCTCCGATGGCCTGGCCGGGGACCTCGGCCATATCCTCGACCGTTCGCGCCTGGGGGCCACGCTGAACGTGGACGCCCTGCCCCCGGGCAACGTGCTGCAGCAGCGCGAGCCCGCCCTGCGCCGCCGCTTCACGCTGTCCGGCGGCGACGATTACGAACTCTGCTTTACCGCCCCCGCGCGCTTGCGCGAAGCCGTCGAAAAGGCGGCGCGCACCGCCGGCGTCGAGGTGACGCGGGTCGGCAGCATCGAGGCCGCGCCCGGCCTGCGCCTGGTGGATGCCGACGGTGCGGCGCTGCAGGCCGATCCGGATTCCTTCGATCATTTCCGACCATGAACCAAGAAACAACACCCTCGCCATCCTTCATCCCGCCGCCCATCGCCGCCAAGAAGCGCAAGCCGACCGCGCATTTCATGCTGGCCCATCCGGCGCACTGGATCGCCCAGGGTTTCGGCAGCGGCCTTTCGCCCATCATGCCGGGCACCGCCGGCACGCTGTTCGCCTGGCTGTCCTATGTGGTACTGACCACACGCTGGCCGCAGCTCTTCACCGCCGCCAACTGGCTGGCCATCATCGCCGCCGGTTTCGTGATCGGCATCTGGGCCTGCCATCGCACCGGGCGCGCGTTGAACTCGCCCGACGACGGCAGCATGGTGTGGGACGAGATCATCGCCTTCTGGCTGGTGCTGGTGCTGGTGACGCCGGCCAACCTGAAGATCCAGTTCGCGGCCTTCGTGGTGTTCCGCTTCTTCGACATGGTCAAACCGCCGCCGATCGCGTGGTTCGACCGCCGCTTCAAGGGCGGTTTCGGCGTGATGTGGGACGACATCGTGGCGGCGTTCTATACGCTGCTCGTGTTCGCCTTCTGGCGCGCCTATTTCTGAACCGCCACCCAGGTTCAACAAATCCGCCGGACGGAGTATGCTTGTCCGTGCACGCTCATGATCAACCTGCCGCGGTCATCGGAAGGGACTGCGGCATAGCCGAGGATGACACTCATGGACACCACGATTGACTTAGAGGCTGTTGCAAAATTAAATTTCGGGGCTGTTAACTTCCCCGACTTGATGTTAACTTCCTGTCTTGTTTTTCCTGACGGGATGCGATGCCTAAAGAACTTGTCGACGATGAATTGTGGTCACTCA
>WNDX01000228.1 GCA_009914615.1 Herbaspirillum frisingense
TTTGGCGAAGTACGCCGCCGCTTTTTTTAGGAAAGCGTTCTCCTCCTCCAGCCGCGCCACTTCACGTTTGAGCCGTGCATGTTCGGCCAACTCCAAGCGTTGTGCCTGATCGTCCTGGTCGTGCCGCCGCGCCTGGGCGCGCCAACTGTACAGCTGGCAGGCTGCAACCCCAGATCACGAGCCACCGTGGTTACCCCTTCTGTGGCCGCTCGCAACAGTGCCTGCTGCCTGAACTCCAGGCTGAACTCCTGCCCCTTTCTGCCTGCCTTGCTCTTGGTCATCGTCCACCTCCTATTGCGATAGTTAATCGCTTATAGGGGTGTCCGTGAAACGGGGGCAAGATCACCCGCGCACTGGCAGCAGGGGCCGCGCGGCGGGTGGCATTTCATTCCGGGGCATTGGGCGCGGTGATTGGCGCAGTGCAGGGAAAGGCAGCCGGCGCGCATTCCCTGCTCAGGGAAGGTGAAACAGCCCGCTTATCGCGAAGGCAGTTCCTTTGCCCGTCGTTCTGATGCAGGCCGGGTCCGGTGTCGTTCGGGCGCTTGCTGATGCGCGGCGAACGACGCTGGATCCCGGCCTGCGCCGGGACGACGGAGCGTGTGGAATGGCAGTCTCCACTACCTCCGTCGTCCTGATGATAGTCACGCCCCAGGAAAGTCAGGACCCAGCGTCGTTTTGCCGCGCGGCCGATCACCGCCAAGGCACCGGAATCAATCGGCAACCGGATATGCGCCTTCCGTCCCCTTGAGCACAAAACGCGCCGGATCCACCGCCGCCAGCAAATCGCGCGGCAACGGCAACGGTTCGCGCTCCAGCGTGGCGGCCAGCAGTTCGGCCATCAGCGGCGCCCAGATCAGGCCGCGCGAGGCGTAGCCCAGCAGGCCGTACAAACCGGGATGGCGCGGCACGGTGTCCAGCCGGGTCGCGCCGGAGGCGGCACCGAGATCGGGCAAGGCGCCCGCCAGCGGCAGGCGGTCGGGCGCGATGCAGCGGAAGCCGACGCGGCCTTGCAGTTCAGCATCGTCGGCCGCGGGAAGGGAATAGCGCGCGCCGATGTCCGGCAGCATGTGCTGCAGGCGGCCGAGATTCTCAGCATGGCTGGCCGCGCGCAAGGCCGGATCGTCGTCGCGGTCGTAACTGGCGCCCATGCAAATGCGCCCGGCATACGGCCGGGTCAGGTAGCCGTCGCCGCACAGCGCGAACGGCACGGCGGGGAAGCCATCGGCCGGCAGATGCGTGACCTGCCCACGCACCGCGTTCAGCGGCAAACCCGCACTCTGCGCCAATGCGCGCGCCTGCGTCCCCGCCGCCAGCACGACGACCGGCGCGGCGGCGATCAACTGTCCTTCTCCATCCAGGGCCTGCCATCGCTCGTCCTCCCGGCGCAGGCGCGCAACCGCGCGACCGAAGTGCGTGACGACGTCCGAGCGCTCGCGCGCCGCCGCCAGCAAGCGACGGCACACGGACGGCGGATTCAGCCAGCCGGCCTCGGGGAAGAAATAACCGCCGCCCATGGTGGGCATGCCCAATTGCGCGGCGGTCTCCTCGGCGCCCATCCAGCGCGCATAGCGCTGTGGATAATTCCATTCTTCTGCGCCCTGTTCGAAGGACAGCGCCTGCTTGGCGTCGCGGCCGAATTGCAAGATGCCGCAGATCTCGCCGGCGATGGCGGCGCCCTCTCCCGTCCCTACGCCGCCTAGCGCTTGCAGGCGCTGGGCGGCGAACAGGAAGGCGGCGCGCGTCAGCCGCGCCAGCGGGCTGTCGTCGCGCGCCAGCGCCGGCATGAACAGGCCGCCGTGATTGCCCGAGGCGCGCGTGGCGACGTCCGGGCCGGCATCGATCAGGTCGATGCGCCAGCCGCGCGCCGCCAGCCGTTCGGCGGCGGCGGTGCCGGCCAGACCGGCGCCGATCACCAGCGCGTGGCGCGCATGACGTGGAGCGCGCCGCAAGGGCGCATCGGCCGCGGCCACGTGCGAAGGCGGCCGGCCCCAGGCGGGGGCGTAGCGCAGCGCCAATGCGCCGTCCAGCGCCTCGCCCGCGAAACCCACCTGACGCATCGCGGGCGCCGTCGGCGCGCCGTCGAAGACCAGCGCCCGCGCACCGGTCCAGGCCAGCCGGGCCAGGCGCTTGCAGGCATGCGGGTTCCAGTCGGAGGTATCGGCGTCGAAATCAGGCTGGCGGCCGTGCAGATAGAACAGATCGACCGGCGCTTCCAGCCGCGCCAGTTCTTCGTCAAAAGCGCCGAAGATCAGCGTCAGCGTGACGCGGCCGTCGTCGAGCAACAGCCGGTGCGTGCCGGGCAGCAGCAAGGGCCAGACGTCGCGCAGTTGCCGCGCATGCCCGGACAGATCGGGCCAGTCGGCATGCCACTGCACCAGGTGTTCCGGTGTGCAGGGATGCGGCTGGATCGCCACGTAGTGCAATCGCTGCGCTCCGCCCTCGGTGCGCATCCGGTCGAAGTGGCGCCAGGTGGAAAGAAAGGCCAGCCCGGCGCCGAAGTGCAGGTCCAGCACCGTCGCGCGCTGTTGCTCCCGCAGGCAATCCTGCAAGCCGCTGGCCGGCGCCGCCAGCAGCCGCGCCATGAACTCCGCATCGCCGGCGGCCGGGTCGGCGCGCCAGGCGGCCAGCAATTCGGGAGAGGCGGGATGGATGGGACGGGCGGACATTGGGACGCGGAATCGGGACGGTAATAAAGGCCGCCATTCTACGCCCGCCCCCGCCGCTGGCCCTTGCGACTTGACAAAGCTGCGTCGCAGCAATAATCTGCATACAGAACACGCAAACGGCCATCCCGAGGGAAACCCTGCCTTGCCGCCCCCTGCGGCGTTGTCCCTTCCGGCCTTTGTTGCCCCCTCCATTGACTTCGCAACGGCAGTGCCATGTACAAAATCGACGCCCCGGCGCAACTGATCGAACAGGTTTATCACGCCATCCTGGATGCCATCTGCTCGGGCATGCTCGCCCCTAACGAGAAAATCACCCAGGAAGGTCTGGCCGACCAATTGGGCGTGTCGCGCCAGCCCATCCTGCAAGCCTTCCAGTTGCTCAAGCGCCAGGGCTTCATCGAAGATGCCGGCCGCAAGGGGGTGATGGTGACCGCGCTCGATCCGCGCCGCCTGATGCAGCTCTACCAGGTGCGCTCGGTGCTCGACGGCCTGGCCGCGCGCGCGAGCGCCGAACTCTGGAAGGGCGACGCCGAGCTGCGCGCCGCGGGCGAACGCGAAGGCCGTGCCTTGATCGACGCCGGTCGCAACACCACGGACATGAACGATCTCTCGGCGCGCATCGTGGCCGACATGAACTTCCACCAGTTCATCTACCGCAGTTGCGGCAACCCCATGGTCGGCGAGACCACCGCCATCTACTGGCATCACATCCGCCGCGCCATGGGCGCCATCCTGTCTTCCGACGTGCGCTCGCACATCGCGGTGTGGGATGAACACGAGGCCATCCTGCAAGCCATCCTCGACGGCAAGGCGGCGCTGGCCGACAAGCTGGCGCGCCAGCACGCCGAGAGCGCGGCGGAGCATCTGGCGCATGTGCTGACCGGCGAGGAATACGCCAGCAAGAGAAAGCAGGCCTGAGCGCACGACACCCGCCCCGGGGCGCTGAGGTTCCGGCGCCCTCCCCCTTCGACCATCCCTACGGCGCAGCAAGGCTGCGCGCCGCCATGCTCGCCATCTTCAACATCGTCTTCCCGATCTTTTCCCTGATCTTCCTGGGCTGGATCTGCCGCAAGCGCAACATCCTCTCGGCCGGCGCCGCCAGCGAACTGAACCGCTTCGTGATCTGGCTGGGACTGCCGGCGCTGCTGTTCGATTCGATGTCGCGGCTGTCGCCGGCCGACTTCGCCAACCTGCGCTTCATCGGCGTGTTCGCCATCGGCGTGGCGGTAGTGTTCCTGCTGACCACCTGGATCCGGATGCGCCAGAAGGCGGCCGCGCCGGACGTGATCATCGACAGCCTGGGCACCTCCTACGCCAACGTCGGCTTCATCGGCATCCCGCTGTGTTATCTGGCCTTCGGCCACGACGGTTTGCCGCCGTCGGTGATCGCCATGGTGATGACGGCCTGCCTGCTGTTCGCCGTGGCCATCGTGCTGCTGGAAACCTGCCTGCACGCCCAGGCCGGGCTGGGCCGGACGATTACCAAGGTGGGCCGCTCGCTGCTGCGCAATCCCATCATGATCGCGCCGGTGGCCGGCATCGCAGTGGCGCTGACCGGCATGACCATCCCGAGCGGCGTGCAGCAATTGTTCAAGATCCTGGGCGGCGCCGCTAGCCCGTGCGCGCTGGTGTCGCTGGGCCTGTTCCTGGCGCAGCCGGTCAAGCACGGCGAAGGCGCCTCGGTGTCGCTGCTGGTGGCGTTCAAGCTGCTGTTGCAGCCAGCGGTGACGGCCGTGCTGGCTTACTGGATCCTGCCGCTGCCGCGCCTGTGGGCCGACAGCGCGGTGCTGCTGGCGGCCATGCCGATCGGCACCGGACCGTTCATGCTGGCCGAGCTGTACCAGCGCGAGGTGGCCGGCATGTCGCGCGCCATCCTGATCTCGACCACGCTGTCGCTGCCGACCATCGCCCTGATCCTGGCCTGGATCGGCCATCGCTGATACCGCGGCCGGCGATCGCCCATGAAAAAGGCCGGCGCGGCGATGCCGTCCGGCCTTTCCTTTGTGCGCCCAGCATGGGCGCACTCCTGCGGGTGCAAGTCCCGCCATGAGCTGGTCACAGTGAATGAAGTGAAGCGCAACTGCATGAGGGTGACCGAGTGTGGGAAGGAAGCGTGGAGCGTAAATCGCGAGCCGATGAACAAGAATCGCATAGAAGGCGC
>WNDX01000229.1 GCA_009914615.1 Herbaspirillum frisingense
TCTAAATATAATTTCGCTGCAACTTTTAATAACAATCCTTCCGCCAAAAGTTCGAGGAGCAAAAAATGCGGCTACTACTCCTATTGCCGTTCATAGGTCTGCTTTGGGTTCCGTTCTACAACGACGAATTGCCCACCCTGTTCGGTTTCCCTTTCTTCTACTGGTATCAGTTCGCCTGGGTGCCGCTCACGTCGTTGATCATCTGGATCGTTTATCGCGACGGCCTCAAGAAGGGAGTCGAATAAATGGATACCAACAACATCCACTGGTCGGCACTCTGGGTCTTCATCTTCTTCTTCGCGCTGGTCACCATCATGGGCTTCTGGGCCTCCAAATGGATGGCCGGCCCCAAGAACAAAGGCGCTCACCTCGATGAATGGGGTCTGGGCGGCCGCAACTTCGGCACCTGGATCACCTGGTTCCTGGTCGGCGGCGACTTCTACACCGCCTACACCGTGATCGCGGTGCCGGCGCTGGTGTATGCGGTCGGCGCCTACGGCTTCTTCGCGTTGCCGTACACCATCCTGGTCTATCCCATCGTGTTCGTGATCATGCCCAGGCTGTGGCATGCCGCCCACAAGGCCGGCCATGTCACCGCAGCCGATGTGGTCTGGGGCCGTTACAAGTCGCGTCCGCTGGAGTTCGCCATCGCGCTGACCGGCGTGGTCGCGACCATGCCCTACATCGCCTTGCAACTGATCGGCATGGAAGTGGTGATCAAGGCGCTCGGCCTGACCGGCGAGCTGCCGCTGCTGGCGGCCTTCGTGATCCTGGCCTTGTACACCTACTCGGCCGGCCTGCGGGCCCCGGCGCTGATCGCCTTCGTCAAGGACATCATGATCTACATCGTGGTGCTGGTGGCGGTGATCGTGGTGCCGGCCAAGCTGGGCGGCTATGGCGCGGTGTTCAATTCGGCGCGCGAGGCGTTTGCGCTGAAAGGCGGCGCCACCGGCCTGACCCTGAAACCGACGCAGTTCCTGCCGTTCGCGACGCTGGCGCTGGGCTCGGCCATGGCGGCATTCATGTATCCGCACACCCTGACCGGCATCTTCGCCGCCAAGGATGCCAACACCATCCGCAAGAACGCCGTGTTCCTGCCGGCCTACACCGTGCTGCTGGGCCTGATCGCGCTGCTGGGCTACATGGCCTATGCCGCGGGCATCAAGGTGCAGACCAACAACGACGTGGTGCCGGCGCTGTTCAACGGCTTGTTCCCGGGCTGGTTCGCCGGCTTCGCCTTCGCGGCGATCGCCATCGGCGCGCTGGTGCCGGCGGCGGTGATGTCGATCGGCGCCTCCAACCTGTTCACCCGCAATTTCTGGAAGCCTTACGTCAACCCCAACATCAATCCTGAAGGGGAAGCCAAGGTCGCCAAGATCGTTTCGCTGGTGGTCAAGTTCGGCGCGCTGGTCTTCATCCTGTTCCTGCCGACCAAGTTCGCGCTGGATCTGCAACTGCTGGGCGGCGTGTGGATCCTGCAAACCTTCCCGGCGCTGGTGTTCGGCCTGTTCGTCGGCTGGTTCGGCGCGCGCGCCCTGCTGTGCGGCTGGGCCGTGGGCATCATCGGCGGTAGCTGGATGGCGTTTGCCGACGGCATCAAGCCGGTGCACACCTTCGTGGTCGGCGGCGACTCCTACACGATGTACACCGGCCTGATCGCGCTGGCGTTGAACATCGTGGTGGCGGTCATCGCCAATCTGGTGCTGGGCAAGGGTTCTCAGCCCGCGCTGAAGCAATAGGAACGGCGACACCGGTTCTCCGGGGGCGCGGCGTTATCCGAAAGTTGCAACGGCCGCGCAGCGAGACACCGGTGTTCCCGTTGCGGAAATGAAAAGAGGCGGACCATGTCCGCCTCTTTTTTCGCCCCGTGCATTGCGCCTGGCGCGGCAATCACATCTTCTCGGTCTCGCCGCTCTTGGGCTGCCACTTCATCAGGCGCTTCTCGATCACACCCACGGCCAGATCCAGCACCAGCGCGAACACCGTCAGTACGACGATGCCGGCAAACACGGTATTGATGTCGAAGGTGCCTTCGGCTTGCAGGATCAGGTAGCCGACGCCGCGCGCCGAACCCAGGTACTCGCCCACCACCGCGCCCACGAAGGCCAGGCCAATCGAGGTATGCAGGCTGGAGAACACCCACGAGGTAGCTGATGGCAGATACACCGTGCGCAGCAACTGGCGCGCATTGGCGCCCAGCATGCGGGCATTGGCCAGCACCACCGGGCTGACTTCCTTGACGCCCTGATAGACGTTGAAGAAGACGATGAAGAACACCAGCGTCACCGCCAGCGCCACCTTGGACCAGATGCCCAGGCCGAACCACATGGCGAAGATCGGCGCCAGGATCACGCGCGGCATCGAGTTGGCAGCCTTCACGTAGGGATC
This sequence comes from Herbaspirillum frisingense, assembly GCA_009914615.1. Classification (GTDB taxonomy): domain Bacteria; phylum Pseudomonadota; class Gammaproteobacteria; order Burkholderiales; family Burkholderiaceae_D; genus Herbaspirillum; species Herbaspirillum frisingense_B. The sequence goes on from WNDX01000229.1 coordinate 2,389, forward strand.
GAGGATGGCCGAGGCGGTCGGCGAGAGCGCCAGCCACAGGCCGATGCCCAGGCCGGAGACGGTGCCGATGATGAAGGCCAGCACGGTCTCGGTCAGCGTGACCAGCAGGTGCGAATAGATCTCCGCCGGGAAGCTGAGCGTGAAGAAGGTCAGGTCGCCAAAGCCGACTTCCAGCGCGCCGCTGCCGACAGTGAACCATTCCCAGATGCGCTGCGCGACCTTGATCGGCTCGCCGAAGAAGAAGGCGGTCTGCGGGTTGCGCGTGGCGATGTGCCACACGGCCAGCACCACCACCAGCACCAGCAGTTGCCAGAATCGGATGTTCTTGTGATTGGGTTTCAGTAATTTCCACATGGTGCTGATTCTTTCGCTTCTTCCGTGTGCCGCTTAGGCCGCGCGTTTCTGTTGTTGATAGCCCTTGAGCACTTCATCGCGCAGGACGTCCCAGATTTGCTGGTGCAGTTCCACGAAGCGCGGGTGCATGCGGATCTCGGCCACATCGCGCGGACGCGGCAGGTCGATCTTGAATTCGCCGATCGGATGGGTGCCGGGACCGGCAGCCAGCACGATCACGCGGTCGGACATGGCGATGGCCTCGTCGAGGTCATGGGTGATGAAGAGCACGGCCTTCTTCTTGGCGTTCCACAGTTCCAGCACTTCGTTTTCCATCAACTGACGGGTCTGGATGTCCAGCGCGGAGAAAGGTTCGTCCATCAGGATGATGTCCGGGTCGAGGATCAGCGTCTGCGCCAGCGCCACGCGCTTGCGCATGCCGCCCGAGAGCTGGTGCGGATAGCGGTCGCCGAAGCCTTGCAGGCCGACGCGCGCCAGCCATTGTTCGCCCAGTTGCTCGGCCTCCTTCTCGTCGTGGCCGCGATATTGCAGGCCGGCGATCACGTTCTGCAGGGCGCTGCGCCAGGGCATCAGGGCTTCGGCCTGGAACATGTAGCCGGCGCGCTGGTTGATGCCGGTCAGCGGCTCGCCGAACACCTTGACGCTGCCCGAGGATGGTTGCAGCAGACCGGCGCCGACGTTAAGCAGCGTGGACTTGCCGCAGCCGGTGGGACCGACCACGGAGACGAACTCGCCGGGCGCGATCGCCAAGTGGGTGTTGGCGACCGCGGTATAGCGCTGCGTGCGGTCATCCTTGGAGACGAAGGTGCAGGTGATGTTGTCGAAGAGGAGTGCTGGAGTCATGAAGTCTGGGCCGCGAACGGCCCCGGTTGTTGTTGCTCGTTGTTTGCTGCCTTGCTGCCTTGCCTGGTGCTGCGTACTGTCGTATTGCGATTTTCCCGCGGCGCTGCGATGCCCTGCCCGCTTTCCTTTGCGCCGCTTCAGATGCACAAATGCCCGTTGCCGGGCATTTGTGGTTCATTCGCGCTGCATGGGAATCAAGCCGCGCGCATCACTTGTACTTGGCGTTGGCCTTCTGCGCGAACGCGTTGGTGAAGGTCTTGGACAGATCCACCTGCTTGTCGGCCACCGACGCATCGAAGGCCTTCAGGGTGCGCAACGCGGTGTCCGGGCCGCCCGGCGGGAAGTAGCCGTCAGGCGACATGGCCTGGCGCACCTTCATGAAGGCGTCGATGTACAACGAACGGTCGCCCAGCAGATAGCTTTCCGGCACGGCCTTGATGATGTCGCCGGGGCCGGCCTTCTGGATCCACTTCAGCGCGCGCACCATGGCGTTGGTCAGCGCCTGGGTGGTGTTCGGGTACTTCTGCACGAAGGCTGCCGGCGCATACAACGTGGCCGCCGGCATCGGGCCGCCGAAGACGTCGTTGGTGTCCTTCAGGGTGCGGGTGTCGGCGACGGTCTTGATCTCGTTGTTCTGTTCCAGCATGGAGATCACCGGATCCAGGTTGGCGATGGCGTCGATCTGGCCGGCACGGATCGCGGAGATCGCACCGGCGGCGGCGCCCACGCCGATGAAGGACACGTCGGTCGGCTTCAGGCCGGCCTTGGCCAGCACGTAGCTGGCCATGATGCTGGTCGAGGAGCCGGGTGCGGTGACGCCGATCTTCTTGCCCTTCAGATCGGCGACGGTCTTGTAGTTGGGCATGGTCTTGTTGTTGACCGCCAGCACGATCTGCGGTGCGCGCCCCTGCAGCACGAAGGCCGTGATGGGCTGGTTCTTCACCTGCATCAGGATGGTGTGCTCGTAGGCGCCCGACACCACGTCGGCGCTGCCGCCCACCATGGCCTGCAGCGCCTTGGCGCCGCCGGCGAAGTCGGATATCTCGACCTGCAG
>WNDX01000023.1 GCA_009914615.1 Herbaspirillum frisingense
CCCTCGGCCAATCGCAACGCATAGGCGATTTGCTCTTCGCTAAATCTCGATCGTTTCATGGCTACTCCTTGCCCGCTTCGGGGCGCTGAGAAGCAACCTTACCTCTAGTTTTGACCTGTACGGATATTCCGGGGGCAGGTCAAGATGGACATCGTGCCCAGCGAAGCGGTGTGGGTGCTGGAGATCCAGCTGCGCCATCCGATGTATCCGGTCGGCGCCTTTTACGAAGATATTCTGATCGGCCTGCCGGGCGAATGAATCGCAGGGACGAAAAAAAGCCGCATCCGAAGATGCGGCTTTTTTGCTTGCGACGTACGGTGGATCAGCCTGCCAGTTTCTTGCGCAACAGCTCGGTCAACTGAGCCGGGTTGGCCTTGCCGCGGCTGGCCTTCATGGCTTGGCCGATCAGGGCGTTGATGGCCTGTTCCTTGCCGGCGCGGAATTCTGCGACCGACTTCTCGTTGGCCGCCAGCACCTGGTCCACGATGGCTTCCAGCGCGCCGCTGTCGGAGATCTGCTTGAGCCCCTTGGCGTCGATGATGTCGTCGGCCAGCGAGTCCTTGTCGGACTTGGCTTCCCACATGCCGGCGAAGACTTCCTTGGCGATCTTGTTGGAGATGGTGCCGTCGGCGATGCGCTTCAACAGCAGCGCGAATTGCACGGCGCTGACCGGCGTGTCGGCGATGTCGGTGTCCGCGCGGTTCAGGGTCGAGGCGACGTCGCCCATCAGCCAGTTGGCGGCGGGCTTGGCCTGCTCCTTGCCGGCCGCGGCGACCACGGCTTCGAAATAGGACGCCATCGCCTTGGATTGCGTCAGCACGGCGGCATCGTATTCCGGCAGTGCGTAGTCGCTGACGAAGCGCTCGCGCATGGCGGCCGGCAATTCCGGCATGGTGGCCCTGACGCGTTCGATCCATTCCTGGGCGATCGCCAGCGGCGGCAGGTCGGGATCGGGGAAGTAGCGGTAATCCTGCGCGTCTTCCTTGCTGCGCATGGAGCGGGTTTCCTTCTTGTCCGGATCGTAGAGGCGGGTCTCCTGCACCACGCTGCCGCCGTCTTCGATCAGCTCGATCTGGCGGCGCACTTCGTAGTTGATCGCGTCTTCCATGAAGCGGAAGGAGTTCAGGTTCTTGATCTCGCAGCGGGTGCCGAATTCCTTCTGGCCGACCGGGCGCACCGAGACGTTGGCGTCGCAGCGGAACGAGCCTTCCTGCATGTTGCCGTCGCAGATGCCCAGCCACATCACCAGCGAATGCAAGGCCTTGGCATAGGCGACCGCTTCCGCGGCGCTGCGCATGTCGGGCTCGGTGACGATTTCCAGCAGCGGCGTGCCGGCGCGGTTGAGGTCGATGCCGGACATGCCCTGGTAGTCCTCATGCAGCGACTTGCCGGCGTCTTCTTCCAGGTGCGCGCGCGTCAACTGCAGGGTCTTGATCTCGCTCTTGCCATCCTTTTCGAGGACATAGGAAATCCTGCCGCCCTGCACCACCGGAATCTCATACTGGCTGATCTGGTAGCCCTTGGGCAGGTCGGGGTAGAAGTAATTCTTGCGCGCGAATACCGAACGCGGCGCGATGGTGGCGCCGATCGCCAGGCCGAACTGGATGGCGCGTTCGACCGCGCCCTTGTTCAATACCGGCAGCACGCCCGGCAGCGCCAGATCGACCGGGCTGGCCTGGGTGTTGGGCTCGGCGCCGAAGCGGGTCGAGCTGCCGCTGAAGATCTTGGATTGCGTCGAAAGCTGGGTGTGCGTTTCGAGGCCGATGACGACTTCCCACTGCATGATGTTGTCCTTGCGAATTCTGTTTCAGGTGATTGGCTTGATCGCGGCGGCTCAGGCCGGTTCGCGCAGATGCCAGTCGGTCGCTTGCTGGAACTGGTGCGCCACGTTCAGCAGGCGGGCTTCGTCGAAATAATTGCCGATGATCTGCAGACCGACCGGGCGCTTGCCGTTCTTGTCGCCCTGGCCGAAACCACAGGGAATCGACATGCCGGGCAGACCCGCCAGGCTGGTGGAGAGCGTGAAGATGTCGGCCAGGTAGTTGGCGACCGGGTCGTTGGTCTTGTCGCCCAGATCCCAGGCCACCGTCGGCGCCACCGGGCCCATGATGACGTCGCACTGGCGGTTCGGGCCTTCCAGCGCGTTGCGGAAATCCTGCGCGATCAGGCGGCGGATCTTCTGCGCCTGCAGGTAATAGGCATCGTAGTAGCCGTGCGACAGCACATAGGAGCCGACCAGGATGCGGCGCTTCACTTCTTCGCCGAAACCTTCCGCGCGCGACTTCTTGTACATGTCGGCCAGGTCCTTGTAATCGGCGGCGCGATGGCCGTAGCGCACGCCGTCGAAGCGCGACAGATTGGACGAGGCCTCGGCCGGGGCGATCACGTAGTACACCGGGATCGACAGCTCGGTCTTGGGCAGCGAGATCTCCACCAGCGTGGCGCCCAGCTTTTCGAACTCGGCCAGCGCGGCGCGCACGGCCTGTTCGACGTCGGCGGCCAGGCCGGCGCCGAAGAATTCCTTGGGCACGCCGATGCGCAGACCCTGCACACCATCGTTGAGCGAGCGGTTGAAGTCTTCCTTCGGGCGCTCCAGGCTGGTCGAATCGCGTTCGTCGAAGCCGGTCATGGCGTTGAGCAGCAGGCCGCAGTCCTCGGCGGTCTTGGCGATCGGGCCGCCCTGGTCGAGCGAGGAGGCGAAGGCGATCATGCCGAAGCGCGACACGCTGCCGTAGGTCGGCTTGATGCCGGTCACGCCGCACAGCGAGGCCGGCTGGCGGATCGAGCCGCCGGTGTCGGTCGCGGTGGCGGCCGGCGCCAGGCGCGCGGCCACGGCGGCGGCGGAACCGCCCGAGGAACCGCCGGGTACGGCGGCCTTGTCCCAGGGATTCTTCACCGGGCCGTAGAAGGAGTTCTCGTTGCCCGATCCCATGGCGAATTCGTCGCAATTGACCTTGCCCAGGGTCACGGCGCCGGCGGCGTTGAACCGTTCCACCACGGTCGCGTCGAACGGGCTGACGTAGTTTTCCAGCATCCTGGAGCCGGCGGTGGTGCGCCAGCCGCGGGTGACGAAGATATCCTTGTGAGCGATGGGAGTGCCGGTCAGGGGGCCGGCGTCGTTGCCCGCCAGGCGCGCATCGGCGGCCTTGGCCTGGGCCAGCGTGAGGTCGCGGTCCACGTGCAGGAAAGCGTTCAGGTCGCTGGCGTCGATGCGATCCAGGAACAGCGTGGCCAGTTCGGCGGCGGAAATCTTGCGCGCTTGCAGTTGCGCGGACAGTTCTTTGAGTGTGAGCTTATGCATGGAGTCGGTTCGCTGCGGTCTTGCCATTGGGCGGTACGGTTGGGCGCTCGGCGCCGGCTTATTCGATGACCTTGGGCACCAGGTACAGGCCGTCCTGGGTCGCCGGTGCGGGCTGCTGGTAGTCTTCGCGGCGGTTGGTCTCGGTCACGGCGTCTTCGCGCAGGCGCAGCGCCAGCGCCGGCTCGATGGCAGCGATCGGGTGCGACAGCGGCTCCACGCCGGTGGTGTCCACGGCCTTCATCTGCTCCACCAGGGCGAAGATGCCGTTGAGCTTCTCCAGCGTTTCGCCGGCCTGGGCGTCGGTCAGTTCCAGGCGGGAGAGGTTGGCGATGCGTTTGACGTCGGAAAGGGCTAGTGACATGGCAGAAAGGGCGCGCCGGGCGCGCCGCGTGATGTTGAAAGATGGAGACCGGCAGCCGGCGGGCGCAGGAAAGCGGTTTTCCGGGGCGCCGGCGCAAGCGGGAAGCCTTCTTGCAGGACGACGCTCCGGGGCCGTCGGGCTTGCCGCTGAAAAGACGGCAAAACCGCGCCAAATGGCCGCCAAAAGGCCTCAAAGGGCTTGAATTTTTGGCAGTTCGGCTTGCTGGTTTCTGTGGAATTATAAGGTAGAATGTCGGATTAATGCCTTGCTGGCGCCGGTTTTTCGCGTCGCCGCGGTCATGAACGAACACCCCCCCTATCAAAAAGCTAGGCGCCCCGCGCGGGCGCATCAGGACAATTCATGTTTGGATTTTTACGTAGTTATTTCTCGAACGACCTGGCGATCGACCTCGGCACCGCGAACACGCTGATCTACGCGCGCGGCCATGGCATCGTTCTGGACGAGCCGTCGGTCGTGGCGATCCGCCAGCAAGGCGGCCCCAACGGCAAGAAGACCATCCAGGCCGTCGGCAAGGAAGCGAAACAGATGCTGGGCAAGGTGCCCGGCAACATCGAGGCGATCCGCCCGATGAAGGATGGCGTGATCGCCGACTTCACCGTCACCGAGCAGATGCTCAAGCAATTCATCCGCATGGTGCACGACTCCAAGCTGTTCCGCCCCTCCCCCCGCATCATCATCTGCGTACCCTGCGGCTCGACCCAGGTGGAACGCCGCGCGATCCGCGAATCGGCGCTGGGCGCCGGCGCTTCGCAGGTCTACCTGATCGAAGAGCCGATGGCGGCGGCGATCGGCTCCGGCCTGCCGGTGTCGGACGCGACCGGCTCGATGGTGGTCGATATCGGCGGCGGCACCACCGAAGTGGGCATCATCTCGCTGGGCGGCATGGTCTACAAGGGTTCGGTGCGCGTGGGCGGCGACAAGTTCGATGAAGCCATCGTCAACTACATCCGCCGCAACTACGGCATGCTGATCGGCGAACAGACCGCCGAAGCGATCAAGAAGGAAATCGGTTCGGCCTTCCCCGGCTCGAAAGTCAAGGAAATGGAAGTCAAGGGCCGCAACCTGTCCGAAGGCATCCCGCGTTCCTTCACCATCTCCAGCAACGAAATCCTGGAAGCGCTGACCGACCCGCTGAACAACATCGTGTCGGCCGTCAAGAACGCGCTGGAACAGACCCCGCCGGAACTGGGCGCCGACATCGCCGAAAAGGGCATGATGCTGACCGGCGGCGGCGCGCTGCTGCGCGACCTGGATCGCCTCTTGATGGAAGAAACCGGCCTGCCGGTGATCGTGGCCGAAGATCCGCTGACCTGCGTGGTGCGCGGCTCGGGCATGGCGCTGGACCGCATGGACAAGCTGGGCTCGATCTTCTCGGCCGAATAAGCCGAACCAGCCTCCAGGCCGGCCTTGCGCCGGCCTTTCAACATCGCCGGCGGCCGCGTGCCGCCGGATGAGCGGGGAACCGATACGTTCGATATGACGCAGTTCACACCGACTTGCCCACAGGCGCGGATCTGGATTCCGCCCACGGCGCAGGTTCGGCTAGATCTTCGTCCACGCGGCGCGTCAGCTCCCCTTTTCAATTCGTTTTCGACGCAGGAAGTGAGTGCTCCGTCCTGCAGCCGGCCGCCCCTGCGGCCCTGCTGACGGCCTGACGCCATGGAAATCCCACCACTCTTCAAGCAGGGCGCCTCGGCCCGGGTGCGCGTCACCATCTTTGCGCTGCTGTCGGTCGTGATGCTGGTGGTTGACGCCCGCATGCACGTGCTGGGCGCGATACGCCAGGGCATCGGCACCGTGCTCTATCCCTTCCAGACGGTGGCCATGGTGCCGCGCGACGCCGCCAGCAGCATGACCGACTACTTCACGTCGCTGAGCGCGCTGCAAAAGGAAAACCAGGGCCTGCGCCAGCAGCAGATCGTCAATTCCCAACTGATGCAGCAGGAACGCCAACTGGCGGCCGAGAATGCCCAACTGCGCAAGCTGCTGGACATGCAGCAGAAGGTGCCGGTCAAGTCCATCGTGGGCGAGATCCTGTACGACGCGCGCGATCCGTTCACCCGCAAGATCATCCTCAACCGCGGCTCCCAGCAGGGCGTGGCCGCTGGCCAGCCGGTGATCGACGAGGTCGGCATCGTGGGCCAGGTCACGCGGGTGTTCCCGTTCACTTCCGAAGTCACGCTGCTCACCGACAAGGACCAGGCCATCCCGGTCCAGGTGCTGCGCAACGGCTTGCGCAGCGTGGCCTACGGCCGCGGCCAGACCGGCGCGCTGGATCTGCGCTTCATGCCGGCCAACGCCGATATCCAGAAGGGCGACATGCTGGTGACCTCGGGCATTGACGGTATCTATCCGCCGGGCCTGTCGGTGGCCACCGTGGTGCTGATGGAGACCCGCTCGGCCGACTCCTTCGCGCGCATCGTGTGCCAGCCGGTGGCCGGCATCGATCGCCATCGCCAGTTGTTGATCCTGCTGGTGGAACAAACCCTGCCGCCGCGTCCGGAACCGGACAACGCCGATGAGAAATCCGGCAAGCTCTTCAAGCGCCGCCTGCGCGACAGCACGCGCGACAACAGCGCCGACGACGCCAACGCCACGCCCAAGGACAAGCCCGTCGAGGAACGCAAGGGCGCGGCCAACGTGACCGCACCCGCTGCTGCGGCGGCCGCGCCTGCCGCAGCCGCCAAGCCGGCCGCCAAGGAAACCGCACGATGAACGATCCGCACTACATCCTCCTGCCGGCCAACCCGCTGTTCATCGCGTTCAGCCTGATCGTGGCCTTCCTGCTCAACCTGATGCCCTGGGGGCAACTGGTCGGCGTGCCCGATTTCGTGGCGCTGGCGCTGGTGTTCTGGAACATCCACCAACCGCGCAAGGTCGGCATCAGCGTCGCCTTCCTGATGGGCCTGCTGATGGACGTCAACGAAGCCACCCTGCTGGGCGAGAACGCGCTGGCCTACACCCTGCTGTCCTACTTCGCGATCATGATCCACCGCCGCGTGCTGTGGTTCCCGCTGCGCACCCAGGCGCTGCACGTGCTGCCGCTGATGCTGCTCACGCAGGCGGTGCAACTGGTGGTGCAGTTGCTGGTGACCGGTAAGTTCCCGCACTGGTTCTATTTCAGCGAGAGCGTCGTCTCGGCCGTGCTGTGGCCGGTGGTGAGCCTGCTGCTGCTGGCGCCGCAGCGCCGCGCGATCAACCGCGACGATAACCGTCCGATCTGACGGCCGGGATCCAGGCAGCATGACCGAATTCAAGAATACCGCGCATGAGCTGAAGCTCTTCAGGCTGCGCCTGGTCGCCGTGAGCGCGCTGGTGCTGGTGTGCTTCGGCCTGCTGCTGGCGCGCTTCCTGTGGCTGCAGGTGGTGCGCCACGATGCCTATGCCGCCCAGGCCGAGGAAAACCGCATCTCGGTGGTGCCCATCGTGCCCAACCGCGGCCTGATCCTGGATCGCAACGGCGTGGTGCTGGCGCGCAACTATTCCGCCTATACGCTGGAAATCACACCCTCCAAGATCAAGAACAACATCGACGACCTGATCGACGAGCTGGGTACGCTGGTGGAAATCCAGCCGCGCGACCGCCGCCGCTTCCGCCGCCTGCAGGAAGAATCCAAGAACTTCGAAAGCGTGCCCATCCGCACCCGCCTGACCGACGAGGAAGTGGCCAAGTTCACCGCCCAGCGCTACCGCTTCCCCGGCGTCGAGGTGCAGGCGCGCCTGTTCCGCCAATACCCCTATGGCAAGACTGCGGCCCACGTGATCGGCTACATCGGCCGCATCAGCCAGCGCGACGCCGAGCGCATCGCCGACTCCGATGACGAAGCCAATTACAACGGTACCGACTACATCGGCAAGGAAGGCCTGGAAAAGAGCTACGAAAGCCAGCTGCACGGCACCACCGGCTACGAGAAAGTGGAAATCTCGGCCAGCGGCCGCGCCGTGCGCTCGCTCTCGCGCACGCCGGCCACACCCGGCAAGAACCTGATCCTGTCGATCGACATCGAGCTGCAGAAGGTGGTGGAAGAAGCCTTCGGCGACCAGAAGGGCGCGCTGGTGGCGATCAACCCGGCCACCGGCGACATCCTGGCCTACGTCTCGCAGCCCTCCTATGACCCCAACCTGTTCGTCGAAGGCATCGACCAGCAGAGCTGGGACGAGCTCAACAAGTCGCCCGACCGGCCGCTCCTGAACCGGCCGCTGTCGGGCACCTATTCGCCCGGCTCGACCTACAAGCCCTTCATGGCGCTGGCCGCGCTGGAACTGGGCAGGCGCCGACCGCAGGACGCCATCCGCGACCCCGGTTATTTCATCCTTGGCAACCACCGTTTCCGGGATGACAAGGAAGGCGGCCACGGCATCGTCGATATGTACCGCTCGATCGCCATCTCCTGCGACACCTATTACTACATGCTGGCCAACGACATGGGCGTGAACGCGATCCATGACTTCATGAAGCCCTTCGGCTTCGGCCAGATCACGGGCATCGACCTGGAACACGAGAAGCGCGGCATCCTGCCTTCCACCGAATGGAAGCGCACCTCCTTCCGCAAGCCGGAGCAGAAGCGCTGGATCGCCGGCGACACCGTCTCGCTGGGCATCGGCCAGGGCTACAACAGCTTCACCCCGCTGCAGATGGCCCAGGCCACCTCCATCCTGGCCAACAACGGCGTGGTGATGAAGCCGCACCTGGTCAAGATCATCGAGGATGGCGTGACCCATGAGCGCACCGAGACCGTGCCCAAGGAAAGCTACCGCATCCCGCTGAAGCAGGAAAACATCGACTTCATCAAGCGCGCCATGGTCGGCGTGATCAAGGAAGGCACCGGCCGCGCAGCGTTCGCGGGCGCGCCTTACGAGTCCGGCGGCAAGACCGGTACGGCGCAGGTGGTGAACATCGCCAAGAACCAGAAGTACGATTCCAAGAAGCTGTCGCGCATCTATCACGACAACGGCCTGTACATCGGCTTCGCGCCGGCCGACGCGCCGCGCATCGCGATCGCCGCGGTGGTCGAGAACGGCGGCTGGGGCGCCGGCGTGGCCGCGCCGCTGGTGCGCAAGGCCATGGATTACTTCATGCTGGGCAAGCGCCCCAACGAGCCGATCAAGTCGGTCGCCCCGGCCGAGCCGGTGACCGCCGACGCGCCGGTGGAAGGCCCGACCTCCGACGACGTCAGCAATACGCCGACCGTCCAGCCCGACGTGCAGGAATGACGGTGCGATTCGTTTATCATTCCCGTGCGCGCCGCTTCCGCTGCGGCGCCGCGGACCAAGCAAGGGAGCCGGCATGAGCCTGCAACGTCCCCCTCTGTGGCAAATCATCAAGCCGCACCTGACGGTGTTCGATGGCGCGCTGTCGCTGATCGTGTTCCTGATCCTGTCGGTGGGCATCGTCACGCTGTATTCGGCCGGCATGAACTTCCCCGGCCGGGTGGAAGACCAGTTGCGCAACATCCTGGTGGCCTTCATCGTCATGTGGATCGCCGCCAACGTCTCGCCGCAATTGCTGCTGCGCATGGCGGTGCCGGTCTATACGGTGGGGGTGACGCTGCTGATCGCGGTGGCGCTGTTCGGCATCATCAAGAAGGGTTCGCGCCGCTGGCTCAACATTGGCATGGTGGTGCAGCCCTCGGAAATCATGAAGATCGCCATGCCGCTGATGCTGGCCTGGTACTTCCAGAAGCGCGAAGGCATGCTGCGCTGGGATGCCTTCCTGGTGGCGACCGTGCTGCTGCTGATCCCGGGCTTCCTGATCATCCGTCAGCCCGACCTGGGCACCGGCCTGCTGGTGCTGGCGGCCGGCTTCTACGTGATCTTCTTCGCCGGCCTGCCCTGGAAGATCCTGCTGGGCCTGTGCGTGGCCGGCGCCGCCAGCCTGCCGGTGGTGTGGTCCTTCATGCACGATTACCAGCGCCAGCGCATCATGATGCTGATCGATCCGACCTCCGATCCGCTGGGCAAGGGCTTCCACATCATCCAATCGACCATCGCCATCGGTTCCGGCGGCGTGACCGGCAAGGGCTGGCTGATGGGGACGCAAACCCACCTGGAATTCATCCCCGAGCGCACCACCGACTTCATCTTCTCGGTGTATTCGGAAGAATTCGGGCTGATCGGCAACATCGTGCTGCTGGTGCTGTACCTGCTGCTGATCGGCCGCGGCCTGATGATCACGGCCAATGCGCCGACGCTGTTTACGCGCCTCCTGGGCGGGGCCATCACCATGATTTTCTTCACCTACGCCTTCGTCAACATGGGCATGGTGAGCGGGATCCTGCCGGTGGTGGGCGTGCCGCTGCCCTTCATGAGTTATGGCGGCACCGCGCTGGTGACGCTGGGCCTGGGCGCGGGAATCCTGATGAGCATCCAGCGCCACCGCAAGCTGGTGCAGACCTGACACGACAGGCCGCGGCGCCAGCCCGGCCCGTTTTTCCGTTGCCGGTCAGGCAACAAATCCGCCATCGATGAACTTGCGCCACTGACGAGTTGTCAGCCATGGTGCGTTGCACTCTGGTATCGTGGCGAAAAATTCCGGCCGGACAAGCGTCCGCAGGCCCGGCACATCGACTGTTGCACAAGGACAGGGAATGGGAACACCATCATTCGAACATCACGACGGGGCTGCGGCCCTGCCGGCCTTGCACAAGGCTTTACGTTGCGCCGCGTTGGCGCTGCCGGTCCTGCTGGCGGCCTGCGGCACCACCCCGCCGCCGGCGCGCCAGACCGCGCAGGCGCCGGCGCCGGTCAAGGCCGCCGGCAGCACCCGGCCCTCCAATGCGCCGACCCTGCCGGCGGCCGGTTCGGGCCGCGGCGGCTACTACAAGGATGACGGCCCGGGCGACCATATCCCCGACGGCCTGCTGGACGTGGCCGATGCCGAGCCGCAGGTCGAACCGGTGTCGAAGGCGGCGAGCAAGCCCTACGCCGTATTCGGCAAGACCTATGTGCCGATCACCGACAACCAGCCCTTCATCCAGCGCGGCATCGGCAGTTGGTACGGCAAGAAATTCCATAACCAGAAGACCTCGTCGGGCGAACTGTACGACATGTACAAGATGACGGCGGCGCACCCGACGCTGCCGATCCCGTCCTATGCCCGCGTCACCAACCTGAAGACCGGCAAGCAAGTGATCGTGCGCATCAACGACCGCGGGCCCTTCCACTCCAGCCGCATCATCGACTTGTCCTATACCGCCGCGCTGAAGCTGGGTTATCTCAGCAGCGGCAGCAGCGAGCTGGAAGTCGAGCGCATCCTGCCGGACGAGGCGCAGCGCATGGCTGACGCGCGCCGCAACGGCACCGCGGTGGCGGCGGCTGATCCGATCAACAATGCCTCCGAGAGCGGCGCCGGCGTTTCCACCGGCGCGGTGGCAATCAACTCCGTGAACGCGCAGAACCTGCCGCCGCAACCGACCGTGGCCGCGGTGCAACCGATCAACGCCACCACCTCCACGTCGGCCGGCGGCGCCGGCATGGCGGGCGGCGGCGGCATCATCAATGCGGTGGCCAGCGGTTCCGCGCCGTCGCCGGCGATGCCGGAAGCCGTGCCGCTGACCGCGGGCTACTACCTGCAGTTCGGCGCCTATTCGCAGGAAACCAATGCGCTGCAGGCTCGCGACAAGCTGATGCCCAGCCTGTCGGGTATCGTGGACAACCTGCAGGCGGTGCAGGTCAATGGCCTCTATCGGCTGTACGCAGGCCCCTATCCGACCCGTCCGGCCGCGCAGAACGCCGCGGTGCTGATCCGCCAGCGCAGCGCCGGCACGCCCTTCGTGGTCGAACGCTGATCCCCTCTCCGGCCGCACGCGCGGCCGGATTCCCGCCGGTGCGCCATGGCGCGCCGGACATCCTTTTCCCCAAACTCATCATTGCTGGAGCACGCCATGCATCCTTACCTGGCCCTGGGCATCGCCATCGTTTCCGAAGTCATCGCCACCTCGGCGCTGCGGGCCTCCGACGGCTTTTCGCGGCTGTGGCCGTCGTTGCTGGTGGTGCTGGGCTACGGGACGGCGTTCTTCTTCCTGTCGGTGACGCTGAAATCGATACCGGTGGGCGTGGCCTACGCGATCTGGTCGGGTCTGGGCGTGGTGCTGATTTCGCTGGCTGCCTGGGTGCTGTTCGGCCAGAAACTGGATCTGCCGGCCGTCATCGGCATGGGCCTGATCGTGGCCGGCGTGGCGGTGCTGAATCTGTTTTCCAAGTCTTCGGCGCACTGAGCGCCGACGCCGGGCATACCGCCCCGAGATTCAGGCGCCGTCCTTGATCTGCAACGCGCGCTCGTACAGCGCGTTCTTCTTCTGCCCGGTGATCTGCGCCGCCAGCGTCGCGGCTTGCTTGACCGGCAACTCGGCCAGCAAGATGCGCAGCACGCGCTCGGCGTCGGCATCGTCGCCATCCGCTGCCGGCGCGCCTTGCACCAGCACCACGAACTCGCCGCGCTGGCGGTTGGCGTCGGCTTCCAGCCAGGCCGGCGCTTCGCCCAGCGGGCAGCGATGAATGCTTTCGAACAGCTTGGTCAGCTCCCGCGCCAGCACGATCTGGCGCTCGGGACCGAACACTTCCAGCATCGATTGCACAGTCTCGACGATGCGGTGCGGGGCCTCATAGAACACCAGCGCCGCCTGCAGCCCGGCCAGTTCTTGCAGCGCCGACTCGCGCTGGCGCGTCTTCGACGGCAGGAAGCCGACGAAATGGAAACGCTCGTCGGTCAGCCCCGAGGCCGACAAGGCAGTCACCGCCGCCGATGCGCCCGGCAGCGGCACCACCTGCAAACCGGCGGCGCGCACCGCGTCCACCACGCGCGCGCCCGGATCCGACACCGCCGGCGTACCGGCATCCGACACCAACGCCACGCGCTGGCCGGCGCGCAGGCGCTCGACGATCTTGTCGGCCGCCTCGCGCTCGTTGTGCTCGTGCGCCGCCAGCAGCTGCTTGGACAGCCCGTAGCGCTGCAGCAACTGGCTGGTGTTGCGGATATCCTCGCAAGCCACGGCGTCGGCGATGGCCAGCACGTGCAAGGCGCGCAGGCTGATGTCGCAGGCATTACCGATGGGCGTGGCCAGCACATATAATGCCGACACCGGATAGCTTTGCTGTGCGGCATCAAGCAGGATGGAAGCGGCGACGCTGGAATTCTGATTCATTGGAGGAGGCGGGATGTTCACTGGATTCAAAAAAATGACCGCGCTGGCGGGACTGCTGGGCGGCCTCGGTGCGCTGTGGCTTCCGGCCGCGCCCGCGGCGGCAGCCGACAGTGTACCTCTGCTGGCGCAAGCCGCGCAGTCCGCCGACCCGGCGCCGCTGGCCGAGCCCGCGCAATCCCAGCCGCAGATGCCGCCGGCGGCCGCCGCCGCTGCCGCGCCGGTGCGTATGGCGCTGCTGCTGCCCAACCGCGGCGGCATGTTCGGCGCCGCCGCCGATGCGGTGCGCACGGGCTTCCTCACCGCCTATTCGCGCCAGAAGGAAAACATCCAGCTGGCCGTCATCGAAACCGGCGATTCCGTGCAGGACATGCAGCGCGCCTATGAGGAGGCAACCGGCAAGTTCGACATCCTGATCGGCCCGCTCTCGCGCAGCGCCGTCACCGCCGTGGCGCAAAGCGGCCGCGTCAGCAAGCCGACCATCGCGCTGGCCCAGCCTGATGTGCCGGGCGAGGCCGAAGCACAATTGCCGCCGATGATGCTGACGGCCGGCCTGTCCATCGATGACGAGGCGCGCCAGGTCGCCAACTGGGTGGAAAAGGAGAAGGCGCCCGGCAAGATCTTCGCGATCTCCACCGCCGTGGCCTGGCAAAAGCGCAGCCCGCTCGTTCCAGACCCGCGCCCGCCAGCTCGGCCTGCAGGTCGAGACGCTGGAACTGAGCACGCCCAGCAACGCGCTGTCGGCCCCCGGCCTGGCGCAACTGGCCAGGCGCATCGAGCAGGAGAAGCCGGCGCTGATCTTCGCCGCGCTGGATTCGCCCCAGGCGGTGCAGCTGCGCAGCGCGGTCGGTACCGAGCTGCCGATCTACGGCACCTCGCAGATCAACCCCTTCACGCTGAACCGCGACAATCCCAATGACAAGCTGCCCGAGCTGGATGGCGTGCGCCTGATCGACATTCCCTGGCAACTGCAGCCCGACAATGTCGCCGTGGCGCGCTATCCGCGTCCGGCCGGCAATGACAACGAGCGCCCCAATCCCGACCTGGCGCGCCTGTATGCGCTGGGCATCGATGCCTACCGCATCGCCCACGAGATCGCCCTGCAGCGCTCCGGCTTCGACATCGACGGCGTCACCGGCCGCCTGAACGTGAACATGATCGGCGGCGGCGCCAC
The DNA here is from genome assembly GCA_009914615.1 of Herbaspirillum frisingense. Classification (GTDB taxonomy): domain Bacteria; phylum Pseudomonadota; class Gammaproteobacteria; order Burkholderiales; family Burkholderiaceae_D; genus Herbaspirillum; species Herbaspirillum frisingense_B. The sequence continues at coordinate 13,998 of WNDX01000023.1, forward strand.
CTACTTCCAGCGCCAGGAAACGCAGGCGGTGTTCCAGAACGGCCTGCCGGTTCCCACCGCCGATCAGTACTAGGACATGGGACTGTTCGACGGCTGGCGGCGCGCGCCGGAGGCGGATGCCCGCACCGACCGCCAGCGCACCGGCGATGCCGGCGAAGATGCGGCGCTGGCCTACCTGCTGCGCCAGGGCCTGGAACTGGTGGAACGCAATTTCCGCTGCAAAGGGGGCGAGATCGACCTGGTCATGCGCGACGGCCCGGCCCTGGTCTTCGTCGAAGTGCGCACCCGCGCCGGCGGCTCGCATGGCGGTGCGCTGGCCAGCGTCACGCCCGCCAAGCAGCGGCGCCTGATGGTGGCCGCCCAATCCTACCTGCAGCGCTACGCCTTCCCGCCGCCCTGCCGCTTCGACGTGATCGGCCTGGAGGCCGGGCGCATGGAGTGGCTGCGCAACGCCATCGAGAGGCCTGAGCGTCGACGTCAATTCCGTCGCAATACCAATCAGCGCGCCGTTTTTGAGGCAATCGCGGACGTCTGGCGGTATCATGTCGGCCGGGTTCCTTGGAAACGTTTCTTTACGAATTGGCCGGACGTGGCTCCGTTCAACTCAACTATAATCGCAGGCACTATGACAAATCCCCGCATCCTCGCCCACTTTCAGGAAAGCGCCGACCTGAAGCTGAAGGCCGCCAACGTATTGGCGCAACCGATCGAACAGGCGATTGAACTTATGTTTACCGCACTGTCGAACGGCAACAAGATTCTTGCCTGCGGCAACGGCGGTTCCGCCGCGGACAGCCAGCACTTCGCGGCCGAACTGGTGGGGCGTTTCGAACGCGAACGCCTGCCCCTGCCGGCCATGGCGCTGACCACCGATAGCTCCATCCTCACCGCGGTCGGCAACGATTACAGCTACATGGAAATCTTCTCGAAGCAAGTCCAGGCCTTCGGCCAGGCGGGCGACGTGTTGCTGGCGTTTTCCACCTCGGGCAATTCGGGCAACGTGCTGGCGGCCATCGAAGTCGCGCACGAACGCGACATGCGCGTGGTGGCGCTGACCGGCAAGGGCGGCGGCAAGATCGGCAAGGTTCTGAACGACACCGATGTGCATATCTGCGTGCCGCACGATCGCACGGCGCGCATCCAGGAAGTGCATCTGGTGTCCCTGCACTGCATTTGCGACGGCATCGACGTCGCGCTTTTTGGAGATGATGCGAATGAGTGATGCACGATCGTTGTTGGGAAGAATGCGCCGCCCGCTGGCGGCCGTGGCGCTGGGCGGCATGATCGCCGTCAGCCTGCAGGGCTGTTTCGCGGTGTTCGCCGGCGGCGCGCTGGCGACCACGTTCGCGGCGACCGACCGCCGCACGCTGGGCGCGCAGACTGAAGACAAATCGATCGTGGTCAAGGGCGAAAGCCGCATTCCCGAAGTGGTGGCCGCCGGCTCCCACGTCAACGTGACCGCCTTCAACCGCAAGGTGCTGCTGTCGGGCGAAGTGGCCGACGAAGCCTCCAAGGTGGCCGCCGAGCGCGAAGCCAAGGCGATTGCCAACGTCGAGACCGTGTTCAACGAACTGGAAATCGCCCCGGCCTCCAGCTTCTCCTCGCGCTCCAACGACGCCCTGATCACCAGCAAGGTCCTGGCCAGCCTGGTGGACGACAAGACCCTGTATTCCAGCGCCTTCAAGGTGACCACCGAGCGCGGCATCGTCTATCTGATGGGCCGCGTCACCCAGCGCGAAGCGCAGCGCGCGGCGCAGGTCACCAGCGGCGTGTCGGGCGTGGCCAAGGTGGTGACCCTGTTCGAATTCATCTCGGAAGACGAACTCAAGGAATACCAGCGCAAGCCGGCCAGCGAAAACAAATCGACCAGTTGATCGCCAATCGGCTGATGCAAGTCAAACCGCCGGCCCGTCCGGCGGTTTTCACATCCGGCCGCGCCCCGCAGGAATCGGCGCACGCGGCTATAATGGCTGGCTTCAAGTCCGGCCCGTCGGGCGCCGATCGCGGCCGGCAACCCTAGTCATCGGAGCAACCTCATGCAAGCACAGGCAACTTCTCCGCGCAGCAGCCTCTGGATCAAGCTGGCGGCCGTCGCCGTGGTGGCCGTCATCGCCGCCTTCACCTATTTCAAGGTGAACGCCGGCAACGCCGCCCCCGACGTGACCTTCACCAAACTCGATGGCGAACGCGTGGCGCTCAAGGATCTGCGCGGCAAGGTCGTGATGGTCAATTTCTGGGCCACCAGCTGCACCACCTGCGTGGGCGAAATGCCGCAGATGATCGAGACCTACAACAAGTTCAAGGACAAGGGCCTGGACTTCGTGGCCGTGGCCATGAGCTACGATCCGCCCAACTACGTGCTGAACTACACCGAAACCCGCAAGCTGCCCTTCAAGGTCGCGCTTGATCCCCAGGATTCGCTGGCCAAGGCTTTCGGCGACGTCAAGCTGACCCCGACCACCTTCGTGATCGGCAAGGACGGCAACATCATCAAGCGCTATGTCGGCGAGCCGCAGTTCGCCGAACTGCACCAGTTGCTGGAAAAGGCACTGGCCGCGGCCTGAGTGCATTGCCATCCTGACATCGAACGCCGGCCGTATGCCGGCGTTTTTTATTGCTCGCGGCATGGCGCCTGATCTTGCCGGCGGCCAATTTCCGCGGAACATCGCCCTCACCCGCGCAGTCCAACCGGTTCAGCTTGTCGTGATGGCAAACCTTCGATACTGCTTCACACCGCAACGGCGATGCAATTGCTTGCCTGCAAACATACCCAGAACACCAGAACAGGAGGCTGCAATGAGATTCCGGACCATTTTTCTGATCGTGCTGCTGGCGCTGATCGCCATCTTCGCCGCCGTCAACTGGACCGCGTTCACCGCGCCCACGACGCTGTCGCTGATCTATACCGACTTCCAGGCGCCGCTGGGCGCTGTCATGCTGGGCGTGGTGGTGTTGCTGACCGCCTTCTTCCTGCTCTACATCCTGGCGCTGCAGACCAGCGTGATGCTGGAAAGCCGGCGCCTGACCAAGCAGCTGGAAACCCAGCGCGACCTGGCCGACCAGGCGGAACATTCGCGCTTCACCGACCTGCGCGGGTATCTGAAAGCCGAACTGGAACAACTGAGCCGCCGCCAGACCGAGCAGCAGACGCTGCTGGCGCAACGGCTGGATGCGCTGCAAAAGGACATCAGCCTGCGCGTGGAGCAGACCGAGAACGCGGTCGCGGCCCAGGTCGGCGAACTGGACGACCGCCTGCAACGCCACAGCGTGGCGGGCGCGATCAAGCCGCTCTGATCCCGCCGCGCCAGCAAAAAAGGCTGCATCTCGCGATGCAGCCTTTTTCTTTGCCTTGCCGACGCTGCGGCGATCAGACGCCGTAGCGCGTGCGGTAAGCCTCGACGGCCGCCTTGTATTGCGTCAGGCGCGCGTCGCCACCGTTGGAGATGTACTCGAACAAGTCATTCAGGTTGCCGATGGAAATCACTGGCATGCCGTATTCCTTGGCCACTTCCTGCACCGCCGAGTGCGCCGACAGGGCGCCATCCTTGCCCGAGCGCTCCATGCGATCCAGCGCGATCAGCACCGCGCAGGGCGTGGCGCCGGCGGCGCGGATCATGTCCACCGATTCGCGCACCGAGGTGCCGGCCGAGATCACGTCATCGATGATCACCACCTTGCCTTGCAGCTTGGCGCCGACGATGGTGCCGCCTTCGCCGTGGTCCTTGGCTTCCTTGCGGTTGAAGGCGAAGGGCACGTTGCGGTCCATGCCGGCCAGCGCCACGGCGGTGGCCGAGGCCAGCGTGATGCCCTTGTAGGCGGGGCCGAACAGCATGTCGTATTCGATGCCGGATGCCTGCAAGGTCTGCGCGTAGAAGCGCGCCACCTGCGCCAGCGTGGCGCCTTCGCTGAACAGGCCGGCGTTGAAGAAGTAAGGCGAGGTGCGGCCCGCCTTGGTGACGAACTCGCCAAAGCGCAGCACGCCGGCCGACACCGCGAATTCAATGAATTCCTGTCTCAAGTTGCTCAAAATGCATTTCCCGGGAAGAGTCAAAACGGAAGGCCCCGGCACGCGGGCGCTTGCCGCAAGGCAAGGCGAAGGCCGCTGCGGCGCCGTCATCAGGCCGTCATTTTAAATGATTCGCCCTATCGGTTATGCTACCGGCCTTATCCCGCAGGAACAGTACAGGACAGAACATGCCAAAAATCGTCTCCGCCAACCTCAACGGCATCCGCTCCGCGGCCAAGAAGGGCTTCTTCGAATGGCTGCAAAAGGAATCCCCCGACTTCGTCTGCGTGCAGGAACTGAAGGCCCAGGCGGCCGACATGACCGAGCAGTTCCTGGCGCCGGAAGGCTACGTCGGCCACTTCCACTACGCCCAGAAGAAGGGCTATTCGGGCGTCGGCCTGTATAGCAAGCGCGAGCCGGATGCGATCCGCATCGGCTTCGGCAATACCGAATTCGACGATGAAGGCCGCTACGTCGAATGCGACTTCGGCGACCTCACCGTGATCTCGCTGTATGCGCCCTCCGGCTCCTCCAGCGACGAACGCCAGCAGGCCAAGTTCCGCTTCATGGAAGTGTTCCTGCCGCACCTGATGGAACTGGAAAAGAGCGGCCGCGAAGTCGTCATCTGCGGCGACTGGAACATCGCTCACAAGGAAATCGACCTGAAGAACTGGAAAAGCAACCAGAAGAACTCCGGCTTCCTGCCCGAGGAGCGCGCCTGGATGACGCACATCTTCGACCAGCTGGGCCTGGTCGATGTCTATCGCGTCCTGCATCCGGAGACCACCGGCGAAGCCTATACCTGGTGGAGCAACCGCGGCCAGGCGTGGGCCAACAACGTGGGGTGGCGCATCGACTACCACGTCTCGACCCCGGGCATTGCCGCCAAGGCCAAGAGCGCGGCGATCTACAAGGAGCAGCGCTTCTCCGACCACGCGCCGCTGACGGTGGTGTACGGCGACTGATCCGGCATCGGCGTCGCCCGCGCGCGCAGGCCGTCGGCAGCAGCCATGAAAAAACCCTCGCAACTTGCATTGCGAGGGTTTTCTTTTTGGCGCAGCGTGAAGATCAGGCGCTGGCCGCTTTCTTCGGCGTGGCCTTCTTCAGCGGCGGCTTCTTCGCCGCAGCCGGTTTCTTGGCCGCCGCGGTCTTGGTCGCAGCCGCCTTCTTCACCGGCTTGGCAGTCGCCTCGTCGGCGCCGTCATCGGCCTGCGCCGCGGCAGCCTTGCCCTTGGCAGGAGCCTTGGCCTTGCGTTCCTCGAACTCGAAGCCGATCTTGCCATCCTTGCCGCGCACCAGGAAGGCCTTGAACGGGCGACGGGTGCGCTGCGAGATGAAGCCCGGCAGCAGATCGGTCTTGCCGTCGTTGAGCAGCTTGGCCATCTGCTCAGGCAGAATCTCCTGCTGCAGGATGATGCGGCTGCTGCGGAAGTCGCAGGCCTTGGGCTTGGCCACGGTCTTTTCGCAGACGTAGGCCAGACCCATCTCGTACACGCCGCTGGCGCATTTCGGGCAGGGGCCGAGCGGGGTCTGCTCGCTGAAATCGACCGGCTCGCCGCCCTCACCGTCGGACTGGTCCTGGCCGAAGTCGAACTCCAGCTTGAAGTTCTTGATTTCCTCGTCGCGCGAAATCTTCAGGATGGCGGCGAACGGCCGGCCCATCTTGGAGCGGAAACCCTGCAGCGGACCGATGGTGCGGTTCGTCAGCAGCTCTTCCACCTCGGCGATTTCGAACTGGCGGCCGCCCGGCACCTTGGTCATCGAGAAGTCGCACTTGGTGCAGGCGAAGCGGCGATAGTTTTCCTTCACCACGCCGCCGCAGTTCGGGCACGGCGTCTGCAGCGTCGCGTAGTCGCCGGGGATGGTGTCGTTGTCGTATTCCTTGGCGCGCTTGACGATGATCTGGGTCATCTGCGCGATCTCGCGCATGAATTCGTCGCGGCTGATCTTGCCGCGTTCCATCTGCGCCAGCTTGTGTTCCCACTCGCCGGTCAGCTCAGGTTCGGTCAGTTCATCCACGCCCAGGCCGTGCAGCAGCGTCATCAACTGGAAGGCCTTGGCCGTGGGCATCATTTCACGCCCTTCGCGCAGCAGGTATTTTTCGTTCAGCAGGCCTTCGATGATGGCCGCGCGCGTGGCCGGTGTGCCCAGGCCCTTGCCGGCCATCGCTTCGCGCAGCTCGTCGGAATCGACCAGCTTGCCGGCGCCTTCCATGGCCGACAGCAGCGTCGCTTCGGAATAGCGGGCGGGTGGCTTGGTGACCAGACCGTTGGCGATCACCTTGTCGGTCTTGACCTTCTCGCCCGGGGCCACGGCAACCAGGTTGCCGCCGCCTTCCTTGTCCTTGTCGTCTTCCTCGACTTGCTTGCCGTAGATGGCCAGCCAGCCGGGGTTGATCATGACCTTGCCTTCGCTCTTGAACTGGTGGCCCGACACTTCGGTGTAGCGGGTGGTCACCTGGAACTCGGCCGGCGGGAAGAACACCGCCATGAAGCGGCGCGTCACCAGGTCGTACAGCTTCTGTTCCGGCTCCGACAGGTTCTTGGGCACCTGGGTGGTCGGGATGATGGCGAAGTGGTCGCTGATCTTGGTGTTGTCGAAGATGCGCTTGTTGGGCTTGACCCAGCCTTGCTTGAGGATCTGCTTGGAGAACTGGTGGTAATTGTTGTTCTCCGAGAGGGCCTCCATCGTGTCCTTGACGGTCTGCAGGTAGTCTTCCGGCAGGTGGCGCGAATCGGTACGCGGGTAGGTCAGCACCTTGTGCTTTTCATACAGCGCCTGCGCCAGGCCCAGGGTGTTCTTGGCCGAGAAGCCGAAGCGCGAGTTGGCTTCGCGCTGCAGGCTGGTCAGGTCGAACAGGCCCGGCGCCATCTGCGTGGTCGGCTTGGATTCTTCGGTGACGGTGCCGATCTTGTCGCGGCAGGCCGCCACGATGGAGTCGGCAGCGGCCTTGGCCCACAGGCGCTCGGGGCGCTTCTCGGGGTCGTTCTCGTCCTTCTTGTGCGCGCGGTCCAGCCAGCGGCCCTTGTAGATGCCGGCGGCGCAGACGAACTCGGCGTGCACTTCCCAATAATCACGCGGGACGAACTTCTTGATCTTCTCTTCGCGCTCGACCACGATCGACAGCGTCGGCGTCTGCACGCGGCCCACGGTGGTCAGGTAGAAGCCGCCTTCCTTGGAATTGAAGGCGGTCATGGCGCGCGTGCCGTTGATGCCGATCAGCCAGTCGGCCTCGCTGCGGCAGCGGGCGGCATTGGCCAGCGGCATCATCTCCTCGTCGTCGCGCAATTGCTTGAAGCCGTCGCGGATCGCGCCCGGCGTCATCGACTGCAGCCACAGGCGCTTCACCGGCTGCTTGGCCTTGGTGTATTGCGCGATCAGGCGGAAGATCAGCTCACCCTCGCGGCCCGCGTCGCATGCGTTGATCAGGGTGGTCACATCCTTGCGCTTGATCAGCTTGGACAGCACCTTCAGGCGCGACTCGGTCTTGGCGATCGGGTTCAGCGCGAAATGCGGCGGGATCATCGGCAGGTGGGTGAAGCTCCACTTGCCGCGCTTGACGTCGTATTCCTCGGGGACTGCGATTTCCAGCAGGTGACCGACGGCGGAGGACAGGATGTACTCGTCGGATTCGAAATACTCATCGTGCTTGGTGAAGCCGCCGAGCGTCTTCGCGATGTCGTTCGCGACAGAGGGCTTCTCGGCAATGATGAGGGTCTTGCTCATAGGTATGGGTCTCGATGGAGAGGTCGGTTGCTGGAGCGTTTACGGATATCGTCCAGACCCATCTGGGGCCGGGATGTCGCGAAACAACTCCGGGTCGCCCCGAAGCGCATGAAAGCCTGCCGCAGCCCGCGTGGCTTGCGGCCAACGCTTTCATTGCTTCCGAACAACGGAATTTTTATATAGTAGCCAATTACGGCTCGATGCGGGGGAATGATAAGCGTGATGCAAATGAAACGGCAAGCCCAAGGGCTTGCCGGATCTGTGTTTCACGCGAATTTCATGTGGACAGGCTGTCAATGGCCGGCGCCACAGTGCCGGACTTCGCCCCGGCGCGCTCAGTGCAGCAGGCGCGGCTCGGTGTCGTCTTCGTCGAGGAACAGCTCTTCGAACATCAGGCCGTCCGGCTCCTTGCCTTGACTCCACAGCACCATCAGCACGATGACCTTCAGCTTTTCCAGCGTGATCGGCACTTCGCCGGCCGCCAGTGCGCGCTCGACCACGATCTCGCGCTGCATGGCGTCGAGCATCTTGGCTGATTCGAGGAACTGGATGAAGCCGATGGCTTCCACGCCCAGCACGTCGGTTTCCTGACGAGCGTAGATACGGGTGCCGAAGGAAAAAGCGGTTTGCTGAGGGTAACTGTCGGCGAATTCGTGATTGGCGACTTCAAGATCGGTCAGCCATCCGAGTGCCTGCGAAATTTCTTCTTCTTCAAAACCTATCGCGGACAACTTCTTGACCAGAGCCTCCGGTTCGGGGCAGGCATCGGGGCGATAGTAGGTTTCGTACAGATAAACGAGGACATCAAACATAGGTGTACTCTATCGCGAAGGGTGTGAATGTACAAGTCAGCGAATCCAGTATGGCAGGATTTTGCAGATCGCGTGCATTAATTTGATCAGCTCAGACGGCGATAGCGCGCGCCCGGCAAGACCTCGATGCGCCCGTCCATCTCCAGGCTCAGCAATAAGGCCGCAAGCCGCGCCGCGTCTAGCTTGCAGCGTGACGCCAGCGTGTCGGCATCGACCGGATCGAAGCCCATTGCCTGCATGACAAGGGCCGTCGGCATGTCATCATCAGCGATGGCGGATTGACAAGTTTCCGTCTCCTTGCGCGACGCGTTTCCCGTCTCCGGATCTTCCACCACTGCAAGCCGCCGAAGGCCGGGCGGCAACTCGTCAAGAATGTCCTGCGTGGTCTCCACCAGCTTGGCGCCCTGACGGATGAGCTGGTGACATCCCTTGGCCAGCGGCGAATGGATCGAACCCGGAATCGCGAACACATCCCGCCCCTGCTCGGCCGCCATGCGCGCAGTGATAAGCGAACCCGACTGCGCCGCCGCCTCCACTACCAGCACGGCGCGCGCGAGGCCGGAGATCAGACGGTTGCGGCGCGGAAAATTGGCGGCCAGCGGCGGCATGCCCAGCGGGTATTCGCTGATGATGCAGCCCGCCTGCGCGATCCGCAGCGCAAGCGGACGATTGCGTTGCGGATAGTCCAGATCGATGCCGGTGCCGATCACCGCCACGGTAGAGCCCGCCCCGAGCAGACCTCCCGCATGCGCCGCGGCATCGATGCCCAGCGCGAGGCCGGAGATGATCGTCAATCCCGCCCGGCTGAGTTCTTCGGAAAAGCGTCCGGCGTGCGCTACGCCCTGGGCAGTGGCATTGCGACTGCCGACCACCGCCAGCCCGTCCGCATTCAACAGCGCCGGATTGCCCCTGGCGTACAAGAGCAGCGGCGGATCGGCAATGTTGAGCAAGGCTTGCGGATAGGCCGCGTCGGCCAGCGTCAGGATGGCGTGACCCGGTTCCTGCGCCCAGGCCAGCGTGGCGGCGATCAGCGCCTGTTGCGCGGGTGGGCATCGGCTGCTCAGGGCTGCGGCGATGCGCGGTGACACCCACGCTTCCAGCGCCCGTCGGTCAGCCTTCAGTACCTGCCCCGGCAGGCCGAACGCCGCGAGCAGACGGCGACCGGTGTCGGGGCCGACGCCATCGGTCAGCACCAGCCTCAGCCACGCCGCCAGGCCGGCGGGATCGCCTGCTTCGTCATCGAGGCTCGCCGGCCGTATCGTATTTTCCATATCCGGCGACGCCTCAATCAACGACAGGCGCAGCAGCGCCGTGCACCGACAACGCCACAAGCACCGGATCGCCGGCGGCGATCTGCGCGCTGCCGCCGGTGATGACGGCCTCGGCTTCGTCGATCTGCGCATGCACGCGCACGATCTGCGCGCTGGCTATCCGATAGATCACACGCCCGTCTTCGTTGAATCCGGGTGGCGCCGCTCTTCGATCGAGCTCCACGCCGAGCCCGCGCAACATGCGGACCGGCGCCAGCCGCACGACCTGTCCAACCGACAACAACCATCGCGCGCCCTCCGGCGCTGTGCCGCCTCTGACCATGGCGCGGACGCGCGCATGAGCGTCCGGCATGATCGCCCGCTGGCCTCGGGCACTGCCGACAGATTCCCGCGGCTGCGGCCCGGCCGGCGACGAGAATGCAACATCCGCTGCCCGCGCTGATGCGCAAACGCCCGCGACAAGGCCCAAACAGACGGGAGGGAGCCACGCTGTGATAAACTTTTTCATGCTTTCGGGGAAATAAAACACCAGCCGCACGCTCTTTGCGCACAGCGCAGCAGAGACGAATTGCCGGATGACAATCCGGCCGGCGAAAGCCGAAGATTCTGCCGCCGTCGCGCTTGAAGCATCGCAGGCAGACCTCATTTAAGAGACATTCCCGAAACGAATTTCCCGGCGGCTCGCAAAATGGCGAGCACCGACGTTGCGAAAAAACTTTCGCCAGCCTTTTCAGACCGATTCCGAGATTTACGCGTATGGCCCTGCTCAACATCCTCCGTTACCCCGACCCGCGCCTGCACAAGGTGGCCAAGCCCGTCACCGTGTTCGACGAGCGCATCAAGACACTGGTCGCCGACATGGCCGAGACCATGTATGCCGCGCCCGGCGTCGGCCTGGCCGCGACCCAGATCGATGTGCACGAACAGGTGATCGTGATCGACGTCTCCGACGAGGGCAAGGAACTGCGCGTCTTCATCAACCCGGAGGTACTCTGGGCCAGCGACGAAAAGCGTGTCTATGACGAAGGTTGCCTGTCGGTGCCCGGCATCTACGATGGCGTGGAACGCCCGGCGCGCGTCAAGGTGCGCGCCTTCGACGCCGACGGCAAGGCATTCGAAGTGGACGCCGACGATCTCCTGGCGGTGTGCATCCAGCACGAGATGGATCACCTGAAGGGCAAGGTCTTCGTGGAATACCTGTCGCCGCTCAAGCGCAACCGCATCAAGACCAAGCTGCAGAAGGAAGAACGCGAGATGAAGAAGAACGCCGCCAACGGCTAAGCTTCATCGCTGCAAAAATCGCCGCATCGATGCGGCAACAAAAAACGCCGGACATGTCCGGCGTTTTTCATTGGCGCTGCGCGTGATCAGACCGCAACGAAGCGATAGACATTGTCCTCGCCCAGTTGCCGCTTCAGCGCACCGTCGTACCAGAGCTTGTGCAGGTGGGCCACCGCCTCGCCCAGCGCAAACGACAACTGGTGCGTATCGAGCGGGCGCCTGAACATCACCGGCAGGATATCCACGCCCGACTGCGGGGTGGCGCAGGCTTCCAGCACTTCGGCCAGACGCAGGCGATGGTGGTCGTTCAGTTGTTCGATGCGCGTATGCAACCCGCGGAACGGCTTGCCGTGCGAGGGCAGCACCAGCGCATCGGCCGGCAGGTGGCCGTACTTGCGCAGCGAATCCAGGTACTGCTGCACCGGATTGCTCTCCGGCTCGATGGCGAACACCGACACATTGGTGGAAATGCGCGGCAACACCATGTCGCCGGAAATCAGCACATTCGTGTCGCGGCAATACAGCGAGACATGCTCGGGCGAATGGCCGAAGCCGGTGATGATCTCCCAGTCGCGTCCGCCGATCGTGACCGTGTGGCCGTCCTGCAGCCGCCGGTAGGCATGCGGCACCTCCGGCACCAGATCCTGATAGTAGGTATTGCGGCCCTGCAGCTTGAGCACGGTATCGGTGTCGGCCAGGCCGTGGCGCCGGAAATGCGGCGTCGCCGCCGTGCCTTCGGCGCCGGCCAGCGCGGCCGACATCACGCGCGCAAACGCATAGTCGCCGGCGCTCATCAGCAGCGGCGCCTGCCAGCGCTTGCACAGCCAGTCGGCCAGGCCGACGTGGTCGGGGTGGCAATGCGTGACCAGCACGCGCACGATGGGCAGCCCGTCGAGCTCCTCGGCGAAGATGATTTCCCAGGCGTCGCGCGTGGCGTCGGTGGCGATGCCGCAATCCACCACGGTCCAGCCACGGCGCGGACCTTGCGGCGTCTCCACCTCGTCCTCCAGCAACCACAGATTGATGTGGTTCAGCGCGAACGGCAGTCCCATGCGCAACCAGCGCACGCCCGGCGCGACCTCCATGGTGCGGCCGGTCTCCGGCATGGTGTCGCCGAAGGCGTAATCGAGCTGGGATTCAAGTTCGTTCATGAAGTACCTGGGCTGGTGATGCGGGAAAAACGCCGGACATTGCTCCGGCGACAACGAAACCGATGACTTGCCGGCGCCATGCATTTTCCGCTGGACGCCGGAGCATAATATACTTTACGTTAACGTAAAGTGCCAGTTCCGGAAACCGTCATGCCGCATCCGTTCCGTGCAAAGAGACAGCGTAAGGCGCGATGCAGGCAGACATCCGCAGCTTAACCAATATTCCCGTTCGACGCAGACGACGCCACCATGCCCACCTATACCATCACCGAACTGGCGGAAGAATTCGAAATCACGCCGCGGGCGATCCGGTTCTACGAAGACCACGGCATCCTCAATCCCAAGCGCGAAGGCGCGGGCGGCCGCAACCGTGTCTACCCGGCGCGCGAACGCACCCGGCTGAAGCTGACGCTGCGCGGCAAGCGGCTCGGCTTCACGCTCTCCGAGATCAAGGATCTGATCGACATGTATGAATCGCCCAAGGATACGGAACCGCAGTTGCAGCGCTTCCTGGGCATGCTGCAACAGCATCGCGAGAAACTGGAACGCCAGCGCGAAGACCTGGAACTGACCCTTTCCGAAATCGCCGCGCACGAAGACGAATGCCGCCAATTGCTGGCCGACGGCAAGGGCGATGCGAAAAGGAACGGCACGGCGGCCAAGCCGCGGCGCAAGGCCGCATGAGCTCAGGTCGCCCAAACTGATTGACGTATACGTAAAGTAAAACAACAAGATATCGACCAACAACCCAACGAGGAGACCAACATGATCCACCTGCCAGGCCTGAGTTTCGATCACGGTGAAGACATCGACGCGCTGCGCGCCGCCGTGGCCGGATTCGCGCAAGCCGAAATCGCGCCGCGCGCGGCCGAGATCGATCGCAGCGACCAGTTCCCCATGGACCTGTGGAAGAAACTGGGCGACCTGGGCGTCCTGGGCATCACCGCCAGCGAGGAATACGGCGGCGCCGGCATGGGCTACCTGGCGCACATCGTGGCGATGGAAGAAATCTCGCGCGCCTCGGCCTCGGTGGGCCTGTCCTACGGCGCGCATTCCAACCTGTGCGTCAATCAAATCAAGCGCAACGGCAACGAAGAACAGAAGCGCAAGTACCTGCCCAAGCTGATCTCGGGCGACTTCATCGGCGCGCTGGCGATGTCGGAACCCAACGCCGGTTCCGACGTGGTGAGCATGAAGCTGCGCGCCGACAGAAAGGGCGACCGCTACGTGCTCAACGGCAGCAAGATGTGGATCACCAACGGCCCCGACGCCGACGTGCTGGTGGTCTATGCCAAGACCGACCTGGAAGCGGGCGCGCGCGGCATGACCGCCTTCCTGGTGGAAAAGGGTTTCAAGGGTTTCTCGGTGGCGCAGAAACTGGACAAGCTGGGCATGCGCGGTTCCCACACCGGCGAGCTGGTGTTCCAGGACTGCGAGGTGCCGGAAGAAAACGTGCTGGGCGGCGTCGGCCGCGGCGTCAACGTGCTGATGTCGGGCCTGGATTTTGAGCGCACCGTGCTCTCCGGCGGCCCGCTGGGCATCATGCAGGCCTGCATGGATGTAGTGGTGCCCTATGTGCATGACCGCAAGCAGTTCGGCCAGGCCATCGGCGAATTCCAGCTGATGCAGGGCAAGCTGGCCGACATGTATTCCACCATGATGGCCTGCAAGGCCTACGTCTATGCGGTGGGCCAGGCCTGTGACCGCGCCGGCACGCCCGACAAGGTGCGCGCACTGCGCAAGGACGCCGCCGGCGCCATTCTCTACTCGGCCGAAAAGGCCACCTGGATGGCGAGCGAGGCGATCCAGTCGCTGGGCGGCAACGGCTACATCAACGAGTATCCGGTGGGCCGCCTGTGGCGCGACGCCAAGCTCTACGAGATCGGCGCCGGCACCAGCGAAATCCGCCGCATGCTGATCGGCCGCGAACTGTTCGCCGATACCCTCTGACCCTCCAATACGAGACCTGCGATCATGAGCAATCCCATCGACTTCTACTTCGACTTCAGCTCCCCCTACGGCTACTTCGGCGCCGTCGAGATCGGCAAGCTGGCCGAAAAATACGGCCGCCAGGTGAACTGGCATCCTATCCTGCTGGGGCCGATCTTCAAGAACCTGGGCACCAATTCGCTGGTGCTGATCCCGGTCAAGGGCGAGTATTCGCGCCACGACATGGGGCGCACCGCGCGCTTCCACAACATCTTCTTCAAGGAGCCGGGCAACTTCCCCATCGGCAGCCAGGTCGCCGCGCGCGCCGTGCTCTGGGCGCAGGAGCGGCATCCGGAAAAGGCCGTGAACCTGATCCTGACGCTCTACAGCGCCTACTTCACCGAAGACATCGACATCAGCGTGCCGGCCAACGTGCTGCGCATCGCCGCCGATCTCGGCATCGATCAGGGCGAGCTGGAAGCGGCGCTGGGCACGCAAGAGATCAAGGACAAGCTACGCGCGGCCACCGAGGGCGCGGCGCAAAAGGGCGTGTTCGGCTCGCCCTTCGTGATCGTGGACGGAGAACCCTTCTGGGGCTTCGACCGCTATCCGCAACTGGAAGCATTCTTGAAAAACGGAAAGATCTGATGAGCAACAAGAAAGACAAGGCGGGCGGCGAGTGCCCCTGCGGCAAGGGCGCGTTCGCAAGCTGCTGCGGGCGCTTCATCTCCGGCGCGGAGATCCCCGCCACCGCCGACCTGCTGATGCGTTCGCGCTACAGCGCCTATGCGCTGCGCGACGAAGCCTACCTGCGCGCCACGTGGTTCCCCGAGACGCTGCCGGAAGAAGAACTGACCAGCGAAACCGACGTCAAGTGGATCGCGCTGGAGATCAAGAAGCACAGCCACGCCGCCGGCGCCGATGAAGCCACGGTGGAATTCGTCGCCCGCTTCAAGGTGGCCGGCCGCGCCCACCGCCTGCACGAGATCAGCAACTTCGTGCGTCAGCCCGACGCCGAGGGCAAGCCGCGCTGGTACTACGTGGACGGCAGCTTCCCGGAAGGCTGACGCGCACGCTATCCGCAGCAGGCAGCCAATACAAGAAACTGAAGAGAGAGACCACCATGCCGCAGATCGAAAGCAAGCTCAACCCACGCAGCGAGGACTTCCTGAACAACCGGGAAGCCATGCAGCGCATCGTCGATGACCTCAAGCAAAAAGTCGCGGCGATCGCCGAAGGCGGCGGCCAGGCCGCGCGCGAGAAGCATCTGGCGCGCGGCAAGCTGCTGCCGCGCGACCGCGTGCAGATGCTGCTCGATCCCGGCACGCCCTTCCTCGAATTCTCGCAACTGGCGGCCTACGGCATGTACCGCGAAAAGGATCGCGACGGCAACCTGAAGGACGCCGCGCCGGCGGGCGGCATCATCACCGGCATCGGCCGCGTGGCCGGCCAGGAATGCGTGATCGTGTGCAACGACGCCACGGTCAAGGGCGGCACCTATTACCCGATGACCGCCAAGAAGCACCTGCGCGCGCAAGAGATCGCCGAATTCAACCACCTGCCCTGCATCTACCTGGTGGACAGCGGCGGCGCCAACCTGCCCAACCAGGATGAGGTCTTCCCCGACCGCGATCATTTCGGCCGCATCTTCTTCAACCAGGCCAACATGTCGGCCAAGGGCATTCCGCAGATCGCGGTGGTGATGGGCTCCTGCACCGCCGGCGGCGCCTACGTGCCGGCGATGAGCGACGAGTCCATCATCGTCAAGGAGCAGGCCACCATCTTCCTGGCCGGCCCGCCGCTGGTGAAGGCAGCCACCGGGGAGGTGGTCACGGCGGAAGAACTGGGCGGCGGCGACGTACATACGCGCCTGTCCGGCGTGGTCGATCACCTGGCGCAGGACGATACGCATGCGCTGGCGATCGCGCGCAACATCGTCGGCCATCTCAATCGCAGCAAGCCGCGCCAGCTGGCCTTGCGCGAGAGCGTCGAGCCCAGGTATCCGGCGCATGAACTGTATGGCGTGATTCCCACCGATACCCGCAAGCCCTTCGACGTGCGCGAAGTGATCGCGCGCATCGTGGACGGCAGCGAGTTCGACGAATTCAAGGCGCGCTACGGCACCACCTTGGTATGCGGCTTCGCCCATCTGCATGGCATGCCGGTGGGCGTGATCGCCAACAACGGCATCCTGTTTTCCGAATCGGCGGAGAAAGGCACGCACTTCATCGAGCTGTGCTGCCAGCGCAAGATCCCGCTGATCTTCCTGCAGAACATCACCGGCTTCATGGTCGGCAAGAAGTACGAAAACGAGGGCATTGCGCGCCACGGCGCCAAGATGGTGACGGCGGTTTCCACCGCCGCCGTGCCCAAGCTCACGGTGATCATCGGCGGCAGCTTCGGCGCCGGCAACTATGGCATGTGCGGCCGCGCGTTCTCGCCGCGCTTCCTGTGGATGTGGCCCAATGCGCGCATCTCGGTGATGGGCGGCGAGCAGGCTGCGAGCGTACTGGCCACCGTCAAGCGCGACGGCATCGAGGCGCGCGGCGGCAGCTGGAGCGCGGAAGAAGAAGCCGCGTTCAAGGAACCGATCCGCGCCCAGTACGAATCGCAGGGCCATCCCTACTACGCCTCGGCGCGCCTGTGGGACGACGGCGTGATCGATCCGGCCGATACCCGCACGGTGCTCGCGCTGGGCCTGTCGGCGGCGCTCAATGCGCCGATCGAAGACACCAAGTTCGGCGTGTTCCGCATCTGAAGCCGCCCGCAAAAAAACAAGAGGAGACCTCATGCTCAACAAGATCCTGATCGCCAACCGCGGCGAAATCGCCTGCCGCGTGGCGGCCACCGCGCGCCGCCTGGGTATCGCCACGGTGGCGGTGTATTCCGATGCCGATGCGCGCGCCAAGCACGTGCAAGCCTGCGACGAGAGCGTGCGCCTGGGCCCGGCCCCGGCCAAGGAAAGTTATCTGTGCGGCGACAAGATCATCGCCGCCGCGCTGGCCACCGGCGCGCAGGCCATCCATCCCGGCTACGGTTTTCTCTCCGAGAACGCCGACTTCGCCCAGGCCTGCGCCGACGCCGGCCTGATCTTCATCGGCCCGCCGGCCTCGGCGATCCGCGCCATGGGCTCCAAGTCGGCCGCCAAGGCGTTGATGGAAAAGGCCGCGGTGCCGCTGGTGCCGGGCTATCACGGCGAACGCCAGGAAAGCGACTTCCTGCGCGGCGAGGCCGACCGCATCGGTTATCCGGTGCTGCTCAAGGCCAGCGCGGGCGGCGGCGGCAAGGGCATGCGCGTGGTGGAACGTTCCGAGGATTTCGAAGCGGCGCTGGCCTCGTGCAAGCGCGAAGCGATTTCCAGCTTCGGCGACGACCGCGTGCTGGTCGAGAAATACCTGACGCGCCCACGTCATATCGAGATCCAGGTGTTCGCCGATGCGCAGGGCGGCTGCGTCTATCTGTTCGAGCGGGACTGCTCGGTGCAGCGACGTCACCAGAAGGTGCTGGAAGAAGCACCCGCACCCGGCATGACGGCCGAACGCCGCGCCGCCATGGGCGAAGCCGCGGTGGCGGCGGCGCGCGCGGTCGGCTACGTCGGCGCCGGCACGGTGGAATTCATTGCCAACCAGGACGGCAGTTTCTATTTCATGGAAATGAATACCCGCCTGCAGGTCGAGCATCCGGTCACGGAGATGATCACCGGCCTGGATCTGGTGGAATGGCAATTGCGCGTGGCGGCCGGCGAACCCTTGCCGCTGCGGCAAGATGCATTGCGCATCGACGGCCACGCGATCGAGGCGCGCATCTATGCCGAGAATCCGGAGAAAGGTTTCCTGCCCTCCATCGGCACGTTGGCGCGCTTGCGCACCGCGACGGCGGTCGAATTCAGGCTGGGCGAAGCGGGCTCGACGCGACCGGCGGCGGTGCGCATCGATTCCGGCGTGCGCGAAGGCGATGCGATCTCGCCGTTCTACGATCCGATGATCGCCAAGCTCATCGTCTGGGGCGCCGATCGCGACGCCGCGCTGCGCAACATGGCGCGCGCGCTGGCGCAATACCAGGTGGTCGGACTGGCGACCAATATCGCATTCCTGCAGCGGCTGATCGCCGGCTCCGCGTTCGCCACCGCCGATCTTGATACCGGCCTGATCGAACGCCATCACGATACGCTGTTCCCGCCCGCGACGGCACCGGCGACGGAAACGCTGGCATTGGCCGCGGCCGCCGTGCTGCAGGAAGAAAGCCGGTTCGCGCAGCGCGGCGATCCGTGGTCATCGCGGCATGGCTGGCGCCTCAACGGCAAGCTGTCGCGCGCGCTGGCGTTCGAGGATGAAGCGGGCGCGGCGCCAGTACGGCTCGACTACAACGGTGACGGCAGCGGCTGGACGCTGACGGTCGACGGCGCGACGCATGTCTTGCAGGTCGAATCGAGCCATGACGGCGCCTTGTGCATCGCCCTCGACGGCCGCATGCTGCGCGCCGACGTCGTGCGCGAAGGCGAATGGTTGCATGTCTTCGACGGCGGCGCGCAGCGTAGCTTGCGCCACGTCGATCCGATGGCGCACGCCGGCCACAGCGAAGCCGAAGGCGGCCGCCTGACCGCGCCCATGCCGGGCAAGATCGTGGCGGTGCTGGCGCAGAAAGGCGCCAGCGTGGCGCAAGGCGCACCGTTGCTGATCATGGAAGCGATGAAGATGGAACACACCATCGCCGCCCCCGTGGCCGGCACCGTCGAGGATATTCTCTACGCGGTCGGCGACCAGGTGGCCGAGGGCGCACAACTGCTGGAATTCAAGGCGGACTGACTCGGATGAACGCGCCCGCGCTGCAGGTTCCGTCGTCCATCCACGTACTGGAACGCGGCTGGCTGTCGTCCAACAACGTGCTGTTCTTCGGACGCGACGGCGTGGCCATGATCGACAGCGGCTATGTCTCGCACGCCGAACAAACGCTGACGCTGGTGCGCCACGTGCTGCGCGAGCGCGGTGCCGGAAAGCTGGATCTGCTGGTCAACACTCATCTGCATTCCGACCACTGCGGCGGCAACGCCGCGCTGCAGATCGCCTATGGCTGCCGCACGGCGATCCCGGCGGCCGAGGCGGACAAGGTCACGCACTGGGACGAGGATGCGCTGAGCTACCGCGCCACCGGCCAGCGTTGCCCGCGTTTCAGCCACACCGACACGGTGCGCCACGGCGACCTGCTGCGCCTGGGTGATCTGGACTGGCAGGCGCTGGCCGCGCCCGGCCACGATCCGCATTCGCTGATCTTCCATTGCGCGCAGGAAGGCATCCTGATCTCGGCCGACGCGCTGTGGCGCAACGGCTTCGGCATCATCTTCCCGGAACTGGATGGCGCGTCCGGCTTTGCCGAAGCCCGCGCCACGCTGGAACTGATCCGCACACTCGACGTGAAGCTGGTCATTCCCGGCCACGGCGCGCCCTTCCGGGAAGTGGACGACGCGCTGGAGAAAGCGCTGTCGCGGCTCGACTATCTCGAAGCCGATCCGCTGCGCAATGCGCACAACGGCATCAAGGTGCTGCTCAAGTTCCTGCTGCTGGACAAGCAGCGCATCCCGCTGGAAAAGCTGCCGGCAATGATGCGCGACATCCCGCTGCTGCGCATCGCCAACGAGTGCTTCATGCAGATGTCCGACGAGGATCTGGCGCGCTGGAGCGTGGCGCAACTGGAACGGGCCGGCGCGGCGCGCAGCGATGGCGTGTTCCTGCTGGATGCGTGAACGGTTCTTCGACCATGCACGGCATGCATCGACGCGATCAGGCCGCGCACAGTCGCGATCCGGGCATGCTGCTATCATTTTGAGCCTGTGCCACTGCCCAATTCACGCCCCATGAACGATACCGCCGCCACCGCCCTGCCCACTTCCGCCCAACGCGTCGCCGACCTGCTCGCGCAGATCGGACACGACAAACCGGTGGTCATGCTGCCCGCGACCGGTCGCACCTCGGCCGAGGCCGCCGCCGGCCTCGGTTGCAGCGTGGCCGAGATCGCCAAATCCATCATCTTCCGTCGCGTGTCCGACGATGCGCCGGTGCTGGTGATCGCCAGCGGCGGCAACCGCGTGGACGAGGCCAAGGTGACCGCGCTGGTCGGCGCGCTGGGCAAGGCTGACGCCAAGTTCGTGCGCGACAGCACCGGCTATGCGATCGGCGGCGTGTGTCCGATCGGCCACGTGGTCAAGCCGGTGATGCTGATCGATCGCGACCTGTTCAATTTCGGCAGCGTGTGGGCCGCGGCCGGCCATCCGCATGCGGTGTTCAACCTGACCGCCGCCCAGCTCGAAAAGATGACCGGCGGCACGGTCGCCGACGTCAGGCTCGATGCCGCGCCGACGGCGGCCTGACCCAGCCATCGCACAGCGCGGCGGCGGGCCGGCTGGTATCATCGTTCATCCATAACAATGCCAACCCCAAGCAATCGGAGACCAGCCAGATGAGCCTGCCCAAGAAAGTCAAAATCGTTGAAGTCGGCCCGCGCGACGGCCTGCAAAACGAGAAGGAAACCATCTCCGCCGAGGTGAAGATAGAACTGGTGAACCGCCTCACCGCGGCCGGTTTCCCCAACGTCGAGGCGGCTTCCTTCGTCTCGCCCAAGTGGGTGCCGCAGATGGCGACCTCCAGCGAAGTGATGCACGGCATCGCGCGCAAAGCGGGCGTGGTCTACTCGGCGCTGGTGCCCAACATGAAAGGCTTCGACGCAGCGCTGGAAGCCGGGGTGGACGAAGTGGTGATCTTCGGCGCCGCCTCGGAGGCTTTCTCGCAGAAGAACATCAACTGCTCGATCGCCGAATCGATCGAACGCTTCCGCGAAGTGGCGCAGGCCGCCAAGCAGCATCGCAAGCGCCTGCGCGCGGCGGTCAGTTGCGCCTTCGGCTGCCCCTACCAGGGCGAAGTGCCGCTGGACGCGGTGGCCGACGTGGTGCGCCGCTTCCGCGAACTGGGCTGCGACGAGATCGACATCGCCGACACCATCGGCGTGGCCACGCCGGACAAGGTCAAGCCGGTGATGGAAACGGCGATCCGCGAGTTCCACATCGAAGGCTTGTCCGGTCACTTCCACGATACCTACGGCCAGGCGCTGGCCAACATCTACGCCAGCCTGCAGACCGGCATCACCATCTATCACTCGTCGGTGGCCGGCCTGGGCGGCTGCCCGTACGCCAAGGGCGCCACCGGCAACGTCGCCTCCGAGGACGTGCTGTACATGATGCAGGGCCTGGGCATCGAGACCGGTGTGGATCTGGATGCGGTGGTCGCTGCCGGTCAGTTCATCTCGCAGCACCTGGGCCGCAAGTCGGTCAGCCGCGCCGGCAACGCCATCGCCGCCAAGCGGGCCGCCTGAGACGAACGGTCACGAAGGGTTAGGATCAAAACAAAAACGCCGGGGACGACCCGGCGTTTTTTATTGGCCGCGACGCGGTTCAGGCCGGCCGGATGCCTGCCGAGGCAGGGCCCGGCATGGGACAAACGCCTCCGGCGGAGGCCCGCTCACTGGTGGCGATTGCGACGCAAGCCCCGTACGTGCGGATTGTCGCATCCGGCCACGGCCTTTTTCAGTGCGCGCTTGTGCAGCACCGCGCCCAAGATCAGTGCGGCGGCGGCCACGGCGATGATGATGATATTGATGAGGCTGAAGGCTTCCATGATTCCCCCTTTGCAATGGCATTTGAAACACGGGACTCGCGCGCTTTTCAGCCCGCTTCCGGTCCGTTCCCGGCGTCGGCCGGGCCCGGCCCGCGCCCCCGTAGCGCGGCTTTCGGCCTGCATTGCCCAAGCATTCAATCAACATAGCACACGCTTTGGATCTGACATTTAATTCTATAAATAATTTCCGCAATATTTGCGCAACGAATCGCGTCTGCGCAACAAAAAGCACGATCGTAATATTTTTATCCTATAATCGGCGGATCAAACCCGGCCTTGCGCCTTGACATAACGACAACCGACGAGAGACGAGCCATGCCCCAACCTTCCGCTTACCCGAAAGCTTTGCAAGATCTGCGCCTGCCCATCATCTGCTCGCCGATGTTCATCGCCAGCGGCCCGGCCCTGGTGGCCGCCCAGTGCAAGGCCGGGCTGGTCGGCTCGTTTCCCTCGCTCAACGCCCGTCCGGCCGAGCAGCTGGATGTCTGGCTGACCGAGCTGCAGGCCGAGCTGGCTGAATGGCAACGGCAGCACCCCGAACGCAAGGTCGGCCCGATCGCGGTGAACCAGATCGTGCATCAGTCCAACGACCGCCTCGCGCACGACGTCGAGGTGTGCGTGAAGCACCAGGTGCCCATCATCATCTCCAGCCTGCGCGCGCCGCCCAAGGAAATGCTGGACGCGGTGCACAGCTATGGCGGCATCGTGCTGCATGACGTGATCTCGATCCGCCACGCCGAGAAGGCGCTGGAAGCCGGCGTTGATGGCCTGATCCTGGTGGCGGCCGGCGCCGGCGGTCATGCCGGTCCGCTGTCGCCGTTCGCGCTGGTGGGGGAGGTACGCAAGATGTTCAAGGGTCCGCTGGTGCTGTCGGGCGCAATCGCCACCGGCGACGCCGTGCTGGGCGCGCAAGCGATGGGCGCCGACTTCGCCTACATCGGTTCGCGCTGGCTGGCGACCAAGGAGTCCAACGTCGATGAGGCCTATCGCCAGGCCATCGTGGAATCGACTGCCGCCGACGTGGTGTACACCAACCTGTTCACCGGTGTGCACGGCAATTATCTGAAGAAGTCCATCGTCAACGCCGGCCTCGATCCGGACAACCTGCCCGAGGCCGACAAGACCAAGATGAATTTCGGCTCAGGCGGCAACAGCAAGGCCAAGGCATGGCGCGACATCTGGGGCGCCGGCCAGGGCGTGGGCCTGATGGACGACGTACCATCGGTGGCAGACATGGTGGATCGCCTGGAAGCCGAATACCGCGCGGCGCGCGCACGCCTGTCGCTGTGAGGCGACACTGAGGTCGCGCTGGCGACGCCATCGCGCGGAGGCGGATCGCATGATCCGCTTTTTTTCGCATGTCCTCATGCGCAAATTATTGAACCCCGCGCCGCAAACGGGCATCCAAGTTGCACCACGGCCGCGCATCACGGCATGCTTCCCGCCTTCTTACCCTCGATGTCCGAATCGTCCGTCGGACAAATTCCTTATTTTTCGCGCGAGTTGTAACGGTCGGCACTTCTTTCACGGCGCCCGGTCGTATCTGTTCGCTTCCAGCAATCGCCAGGCGCTGCAGTCATCGAGTCCCGCCACGACGATCCGGAATCCATCCCGGATCCTGCCGCGCCCACGATCAAGGAAAGCCACGACACTTTGATGCGAGGACAATATGACCAGCTTTCTCAGAACCAGAAAAGATCGTCATCCAAAACACGACAAGCCGCGTCTGCCGCATGAGCACGACCAGAATTTCGACCGCCAGGACCCAGCGCGCAGCGGCCACAAGGTAGAACGCCAGGAAATCCGTCATGCCTACAATGACATCCGCGAAGGCCAAGTCGATACCGACCTGCGCGGCACCGGTGGGCTGGACGAAGGCAACAAAGGCCCTGGACGCCGTGCGGCCGGCGCGCCGCCCAAGGACGCAGACGAACACTGAGCGCCCGCCCTCCGGCACGCACGCGCAGACGCCCGGACGCGCCGGGCAAATCGGGATAGGGGCGGCCAGAACCTGGCCGATCCCCTCCCACACCACCCGGCGTGCGGGTCCGCACCGGGCGGTTCGAGTCGTTGAGGTCAACAGAGCCGAGGTACCCCAAGCCGGTCGAAGTAGGC
>WNDX01000230.1 GCA_009914615.1 Herbaspirillum frisingense
TGCCTGCTGCCTGAACTCCAGGCTGAACTCCTGCCCCTTTCTGCCTGCCTTGCTCTTGGTCATCGTCCACCTCCTATTGCGATAGTTAATCGCTTATAGGGGTGTCCGTGAAACGGGGGCAAGATCATGGCGCAGCTAAACGAAGGAGCGGACATGGTTGTGGATTGGTGGTACTTCGCTTTGTTCCTCGCGGGCATCACTTGCGGTGCCATGTTCGTCTCTGGGCTTCGTGGGAGTTGATCCGATGAGAACTCAGTTCCTTTCCCTCGCCGCTGCCGCTGCGGTCTTTACCTTCGCTTCATCGAGCGCCTCTGCTTTTGTGCCGACCTACACCGCCCCTGCCGACAAGGTTGGTGCTGCGGTCGCCGAGGGCATCTACCAGAACCTGATCAAGCGCGGCTTCGTGAGCTGGCCTACCGATCCGAGGATCATTTCGACCATCGAGAACGTCGGCGCTCGTGTGCTGCCTATCGCGACTCAGGTCGGCACTGGTGCCACCTGGCTAGGCGTTGCCGCTCGCCTGTCCCCGTGGGTTTTGGGTGGCGTGCTGGTGTACCAAGGGCTGAAGTGGTACTTCAATCAGGACGGAACCGTCACCATCAAGAAGGACCCGACGACTGTCGGGAGCAGCGGCGTTAAGGCTGGGCAAGCCTGCTTCTACGTGATGGGTGGAACCTACTGCGCCGGCAGCCCCGAGGAGGCGATCACCTCCTACATCATCAACAAGACGACGTACACCGATCTCACGTCGATCACGATGACCGCCGAGCCTGCTGGCACCAGCGCCTACACCTCGGGCCGCAGGTACTACCCCGTCAACATCGCCGGCCATCGTGTCGGCGATACGGTCACCATCTGGACGAACCCTTCGCCCTATTCGATCTACACCCAGAACGCGACGATTGATTGCCCCGGGAACTTCGTTCAGAACGGTACGGTCTGCGTGCCTGGGCAGTTAGCCAAATTCGTACCGAGCACCACGACGGACACGGCAACTTCGCTGCAAGCGGCATACGACAAGCTCACCGAGGCGCAGAAGCAAGCTGCTGCGAGTAAGGAACTGCTGGCCGAGATCGCCAATCGTCTTTGGCGTGATGCAGCCGCCCAGCCCGGCTACAAGGGCGTTCCGTGGTCGAGAGACCGTCCCGTCGGCTCACCCGACTTCGATCCTTACGTTAAGGATCACCCGGAAGCCTGGCCGCGAAACAGCGATCTGCCGAAACCGGTTCCGACCACGAAGCCTGTTGTCTTGCCCGAGGACAACCCCAACGCGACGAAGCCCGATCCCAACGCCACGAAGATCGACTTGGGCGACGATCCTGGCGTACCTGCGCCGGAGCTTGAGGACACGCCGACAGACCTCTTCGAACCCATCAAGGCACTGCTTGACCCCTGGGTGAACTGGACGGTGCCGTCGCACTCGGCGCAGTGCCCGACCTGGGCAGCGCAGCCGTCTATCGCCGGTCATGTGTTCTACCTCGATGTCAGCGCGCATTGCGACCTGGCTGAGCAATACCGGTCACTGATCGTGGCTGCCTCCCTGGCCGCGTGGCTTGCCGTCGCTGCCTTCATCGTGCTTTCGGCCTGAGGTCATCATGTTTGGCATCCTGCTCTCTGCCCTCAACACCATCGCGGCGTTCGTCTTCCGCCAGGTGGTGGTGAAGTTCTTCGTGCTGTTCGCGATCTTCTTCATCATCGAAGCCTTCGTCGGCGTGCTGGGCGAGTTCATTCCTGACCCTTCCTCGCTGGACGGCGCATTGGGTTCGCTCATCAGTGGCATGTGGTGGTTCCTGGACCTGTTCGCGTTTTCTCAGGGCGCTTCCCTCGTCATGACCGCCTCCGTGTATCGCTTCCTGATCCGTCGTATCCCCTTCATCGGTTGAGGACGCAGCAATGGCGATCATGGTCTACACAGGCGTCATGGGCTCAGGCAAGAGCTATGAGGGCATCAGCACAGCGGCGCTCAACGCTCTTCGTCAGGGCCGGCGCGTTGTCACCAACATTGCCGGTGTCAACTTCGAGGCCATCAGGGACCACCTCGGGCCGATGAAGGACGGTGCGCTTTTGTCGGAGGACAGGGTTGTCGTCATCCAGTCGAAGCGCATCACCGAGCCTCACTTTTTCTTCGACCCAGAGGTCGAGGTCGATAGCGTGGTCAAGCCTGGTGACCTGGTGCTGATCGACGAGGTTTGGGCGTTCTGGGGCAAGGACTGCAAGCTGTCCGCTGAGCATCAGAAGTTCTTTCGGATGCATCGTCACTACGTTGAGTCATCGTCTGGCGTCAGCAGTGACCTGGTGGTCATGATCCAGGACATCACCAGTCTGCATCGGTTCATTCGTGGCGTGGTCGAGACCACGTTCAAGTTCACGAAGATGAAGACCCTCGGCCTGGCGAGCTGCTACAGGGTCGAGGTCTACGAGGGCAGCAGGCAGACCAGGGCGACGCTGGTCTCCGCCTCCGTGAAGAAGTACGACAAGCGGATATTTCCGCTTTACAAGTCCTACGACGGTGGCTCCGGCAAAGAGAAGAGCGTCGATGACCGGCAGAACCTGTTTCGGAACAAGTGGTTCATGTCGGTCATGGTCGCTGCTGTCGCCGGCCTCGGGGCTGGCGGTGTTTGGTTCTATCGCTACGTGTCGAACCTTCAGTCTGGATCGACAGGCAAGCATCCCCCAGCCCAGGCCGCAGCAGGCTCCCAGCCTTCACCTCAAGCTGGGCCTGTGTCACCTTCGTCGGTCTCGTCATCGACGGATGTTCGTTTGATCGGCGTAGTCCAGCATGGCACCGGAGAAACGACAGCCATCTTTCAGCTTGCAGACGGTCGTGTTGTTCAGCAGCGCATGGACGCCGGGCTCATCGATGGGTGGCAAACCGTCGCGGGCTTTCAGGGGCACATGGTGGGCTTCGTCTTTGGCGTTGGAGGGAAGAGCAAATGACCCGTCGTTCTGAGTTCTCGGTTTGTGGTCTGCTCCGGTCGTTGTGGCGAACGTTCAGTGTGTGGGTCTTCGTTGGCTTCGCCGTCTTGCTGCTGTACGCCCTGCTTACGCCGGCTCACGCTGCTGACCTGGCGCAGCGCACCGGGCGAGCTGGTGTTCCTGACGCCACGAAGGAGAAGTTCTCGCTGCTGTTCGACAAGCTCCCGCTGCAACAGTTGGTCATGGTCTTCTATGACCAGTGCGAGAAGAAGGGCCTGGTCTTTGACCCTGCGGTCAACAAGCTCGATGAGGTCATCACACTCAAGACGCCGGAGCTGACGTGTGCGCAGACCAGACCGATCCTGTTGGATGCGCTTGCCCGTGCCGGCGTCGGAATTGAGTTCCGGTCGGGGTATGACGTTGTGCGCCAGGTCGCCGCGAAGGACGAGCGCGACGGCTGGCGTGAGGTCATCTACCGCCCTCGGTTCCGTGACGCCGTTGACCTGGCTGAGCAGGCGCAGATTGCGATTCGCAAGGGCTCATTTGCTCACCAGCGTCGTGGCCCACAGGTTCAGGTGGCATCGCCGACAGAGCAGGTGCCTGAGGCTGGCGGCAACGGTGCGAGCATCACGGCGAAGCCCGTGGACAAGTTGCTGTTCTTCGGGCCGGAGAGCGAATGCAAGGCCGTCGAAAGCCTCTTGGCCCGGCTGGATGTGCCAAACCCTCAGGTCGAGCTGAAGGCGGGCATCTACGAGTTCCAGCGTGGGAAGGCAGACGGGTCCGGTATCACCGCCGTCGTCAAGCTGTTCTCGGATCGGCTCGGCATCTCGGTCAACGGTGGCGCTGGCTCGTCAACGGGCAGCTCGGTCAAGTTGACCTTGCCCAACATCGATGCCGCTCTGTCCCTGCTCGACAGCGATTCGCGCTTCCGCTACGTTGCTAGGCCGAAGGTCCTGGCCAAAGACGGTGAGCAGGTGCGGTTCTTCGCCGGCGAGGACCTGCGCGTTGCTGGGTCGATCGTTCTGGATCGCAACGGCAACCCCATCCAGTCGAAGGAGACGCTTTCAGCCGGGGTGACGCTTGAGGCGACGCCGCATGTTCGGGGGGAGGTTGTGGATGTGGTGCTGTACCAGGCCGTCAGCAACTTCGTGTCCAGCTCGGCGGGCGACCCTTCGGTCCTCAAGCGGGATCTGCGGTCCCGCCTGGTAATGCAGCCTGGGGCGGTCTACGTCATCGGTGGCTTGCAGTCCACTCGCAGAACGCAGGGCCGTCAGCGCTTCTTCGGCTTCCAGGTCGGCGCTGATGCCCAGGACTCCGAAACGGAGATCGTTCTACTGCTGGCCGTTGCGCCAGACCAAACCGCCCTTTGACCTGACATCATGTAATCTCATCTCGCAAGCCCAAGGTCGTGATCTGGCAGATTGATCTTGCCCCTGATTTACGGACACCTATCTAAGCGACATTGGCCAGCTCGTACTGCTCTGGGCTGAGGTAGCCCAGGGTCGAGTGCAGCCGGATCCGATTGTAGTCAAACACATGAGCCTTGGCCTGCTCCCGTGTGGCGAGGTGTTCACCATGGATGGCCTCGACCTTCAGACTGTGGTTCCAACTCTCCATTGCTGCGTTGTCGTAGCAGTTGCCTCTGGCACTCATGCTGGCGATCAAAGCGTATTGCTCCAACAGGGCGCGGTGCTCGCGC
>WNDX01000231.1 GCA_009914615.1 Herbaspirillum frisingense
GCCTACTTCGACCGGCTTGGGGTACCTCGGCTCTGTTGACCTCAACGACTCGAACCGCCCGGTGCGGACCCGCACGCCGGGTGGTGTGGGAGGGGATCGGCCAGGTTCTGGCCGCCCCTATCCCGATTGCATCGCCTGTTGCACGGCATCAGCGCCGCAGGCGCGCCATCGGCGTGCCGCATGGACATCGCGTGCACCGAAAGCATGCTGCGACTGCACCAAAAAAGTCATATTAAAATTAATTTGCAACATATGTTGCATTGGGAGTGTGCTTCATTTATATTGCGCTTCAAGTTGAATTTGCAACGAATGTTGCCGATGCATCCGCATGGGCGCCGCCGTTGCAGCACCGAAAGAAGGGCCGGACATGACGCACATCTTCCATCGCAATCCCCGCAACCAGTTGCCGACGGCCGTCGCCGGCGCCGGCATGTATCTGACCGACAGCACCGGCAAGCGCTACCTGGACGCGTCGGGCGGCGCCGCCGTCTCCTGCCTGGGGCACGGCCATCCGCGCGTGGTCGAGGCGATCCGCAAGCAGGTCGGCGAGCTGGCCTATGCGCATACCTCCTTCTTCACCACCGAACCGGCCGAGGAACTGGCCGCCATGCTGGCCGAGGCGGCGCCGGGTGCGCTGAATCACGTCTATTTCCTCTCCGGCGGTTCCGAGGCGGTGGAAGCCGCGCTCAAGTTGGCGCGCCAATACCACGTGGAGAACGGCCAGCCGCAGCGCCGCCATTTCATCGCGCGCCGCCAGAGCTATCACGGCAACACGCTGGGCGCGCTGGCCATCGGCGGCAACGCCTGGCGCCGCGAGATGTTCATGCCGCTGCTGATCGAGGCGCATCACGTGTCGCCGTGCTACGCGTATCGCGACCGCGCGCCGGGCGAGAGCGACGCGCAATACGTGCAGCGCCTGGCCGATGAGCTGGGGCAAAAGATCCTCGCGCTGGGCGCCGACCAGGTCGCCGCCTTCGTCGCCGAGACCGTGGTGGGCGCCACCGCCGGCGCGGTGCCGCCGGTGGCCGATTACTTCCGCCGCATGCGCGCGGTGTGCGACAAGTATGGCGTGCTGCTGATCCTCGACGAAGTGATGTCCGGCATGGGCCGCACCGGCTATCTGTTCGCCTGCGAGGAAGACGGCGTCGAACCGGACATCGTCGTCATCGCCAAGGGCCTGGGCGCGGGCTACCAGCCCATCGGCGCGATGATCTGCAGCGACCGTCTCTATGACGCGGTGCTGCGGGGATCGGGCTTCTTCCAGCACGGCCACACCTATATCGGCCACGCCACCGCCTGCGCAGCCGCGGTCGCGGTGCAGCACGCCATCCGCGAAGACCGGCTGCTGGACAACGTGCGCCAGCGTGGCGAGCAACTGCGTGCCGGACTGCACGAGGCCTTCGCCGATCAGCCGCTGGTGGGGGACATCCGCGGTCGCGGCCTGTTCGTCGGGATCGAACTGGTGGCCGACCGCGCCAGCAAGGCGCCGCTGGCGCCGTCCCTGCGCACCCACGCGCGCGTCAAGGCCGAAGCCATGCAGCGCGGCCTGCTGGTGTATCCCATGGGCGGCACCATCGACGGCCGCCACGGCGATCACATCCTGTTGGCGCCGCCGTTCATCGCCACGCCGCAAGACATCGCCGAGATCGGCGGTCGCCTGGCCGAGGCGGTCGCCGCCGCCGTGGCCTGATGCCGGCCGCCACATCCGAATTTTCCAAGGAGGGGTAAATCATGAAACGCCTAGCTATTCTGGCCGCGCCGGCCGCCGCCATGCTGTCCGTTCTGTTCGCCGCGCTGCCCTTGCAGGCGCGCGCCGCCGACCCCGCGCTGGGGCCGACGCTGGGCAAGATCAAGGACGCCAACCTGATCGCGATCGGCCATCGCACCAGTTCCATTCCGTTCTCCTACTACGATGAGAACCAGCAGGTAATTGGCTATTCGCAGGATCTCTGCAACAAGGTGATCGATGCGGTCAAGGCCAGGCTGGGCACGCCCAAGCTCGATGTGCGCATGGTTCCCGTGACCTCGCAGAACCGCACGCCGCTGCTGCAGAACGGCACCATCGACCTCGAATGCGGCGTCACCAGCAACCTCAAGAACCGCTGGCAGCAGGTGTCCTTCGCCACCAATTTCTTTGTCGCCAGCAGCCGCATCCTGACCAAGCGCGACAGCGGCATCAAGGACTTCCCGGATCTGGCCGGCAAGGCCGTGGTGACCAATGCCGGTACCACTTCCGAGCAGCTGCTGCGCAATCTCAACGAGCATCGCAAGATGAACATGCAGATCCAGAGCGCCAAGGATTACGGCGAAGCCTTCCTGATCCTGCAATCGGGTCGCGTGGCCGCCTACGTGATGGACGATGTGCTGCTGGCCGGCGCGCGCACCACCGCGCAAAAGCCCAACGATTGGGTGCTGACCGGCAATCCATTCGGTGCCGAACCGTATGCTTTCATGGTTCGGCGCGACGATCCGCAATTCAAGCAACTGGTGGATGACACGCTGAGCGGCCTGATGAAGAGCGGCGAGATCAAGAAGATCTACGCCAAGTGGTTCACCTTCCCGATCCCGCCCAAGAACGTGAGCTTCAACTTCCCGATGTCGGACACGGTCTCCAAGCTGTACGCCGCGCCCAGCGACAAGCCCATGGATTGAGGCAGACTGTCGTTACCTCAATTCATCAGGAGAAGTCCATGACCCAGCCGCCCCGCCTGCCCGCCATCGCGCGCGACCAGATGACGCCGGAACAGACCGCCATGCTCGACGCCATCCTGGCCGGGCCGCGCAAGAACCTCAACGGTCCCTTCGTGGCCTGGATCCACAGTCCGCAACTGGGCGAGCTGGCGCAGCGGCTGGGCGCCTTCTGTCGCTACGAGACCGGGCTGCCGCTGCGCTTGTCGGAGCTGGCGATCCTGGTGACGGCGGCCGGCTGGCAGTCGCAGGCGGAGTGGCATATCCATTTGCCGATCGCCGTCGAGGCAGGGCTGTCGGCGGAGATCGCCGAACAGATCCGCCGTGGTCAGGCGCCGCGCTTCACCGCGCGCGACGAGTGCGTGGTGTGGGAATTCGCCAGCCAGTTGTATCGCGACAAGCGCATCTCCGATGCGACCTATGCGGAGGCCTGCGAGCTGTTCGGCCTGACGGTGGTGGTCAACCTGGTGGGTTTGCTGGGGTATTACGCGCTGGTGGCGATGACGCTCAATACCTTCGGCATGCGTGCCGAAGGGCAGGGCGAGGATCAACTGCCCTTTGCGGAACCGGCGCGCTGACGCGCCTGAACGAAGACGCTAGAGACGGGGGAGAGGCATGGCATACCAATGGCAATGGTCGGTGTTCTTGCAGGCGCCCAACGCCGGGCAGACCTATCTGGATTGGCTGCTGTCCGGCCTGGGCGTGACGATGGCGTTGGGTCTGTCGGCGTGGATCATGGCGCTGCTGCTGGGCACGCTGCTGGGCGTCATGCGCACGCTGCCCAATCGCTTAGTGTCAGGGGTCGCGGCCTGCTATGTGGAGCTGTTTCGCAACGTGCCGTTGCTGGTGCAGATCTTCATCTGGTATTTCGCCATGCCGGAACTGTTGCCCGGCGGCGAGACGCTCAAGGCCATGCCGCCGATGGCGCAGCAATTCCTGATGGCCATGCTGTGCCTGGGCATGTTCACCGCCGCCCGCGTGTGCGAACAGGTGCGCTCCGGCATCGAATCGCTGCCGCGCGGCCAGAAGGGCGCCGGCCTGGCGCTGGGCCTGACGCTGGCGCAGACCTACCGCTTCGTGCTGCTGCCGATGGCCATGCGCATCGTGCTGCCGCCGCTGACGTCCGAGTTCCTCAACATCTTCAAGAATTCCGCCGTGGCCTCCACCATTGGCTTGCTGGAACTGGCCGCGCAGGGACGCCAACTGGTGGATTACACGGCCCAGCCCTATGAAGCCTTCATCGCCGTCACGCTGGCCTACATGCTGATCAACGTCAGCGTGATGGCGCTCATGCGCCTGCTTGAACACAGAACCAGCTTGCCCGGCATGGCCGGCAAGTAAGCGCTGAAGAGAGCGGAAAAGGAGGCGGAGAAAACGCATGGCTTACGAATTCGATTTCAGCGCAGTCACGCCGGCCGCGCTCAAGGTGCTAGGCGAGGGCATGCTGGTCTCGCTCAAGATCACGGTGGTGGCGATCCTCTTCGGCATGGTGTGGGGCACGCTGCTGGCGATGATGCGCTTGTCGCACAACCGCCCGCTGCAATGGTTCGCAACTGCCTACGTCAATCTTTTTCGCTCCATTCCCCTGGTGATGGTGCTGCTGTGGTTTTTCCTGATCGTGCCGCAGTTGCTGCAAAAGCTGTTCGGCCTGTCGCCGGCCAACGACTTGCGCATGACCTCGGCGCTGGTGGCGTTCTCGCTGTTCGAGGCGGCTTACTATGCGGAGATCATCCGCGCCGGCATCAACAGCGTGGGACGCGGGCAACTCGGCGCCGCCTATGCGCTGGGATTGACTTAGAGGCTGTTGCAAAATTAAATTTCGGGGCTGTTAACTTCCCCGACTTGATGTTAACTTCCTGTCTTGTTTTTCCTGACGGGATGCGATGCCTAAAGAACTTGTCGACGATGAATTGTGGTCACTCA
>WNDX01000232.1 GCA_009914615.1 Herbaspirillum frisingense
TGAGTGACCACAATTCATCGTCGACAAGTTCTTTAGGCATCGCATCCCGTCAGGAAAAACAAGACAGGAAGTTAACATCAAGTCGGGGAAGTTAACAGCCCCGAAATTTAATTTTGCAACAGCCTCTAAGTGGCGGGAATGTTGCTTGCGTACGACCTAGACCGCCAACGCCCGCAACAGTCCGCGCAGACTGGACGCATCCAGGCGCGCCGCATTCAGCGCGAACCACGGGGTGGCCTGCGGTTGGTCGCGGAAGTTCTTGCCTGGTTCGATGGTAAGACCAGCGTGAGCGGCGCGCCGGACGATCTCTTGCGAATCGGCGAAACGCGGATGGCGCAGCCATAGCCAGTGTCCCCCCAAGGGCCGGCAAAACAGCTCCATACCGTGCGCAACCAGGGGCTCGATGACGTTGTGCCGCGCCTCGTCCAGCCGGCGCCGCAGGCGGTCCAGGCTGCGCCGGTACCGACCATGCGCCAGGATGTGGAACACCAGCCGCTCGTCGATCTGGCTGCCGCTGATGCAGCTGGCCATCTTGAGCCGGCACAGCGCGGCGATATCCTGCACGCCGCCGGCGATGAAGCCTACCCGCGCCGCCGGCGACATGGTCTTGGAAAATCCGCCTACGTAAAAAACCCGGTGGAACTGATCCAGCGTCGCCAGGCGCGGCATGGGCGTGCCCAGCAGGTCACCATAGACATCGTTCTCGACGATCCGGAACCCGTGACGCTCGGCCAGTCCCAGCAAGGCATGCGCATTGGCCGGCGACAGGCAGGAGCCGGTGGGCGCATGCAGCATCGATTGCACGAACATCATCACCGGCCGGTGCTGGCGCGCCAAGGCATCGAGCAAGCCCAGGTCGCTGCCGTCGGCGTTGCGGGGGACGGCAATGGGGCGCACGCCGTGCAGGCGCAACAAATTGAACAGGTGAGGATGGCCCGGATCTTCCACCAGTACTCGCTGGCCCGGCTCAAGCAGGCAGCGCACCAGCCACTCCAGGGCCTGCGTGGCGCCGCCGGCCAGCAGGATCTGACCGAGGCGGGCCTGCATGCCCAATTCCAGCAGGCGCGTTTGCAGCAGGGCGCGCAGCGGCGCATAACCATAGGGATCGCCATAGCGGGCCAGCTCGCTGTCGGCGCGACCGGCCAGCGCCTTCAGGCCGGCCTTGATCAGTTCGGGATCGAGCCAGCCGGGCGGCAGGCGCGCACTGCCGATGTCAAGCAAGCCGTGCGAGCCCAAATGCGAGTGGGGCGACCATGCCGGCATGCCGCCCGCCGTGCCTTGGTCGCCGGCATCCGGTGTGGCTTGCGGGCCGGCGATGAAGAAGCCGCTACGCGGGCGGGCTTGCAAATAACCTTGCGCCACCAGTTGCTCGTAGGCCTCGGTAGCGGTATGCGCGCTAACCTTGTGGCTGCGCGCGAAGCAGCGGATCGACATGGCGCGGCCACCCTGGCGCACGATGCCATCGTCGATCAGTTGCCGCATCTGTCGCACGATCTGCTCTACCAGCGACTGCTCCGCCGACTTGGCCAGGCGCACCAGTGGCAGCGAGTCGCCGGCCGCCGGTGACACAGCGGACAGCGACGCCGCGGCCAGTGGTGGTGGCACCGATGGAGGCGGCACGCGGGCGGCGGAGGAGGGCACGGCGTATCAGCCGCGCGCCAGCGCGATGGCCGGCATCACATCATGCCCGGCACCCGCGTGCGCCAGCGCCGGCGCATCGATGGTGAAAGCGCTGACCGAGCGCATCAATCCCGCCGCCTGCATACGCATGGCCGCGGCCGCGGCGGCGGCCTGTTCCACCTGGGCGGCGTTTTGCTGGGTCACGCCGTCCAGTTGCGCGATGGCGTCGTTGACCTGGCGGATGCCTTCGCTCTGCTCGGCGCTGGCGCTGCTGATCTCGCCCACGATGGCGTTGACCCGGCGCACGCTCTCGACCACCTTGGCCATGGTCTGGCCGGCCTGACCCACCAGCGCGCTGCCGGCATCGACCTTGTGTACGGCGTCGCCGATCAGGGTCTTGATCTCTTTGGCGGCGGCCGCCGAGCGCTGCGCCAGCGAGCGCACCTCGGAGGCCACCACTGCGAATCCGCGCCCCTGTTCACCTGCGCGGGCCGCTTCCACGGCCGCGTTCAGGGCCAGGATATTGGTCTGGAAGGCGATGCCGTCGATCACCCCGATGATGTCGGCGATCTTGCGCGAATGGTTGTTGATTTCTTCCATCGTGCTCACCACGCGACCCACCGCGGCGCCTCCTTCGACGGCGATGTCGGAGGCGCGCGCCGCCAGCAGACTGGCCTCGTGCGCGTCCTCGGCATTCTTTCGGACGGTGGTGATCAACTGCTCCATGGTGGACGCGGTCTCTTCCAGCGCGGCCGCTTGCTGCTCGGTGCGCTGGGACAAATCCTGATTACCTTCCGCAATCTCGCCGGAGACGGTAAAGATGGTGTCGGTGCCTTGCCTGACGTCGGAGACGATCTCGCGCAGCCGGCCGTTCATGTCCTGCAACGCGGCCAGCAGTTGGCCCACCTCGTCGCGCCGGTCGGCCTGGATGTACGAACTGAGATCGCCCGCGGCCACCTTGCGCGACAGGCCGACCGCCTGGCGCAGCGGACGCACGATGCCGCGCGTGAGCAGCCATGCGCACAGCACGCCCAACAGCAGCGACATGGCTTCCAGCGCCACCAGCAGGATGCGGCTCTGGCGCGCCACGCGATCGATGTCCGCGCTGGCCGCGTCGATCTCGTTTTGCTGCGCCTGCTGCAATTGGCGCATGGCCAGCTGGTATTGCTTGGCCAACGGCATGAATTGCTGGATCAGCGCCTGGTCGGCGCTTTCCTGTTCGCCGGTGGCCTTGCTATCCATCATGTCCAGGTAGATACGCTTGTAGCGCTCCTGATAGGAGCGCAACTCGGTATACAACTCCTTCTCCCGCGCCGAGACGAACATCGGAGCCAGTTCCTTTTGCAGCGCCGCGCTTTCCTTGGCGGCGGCCAGCTCTTCGTTGAGGAAGTAGTTGCCCAGCGTCAGATCGCTGTTGCGCGACATGGCGATGGCGCGCAGGATGGCCGCGCGCAGGTTGCCATACCAGGCCGAGATCAGGCGTTCCTTGCGCACCGAATGATCGACGATATCGTGCGTGACGTCGGCCGCCACTTGCAGGCGCCATACGCCGATGGCCATGATCAGGATGGACAGGGCCAGCACCACGGCAAAACCCACAGTCAGGCGGCTGCCTATCTTCATGTCTGAAAAACGATTCACGTGTGTCCCCAGGCGGAACCGCGCGTGCCGGCATGGCGCGAGCGGCCGCAACGCGCCGGCTTGCGGCGGCGATCGGTCAAGCGTGCCGGCGTACGCCGGCCGCGGCATCATTGGTAGGTAGCGGCGATCTTCTGCGGCAGCGGCACGTTGAGCCACTTGCGCACGATGGCGTTGAGTTCGCCACTCTTCTTGGCCTGGGTGAGGGCGTCGTTGACCTTGGCCAGCAATGCCGGTTCGCCCTTGTTCACGCCGACCAGACAGGCCGATTCGTGGATCACGTACTTGAGCACGGGCTTGTTGTCGGGCGCCTGTTCGGCCAGCGAATAGGCCACGAAATCGCCGCTGCCCACCAGTTGCACGTGGCCGGTAACGTAACCCTGGATCAGGCTGTTGTTGTCGGTATAGCGCTTGATGGTGGCGCTCTTGGGCGCGCTCTCGGTCAGTTGCAGGTCTTGCAGCGTACCGCGGGCCACGCCGATGGTCTTGCCGGCCAGGTCGGCGGCGTTGGCGACCTTGATATTGGCCACGCCGAAGACGCTATTGTTGAAGGGCGCATAGGCTTGCGAGAAATCGACGGCCTTTTCGCGTTCGGCATTGCGGCCCAGGGTGGATACCAGCAATGCCGAGCGATGCGCCTGCAGCCAGGTGATGCGATCGGCGCTGGCGACCGGCACCAGCTGGATCTTGACCCCCAGCTTTTGCGCCAGCAGCTTGGCTACGTCGATGTCGAGGCCCTGCAATTGCAGGTCGGCGCCGACCGAGCCGTAGGGGGCATAGTCTTGCGGCACGCCCACCCGCAGCACACCGGCTTTTTGCACGTCGGCCAGGGCGTCGGCGCGCGCCATGCCGGTCAGGGAAAAGGAACAGGACAGCAGGCCTGCGGCCAGCCAGTAGGTGGAACGATGCATGTGTCTCCCCCAATGAATGGGACTTCGATGTAGTAGCCGCATACGCGACGATATGGTGCTGGCGGACGCGCACATGCGCTGGCGCATGGCGCGCCCGCCTTTGCGGCATCTTGCGTGCCGCTTGTGGGTGCAAACTTGTCCGGATCCGTTCCGGCGCCGAGGCGCCTGCCGGCGCTCCGGCCATATAGCGATATACAGACGTATCAGCGCGCGATCTCGCGCCCCAGCCGCACGACCGTCACACCGGGCCCGATATGACGCAACGAAGGCATCACCAGGGTGATCTTGCCCCCGTTTCACGGACACCCCTATAAGCGATTAACTATCGCAATAGGAGGTGGACGATGACCAAGAGCAAGGCAGGCAGAAAGGGGCAGGAGTTCAGCCTGGAGTTCAGGCAGCAGGCA
>WNDX01000233.1 GCA_009914615.1 Herbaspirillum frisingense
CGCATCATTGGTGACTGGATCGGCTTTTATAACCACCGCCGGCCGCATCAGGCGCTGGGCATGAAGACACCAGCTGAGGCGTTTGCTTTAGCTGCTTGAGGTGAGCAGGTTTCGCTGGGTCATTACAGGGAAGTTAACAGCCCCGAAATTTAATTTTGCAACAGCCTCTAAATCCTGCTCCAGGCAACGGCACATTATGCTGCCGCGGTGCGATGTCGCATCGCAGCGTTTTATTAAGAAATGTAAGGAAGCGTAAGCCTGTCCGCATCGCCCCTGAAATGTGAGCCGGCAAGCCGGAAAAAATTTAGAAAATCAGCGTTGCGTTCTATCCACAAAAAAAAGAGTCGCCATTTGGCGACTCTTTTTCTTTGTCGGAGCGCTTGCGGGATATCGGTTTCGATATCCACTCCAACCGGGAACGGCTTATACCCAGCCGGCGTCCACGATGAATTCCTGGGCGGTGCACATCTCGCTGTCGTCGGCCGCCAGGAACAGCACCATGCGCGCCAGGTGCCAGGGCAGCAGATCGCCTTGCAGGCACTGGTTGCGCGCGATCGCTTTCTTGCCCTCTTCATCCAGCCACAGCTTGATCTGGCGCTCGGTCATCACCCAGCCCGGCGTCACGGTGTTGACGCGGATCTTGTGCTGACCGAGATCGCGCGCCAGGCCGCGGGTCAGGCCCAGGGTCGAGGCCTTGGCCGTGGTATAGACCGGGAAGCCACCGCTCGACTGGTGCCAGCTGATGGAGCTGAAGTTGATGATG
This sequence comes from Herbaspirillum frisingense, assembly GCA_009914615.1. Taxonomy (GTDB): domain Bacteria; phylum Pseudomonadota; class Gammaproteobacteria; order Burkholderiales; family Burkholderiaceae_D; genus Herbaspirillum; species Herbaspirillum frisingense_B. Next base: position 764 of record WNDX01000233.1, read on the forward strand.
GAACCGCCGCCGCGGCGCTTCATGCCTTCCACCACCGATTGCACGGCGAAGAAGGACGGGCGCTGGTTGATCGCGATACGTTCGTTCCAGTAATCCAGGGTCACGTCTTCCAGCTTGTGGCGCTCATCGTTGGCGGCATTGTTCACCAGCGTATCGAAGTCGCCGACTTCGGCTTGCAGTTCGGCGATGATCTTCTGAAAGCCCGGGATGTCGCGCAGATCGCAGTGGCGGAACACCGGCTTCGGATAACCGGCCTCGGCCAGTTCGCGGCACAGCGCCTCGCTGGCTTCCCGGGCGATATCGACGAAGGCCACCTGCGCACCCTGCTGGGCGAAGGCCTCGACGATGGCTGCGCCGATGCCGGTGCCGCCGCCGGTGATGAAGACGCGCTTGCCTTTCAGGCTGGGAAAGCTCGCCAATTGATCGTTCTGCTTGCTGCTCATCTTCTCTCCTTGGACGCGCGCCTCGTCGCGAGGCGCGCGTGTTCATTCTTTATCGTTGCGGATCAGTGCGAATGCTTGGGCACGGCGGCGCCGCGGCAACCGACCAGGAAATCGAAGTCGCACCCCTCGTCCGCCTGCAGCACGCGATCCACGTACAGCGACTGGTAGCCGCCGGCCATCGCCGGCTGTTGCGTCGCCATCCTGGCCGCGCGTTCCTGCTGGCGGCGTGCCATCTCTTCGTCGCTGATATCCAGTTGCAGCTTGCCGGCGTAGGCGTCCAGCTCGATGAAGTCGCCATCCTGCACGATACCCAGCGGACCGCCGGCGGCGGCTTCGGGCGCGACGTGCAGGATCACGGTGCCGTAGGCGGTGCCGCTCATGCGCGCATCCGAGATGCGCACCATGTCCTTGACGCCGGTGGCCAGCACCTTGGGCGGCAGGCCCATGTTGCCGACTTCGGCCATGCCCGGATAACCCTTGGGGCCGCAGTTCTTCATCACCAGCACGCAGCTCGCATCGACATCCAGTTCCGGATCGTTGATGCGTTCCTTGTAGTGCGCAAAGTCTTCGAACACCACGGCGCGGCCGCGATGCTTCATCAGTTCCGGCGAAGCCGCCGAGGGCTTGAGCACGGCGCCGCGCGGCGCCAGGTTACCGCGCAGGATGCACATGCCGCCGTCCTCGATCAACGGCTTGGCCAGCGGGCGCACCACTTCATCGTTGTAGATCGGCGCGTCCTTGACGTTGTCCCACATGGTCTTGCCGTTGGCGGTCAGCGCATCCGGATGCGGCAGCAGGTTCGCTTCGCCCAGGCGGCGCATCACTGCCGGCAGGCCGCCGGCATAATAGAACTCTTCCATCAGGTAGCGGCCCGAGGGCTGCAGATCGACGATGGTCGGCGTGCCGCGGCCGATGCGGGTCCAGTCTTCCAGTTCCAGATCCACGCCCATGCGGCCGGCGATGGCCTTCAGGTGGATCACGGCATTGGTCGAGCCGCCGATGGCGGCGTTGGTGCGGATGGCGTTTTCGAATGCCTTGCGGGTCAGGATCTTGGACAGCTTCAAATCTTCCCACACCATGTCCACGATGCGCATGCCGGACAAGTGCGCGAGAACATAGCGGCGCGCATCGACCGCGGGGATCGCGGCATTGTGCGGCAGCGACACGCCCAGCGATTCGGCCATGCACGCCATGGTGGACGCGGTCCCCATGGTGTTGCAGGTACCGGCCGAACGCGACATGCCGGCTTCGGCCGCCATGAAGTCATGGATGCTGATCTCGCCCGCCTTCACCTGCTCCGACAATTGCCACACCACGGTGCCCGAACCGATGTCGCGCCCCTGGTGCTTGCCGTTCAGCATCGGACCGCCGGTCACCACGATGGCCGGCACGTCGCAACTGGCCGCGCCCATCAGCAGCGCGGGCGTGGTCTTGTCGCAGCCGGTCAGCAGCACCACGCCGTCGATCGGATTGCCGCGGATCGATTCCTCGACGTCCATGCTGGCCAGGTTGCGCGTCAGCATGGCGGTCGGGCGCAGGTTGGATTCGCCGTTGGAGAACACCGGGAACTCCACCGGGAAGCCGCCCGCCTCGATGATGCCGCGCCGCACGTGTTCGGCGATCTTGCGGAAGTGGGCGTTGCACGGAGTGAGCTCCGACCAGGTATTGCAGATGCCGATCACCGGCTTGCCCTGGAATTCATGGTCGGGAATGCCCTGGTTCTTCATCCAGCTGCGGTACATGAAGCCGTTCTTGTCGGCGGTACCGAACCAGCCGGCCGAACGCAGCTGGCGGCTCTTGTCTTTCTTGTCACTGCTCATTTCTGAAAATTCCCGGGTTGCTAGAAATCTGGTCTTGAATGCAAAAGGCGGGCATCGCTGCCCGCCCTCGCATCGCGCATCACTTGTTCTTGTTGTACACGTCGAAGCACACGGCCATCAACAGCACGAAGCCCTTGATCATCTGCTGGTAGTCGATGCCGATGCCCATGATGGACATGCCGTTGTTCATCACGCCCATCACGAAGGCGCCGATGACCGCGCCCATCACCTTGCCCACGCCGCCGGAGGCCGAGGCGCCGCCGATGAAGCAGGCCGCGATCACGTCCAGCTCGAAGCCCAGGCCGGCCTTGGGGGTCGCGGTGTTCAGGCGGGCCGCGAAGATCAGACCGGCCAGCGCGGCCAGCACGCCCATGTTGACGAAGGTGAAGAAGGACACCCGCTCGGTCTTGATGCCCGACAGCTTGGCCGCCTTCTCGTTGCCGCCCACGGCATAGACGCGGCGGCCCAGCGTGGTGCGGTTGGTGATGAAGGTGTAGAGCACCATCAGCGCGAACATGATGATCAGCACGTTGGGCATGCCGCGATAGGTTGCCATCAGGTAGCTGAAGGCGATGATGGCGGCGGCGAACAGGCCGTTCTTCAACAGGAAGAACAGTTGCGGTTCGTCTTCCATGCCGTGCTTGGTCTGCTTGCGGCGGGCATGGATCTTGACCAGGATCAGCACCACGGAAGCCACCACGCCAACGATCAGCGAAGTGGTGCGGAACTGGGTGTTGCCGGTCAGCTCAGGAATGAAACCCGAGGACAGCATCTGGAACGCCGGCGGGAACGGGCCCAGCGACTGGCCCTGCAGCAGCGCCAGCGCCATGCCCTTGAACACCAGCATGCCGGCCAGGGTGACGATGAAGGACGGAATCTTGAAATAGGCGATCCAGTAGCCCTGCGCCGCGCCGATGATGGCGCCGGCGATGATGCACACGATCGAGGCGGTCACGAAATCCCAACCGTAGTCCACCATCAGCACCGCCGCCAGCGCGCCGATCAGGCCCACCACCGAACCGACCGAGAGGTCGATGTGACCGGCCACGATCACCATCAGCATGCCCAGCGCCATGATGACGATGTAGCTGTTCTGCAGCACCAGGTTGGTCAGGTTCAGCGGCCGCATCAGCGTGCCATCGGTCATGATCTGGAAGAAGGCCATGATCGCCACCAGCGACATCAGCATGCCGTACTCGCGCATGTTGTTCTTCAGGAAGCTGCCGTAATCCTTCTTTTCGGCCGATGCGCCGCTGTCGGCGAGCGCCGGTTTCTTGCTCATGTCTATGCTCTCCATTGTCTTGCTCCTCGGGTGCTCTTTAGAGGCTGTTGCAAAATTAAATTTCGGGGCTGTTAACTTCCCCGACTTGATGTTAACTTCCTGTCTTGTTTTTCCTGACGGGATGCGATGCCTAAAGAACTTGTCGACGATGAATTGTGGTCACTCA
>WNDX01000234.1 GCA_009914615.1 Herbaspirillum frisingense
TGAGTGACCACAATTCATCGTCGACAAGTTCTTTAGGCATCGCATCCCGTCAGGAAAAACAAGACAGGAAGTTAACATCAAGTCGGGGAAGTTAACAGCCCCGAAATTTAATTTTGCAACAGCCTCTAAGGCGAAGCTGATGCGCGACAGCGGATAACAGAATACGAAATAAATGGCGGCAACGATAGGGAACACCAGGAAAGGCTGGAAGGTCGCGTTGCTGACCAGCTTGCCCGCCTGTGCCAGCTCGACCAGGCCGATGATGGAAGCGATCGAAGTGTTCTTGACGATCTGCACCAGGAAGCCCACGGTCGGCGGCAGCGAGATACGCACTGCCTGCGGCAGGATCACGTAGCGCAGTTGCTGCCAGCGCGTCATGGCCAGCGCGGTAGAGGCCTCCCATTGCTGCACCGGCACCGCCTCGATGCATCCGCGCCATATCTCGCCCAGGTAGGCGCTGGAATAAATGGTCATGGCGATGGTCGCGGCCACCATGGGTGGCAGCTTGTAGCCGAAGATCGCCAGCCCGTAGAACGACAGGAACAGGATGATCAGCACCGGCGTGCCCTGGATGATCTGGATGTACACCGCCGACAGCAGGCGCAGCGGCCCGATGTGTGAGGTGCGCATCAGCGCCACGATGAAGCCGGCGATGCCGCCGCCGACGAAGGCCAGCGCCGACAGCAGCAGCGTCCATTGCGCCGCTTCCAGCAGGAACATGAAATTATCGAAGGAAAATTCCGCGAGCATTACATTCTCCTCGGACGCGCCACACCCAGGCGGCGGCGGCGTTTGAACACGATCAGGCCGATCAGCCAGAAGGCCAGGCGGAACAGCAGCGCCAGCGCGATGTACAGGAACATCACCACCAGGTAGATCTCGAAGCTGCGGAAGGTCTCCGCATCCAGCAGGTTGGCCGTGGCCGTGAGTTCCTCGGCCGAGATCGCCGAGACGATGCTGGAAGCCAGCATCATCAGCGTGAACTGGCTGGCCAGCGCCGGATAGACCTTTTCCAGCGCGGGCGTGAGCACCACGTGACGGATCACCTGCCCGCGCGTCATGGCCAGCGCCTGCGCCGCCTCGATCTGCGAGGGATGGATGGCCATCATGCCGGCGCGCACGATCTCGGTGGAATAGGCGCCCAGGTTGACGGTCATGGCCACCAGCGCGGCGATGTTGGCATCGACCTGCACACCTATCGAGGGCAGGCCGAAGAAAATAATAAACAACTGGACCAGGAACGGCGTACTGCGGATCAGCTCCACATAGGAAGTGACCGCGAAGCGGGCCGGCGCCGAACCGTGAATGCTCACGATCGCCCCAAAGATACCCACCGCCAAGCCGCAGATCATCGACAGCGCGCTCAACCGGATGGTGAGCAGCGCGCCCATCAGCAACTGGTCAAGATGCTGAAAGATGAACGCGAACTGAAAATCGTAATGCATCGTCAACTCCTCGCCCGACACCCGGCGCACCGGGGCCGCAAGTCCGGTGCCGTGCATTGCGCCGGCACGGCACCGGTTTGCTTGATTCTTCGATGCCGAATGATCACATCGGCCAATTGCATCAAACCTGCCTCAGGTCCGCAGCGGGAGGCCGCCGGCGTAGTGCGCAGAAACGCAGGCACCGGAATGTACCTCACTCAGTACATGAGGATGCCGGGCGTCGCATGCGCCGCGCCGGCAGCCCCGCAGCGGGACACAGGCAAGTCTTAGAACACGGGCAGGTTCGGCAGCGGACCAGCCCACTTGCGCGAGATCGCATCCAGCTCGCCGTTCAGCTTCACGTAGTAGATGAAGTTGTTCAACCACTGCTGCAGTTCGTAGGAGCCCTTGCGCACGGTCATCGAGTTCGGCTGCACCGAGTACGGGAACTTGACTTCGATCTTGCCCTGACCGCGGGTCTTCACGATTTCGGTCGCCATGGTGTTGGGGATCGAGATCGCGTCCACCTGGTTGGACAGCAGCGCCTGGGTCACGGTGGAGTCGTCTTCGAAACGCACCAGCGTGGTTCCCGGCGGCGCCAGGCGGGTCAATGCAGTGTCGTTGGTGGAGCCGCGCGAAACACCGACTTTCTTTTTCACCAGGTCATCCAGCTTCTTGTAGTTGGTGCCGACCGGACCGACGATGGACAGCTCGAAACCGCTGTAAGGAATGGTGAACAGCACCGCCTTGGCGCGCTCGGGCGTGGGCGCCAGCGTCGCGGCCAGCATATCGACCTTGCCCGATTCCAGCGCCGGGATGCGCGCCGGCGGCACCAGCGGCACGATTTCCACCGGCAGGCCGAGATACTTGCCGATCAGGTTGGCCACATCGACGTCGTAGCCGATGGGCACGCCCTTGGCATCGACGCTGCCGAACGGCGGCGTGCCGCTGACCACGCCGATGGTGATCTTGCCCTTCTTGGTCAACTCGGCGATGCTCTGCGCGCTGGCGCTGGCGGCCGTCGCAACGGCGCAGGTCGCGGCCAGCGCCAACGCGATGAATTTGGTGCTGAAAAGCTTCTTGATGCTCATCCTAGTCTCCTGAAAATGCGCCGTGGTTGACGGCGGTCCGTTTGGCTCCGAATCCGTTTGCTCCGTTGGCGGAATCGCGGCTTCTTGCGCCCCTCTTTGCTGATGCGCCTGATCTGCCTCAGGTCTTCTTGCCGGCGCATGGCCGGTCCTGCATGTGAAATCTTGCGAAATCTTGCGGCGCGCCTTTTTAGTGCCGTGCTGAGCCGTCCTGTTTTAAGGTCTTACCAGTCGGTCGCAATCGCCCGCCGTAAACCATGGTCGTCCCGATGCGCTGGTACCGGTTCCAGCCGCGCGCCTGCAATCTCAGGCCGCGACGCCGCCGGCCATCTTTCGCGCCACCCGTTCGCTGAGCGCCATCTCGTCGTTGCCGGCCACGCTGCCGCTGGAACCGCGGCTGATCAGCCGCCCATCCAGCAGGATCTCCATGCGCACCGAGCGCTCGCCGTTGATGCGCACCAGCAGCCGCTCGATGGCGGTGAATCCGATTTCGTAGGTCGGCTGCTCTATCGTGCTGATACCGCATCCCACCAGCGGCGACCACGCCAGCTCGTCGAAACACAATAGACCCACGTCGTCGGGGAAACGCAGTTTCATGCTTTGCAGCGCCAGCGCGATCTGCAGCGACACCATGCCGTTGCCGGCCAGGATGGCGATGCGCCCGCCGCTGTCGCGCCGCCGCGCGAAGAATTCGCGCAGCACGATGGCCACATGGCCGGGCTCTTCGATATGCACCTCCAGCGTCTCGCCATGGCACGCGGGCCGCTCCGACATGGCCTGCAGGAACCCCGCCTGGCGCCCCTGGCGCGAACTCACGCCATGCAGCGGCTGCACCACCAGTGCGATATCGGTATAGCCCTGTGTCAGCAAATGGCGCGTGGCCAGTTGCGCGGCCTTGACGTTATCCAGCCCCACCAGATCGAAATCGCAGCCCTCGATGCGGCGATCCAGCAGCACCACCGGAAAAGCCGCCTGCCCCAGCTCCTTGAGCGGCGTGACGTTGCGCCCCTGCGTATTGAACAGCAGGCCCTCCACGCTGTACGAATGCAGCGCCGCCAGCGACTGCTTTTCGCGCTGCTCGTCGTTGCCGGTATTGCATAGCATCAGCGTATAACCGTGCTTCTGGCACGCCGCCTCGGCGCCGTGCAGCACGGCCACCGAATAGGGATTGAGGATATCCGCCACCAGCATGCCGATCAGCCGGGTGCGCCCGCCCTTCAAGCCGCGCGCCATCTGGCTGGGCTGATAGCCCAGGCGCGCGATGGTCTTGCCGATCTGGTCGCGCAGACGCACCGACAGCGCGTCGAATTCGCCGCCGAGATAACGCGATACGCTGGTTTTCGACACCCCGGCCTCACGCGCGACCTGCGCGATCGTGACCCGGTCGGTGCCGGTCTTCATGCTTTGTCTCACTATTGCCCGCCAAATCCATTGAACATCGTCTGTCGATTTGTGCTTCCTGGGTTCCGGGCTGCTCATTGTTTGAATCTTTTGGAACCGGTTCCAAGATAACAGCGAGAAAAATGTTTGGCAAACGGTTTCAGATGAAAAATTTGATGAAGGATGATGAACGTGGATGCCCGCCAGACATTCTTATGCACCCAGGCAAAATGATGGCAACACCCTCTCATCCGGCGGGAGCCGGCCCGCAATAAGAGGTTCACATGCCACGCAGAAACATCGATGACATGAGCACATCGACCCGCGCGCTGAAGACCGCACCACGGCATTGGACGCACGGCGCTGGCGGCCATCGTGTAATGACCCAGCGAAACCTGCTCACCTCAAGCAGCTAAAGCAAACGCCTCAGCTGGTGTCTTCATGCCCAGCGCCTGATGCGGCCGGCGGTGGTTATAAAAGCCGATCCAGTCACCAATGATGCG
>WNDX01000235.1 GCA_009914615.1 Herbaspirillum frisingense
GGCTGCACTCGTTTCGGCGCCTGAAGATTCGTTACGAACGCTATGCTCATATCCACGAAGCCTTCCTGTCATTGGCTTGCGCCTTGATTTGCTGGACCCGGTTAAAACAACTTTTAAAATAATTTCGCAACAGCCTCTAAGTCGTGATGAAGCCGCCGATGGACGGCCCCACCACCGGCGCCACGATGGCCGGCCAGGTGATGGTGGCGATGGCTTTCATCAGTCTATCCTTGCCGGTGCTGCGCACCACGATCATGCGCCCGACCGGCACCATCATCGCGCCGCCCAGGCCTTGCAGCACGCGCGCCGCGGTGAATTCCCAGACGTTCTGCGAGAAGCCGCACAGAACGGACGCCAGGGTAAAGATGGCGATCGCCACGCTGAACACGGTGCGCGAACCGAAGCGGTCGGCCACCCAGCCGCTGATGGGGATGAACACCGCCAGCGTCAGCATGTAGGCAGTCATGCCCAGGCTCAGCTCGTTGGGACCGACGCCGAAGCTCTGCGCCATCTGCGGCAGCGCGGTGGCGATGATGGTGGTGTCCAGGTACTCCATGAAGAAGGTTGCCGCCACGATATAGGGCAGCATGCGCACGCGCGCATCCGGCATGGCGTTGTCGTCGGTTCCCAATTGCTCATCCTCGTTGTTGTTGCCTCTGATGCGAAACGCCGGCAATTGCCGGCGCTCGCTCAGTGTTTCTTCATTCACGGCTCAATAGAATCGCAGCACGTGCATCAGCAGCTGGACCACGATGATGCCGCCGATCAGCCCGCCGCCGAAATACACGATCACGCCCAGCAGCATGTTGGTGCGGCGCTGCTCGGCCAGCAGTTTCTTCATCAGCTCGGTATTCTGCGGCTGGCCTTCGCCTTCGGTGTACTTGGTCAGTGCCTGGTGCGCCAGGCGCGGCAGTTGCGGCAGCAGGCGGCTGTAGCGCGGCACCTCGACCTTCAGTTGTTCGACAAAACCGCGCCAGCCGATCTGCTCGCTCATCCAGCGCTCCAGGTAGGGCTTGGCGGTCTTCCACAGATCGAGGTCGGGATCGAGCTGGCGACCCAGACCCTCGACGTTGAGCAGGGTCTTTTGCAGCAGCACCAACTGCGGCTGCACTTCGACGTTGAAGCGGCGCGAGGTCTGGAACAGGCGCAGCAGCACTTGGCCGAAGGAGATGTCCTTCAGCGGGCGATCGAAGATCGGCTCGCAGCAGGCGCGCACCGCGGCTTCCAGCTCATCGACGCGGGTATCCTTGGGCGCCCAGCCGGATTCGATGTGGGCTTCGGCCACGCGCTTGTAGTCGCGGCGGAAGAAAGCCAGGAAGTTCTGCGACAGGTAATCCTTGTCGAAATCGTTGAGCGTGCCGACGATGCCGAAGTCCAGCGCGATATAGCGGCCGAAGGTCTCCGGCGCCACCGACACCAGGATGTTCCCCGGGTGCATGTCGGCGTGGAAGAAACCATCGCGGAACACCTGGGTGAAAAAGATCTCCACGCCGTCGCGTGACAGCTTGGACAGATCCACGCCCTCCTCGCGCAGACGCTCGGTTTGCGAAATGGGAATGCCGTGCATGCGCTCCATGACGATCACCGAGGATGAGCAGTAATCCCAATGCATCTCCGGCACCATCAGCAGCGTCGAGTCGGCGAAGTTGCGGCGCAGCTGGCTGGCGTTGGCGGCTTCGCGCATCAGGTCCAGCTCGTCGTGCAGGTATTTGTCGAACTCGGCGACGACTTCCTTCGCCTTGAGGCGGCGGCCGTCTTCCCACAACCGCTCCAGCCAGTCGGCGGCGACGTGCATCAGGCCGATGTCGTGGTCGATGATGGCGCGCATGCCGGGGCGCAGCACCTTGACCGCGACTTCCTTGCCATCCTTGAGCGTGGCGAAGTGCACCTGGGCGATGGAGGCGGATGCCACCGGCGTGCGCTCGAAGCTGCTGAACAATTGATCAGGATGCGCGCCCAACGACTTCTCGATCTGCTGCACCGCCAGTTCGGAATCGAAGGGCGGCACGCGATCCTGCAGGCGCGTCAGTTCGTTGGCAATGTCGGGCGGCATCAGGTCGCGCCGGGTGGACAACACCTGGCCGAACTTGATGAAGATGGGCCCGAGGTCTTCCAGCGCGCGGCGCAGGCGCTCGCCGCGCGGCGCGGACAGGTCGCGCCAGAAGAAGATCGCATTGATGAGGCGGGCGATGCGCGGGGGCGCGAACTCGGCAGCGACGATTTCATCCAGGCCGTACAGCACGGCCACGCGGATGATCTTGAACAGGCGCAAGGAACGCAGCAGCATCAGCGACGCTCCAGCTTCTCGACGCGCTTGACCAGGCGTTCCAGGTCATCGCGCAGGCGCACCACGTCGGAGGAGAAGTCCTGCAGCATGCGGGGACGGATCAGCATCGGTTGTTCTTCCAGAAAATACTCGGCGACGTTCTCGGTCACCTTCTTGTGCGTGGTGCGCAGCGCCTCGAGCAGGCCGCGCGCGCCGGACACCATGCGCGTCGCCGGGATGTCGCCGAACAGGCGCGCCAGATCGTCTTCGGCGTCCCAGCGCAGGGTCTGGCTCAGTTGCGAGATAGCGTTGGCGAAATCGGCGTCGCCCTCCAGCTTGACGTAGGACACCGCACGCTCGCGGTTGGCGGCGATCAGCGGCAGGTCGGACAGCTTGACGCGGATGGTGACCGCGGCCGGCGCCTCGGCCGGCGCGTCCTGCACATGGCCGTCGGCTGCCACCTTCAGGCGCAACTGCATGGCGCCGGCGTCGATGCAGGCCACCTTGCCGGCATGCGCCGCCAGCTTCTTCTGCGCCCAGGGCTCCTGCGCCAGCAGGTGGTTGATCACTGCGGCGGCAGGTTTCATCGGATCAAGGGCGGATGGGAAAGGCAGCGCTGGCATGGATTCAAGCAAGAGTTGATCGGATGATCCGGCGCGGAAATGCACCGGACAAAACAAAACCGCCCGAGACGTCCGGGCGGCTTCAAGTGTAACAGTTTGGCGGCCGGCCAAGGATGAGGAATGCCCCGGCCTTGATCCAGCGCCGGTCGTTCAGACCTGCTGGATGCCCGCCAGCACCCAGCCACCCGCGCCATTCTGCGGCTTGGACAGGTTCCAGATCTCGGAGAACGGCTCGGCCGAGGCGTCCGGCGCTTCCTTGATCAGGCCCTGGAAGCGCACGGTGGCCAGGTAATCGTAGGCTTGCGTCTCGATGCCCAGCAGTTCGGCCTCCAGCTGCACCACATCGGTGGCGTTGGGCGAGGCGCCGCGTTCGGTCAGCTGCATGCGCAGCTCGGCGAACATCTCGGGCGAGGTGAATTCGCGGATGTCGTTGACGTCGGCGCGATCCCAGGCCGCTTGCAGGCGAATGAAGTAGGTCTTGGCGTTGCGCACGAAGCCGGCGGTATCGAAATCGGCCGGGATGCCCCATTTCTCGATATGCGCGGGCGCGGCGTTCTGGATCGCCTGACCGCCGACACCGTTGCCCTGCAGCGCAGCCGGGGTATTGCCCTGGAACGCCGGCGGCGGGTTGATATCCTTCAGGCCCGAACCGATTTCAGGCGTGGCGCCGGCGGCACTGCCGATCGGGCTGACGCCCGGCATCGGCGTGGCGTAGGCGGGATTGCTGTTCTGCTCTTGGCGGCCGCGCGAAAACATGCGGATAAGGAAAAAGACCACGCCCGCCAGCAGCAGGATGGTCAGCAGCGAGCCCAGCATGCCGCCCGCCGCGCCGCCGATGCCGAAATGCGACATCAGCGCGCCCAGGCCAAAGCCCAGCAGCACGCCGCCCACGATATTGCGCCACGGGCTGGCCGGGCGGGCCGGTGCACTCTGCGGAGCGGCGGCCGGCGCCGACGGCCGGTAAGGCGCGGCGCTCGGCGCCTGGTTATAGGAGGGAGAAGACGGCGCCGCCTGGCGCGAATAATTGGACGATTGCTTGCCGAAGGAACCGCCGCCGCCCAGACGCTTGGCGTCCGCCGGAGACACGACCATGGCCAGCGAGGTGATCGCCAACATCAATGCGAGCATGAACTTTTTCATACGCTTACCTCTTGTGAATGATGCCGGAACTGGGGACGCAAGCCCGAAATACAAGGTGGCGACACCTGGCAGATACACGCCCGGCAAACCCGGCGGTTCCGGTCTGGCGCCATTGTCGCGGGACAGACTTAGAGGCTGTTGCGAAATTATTTTAAAAGTTGTTTTAACCGGGTCCAGCAAATCAAGGCGCAAGCCAATGACAGGAAGGCTTCGTGGATATGAGCATAGCGTTCGTAACGAATCTTCAGGCGCCGAAACGAGTGCAGCC
>WNDX01000236.1 GCA_009914615.1 Herbaspirillum frisingense
TGCCTGCTGCCTGAACTCCAGGCTGAACTCCTGCCCCTTTCTGCCTGCCTTGCTCTTGGTCATCGTCCACCTCCTATTGCGATAGTTAATCGCTTATAGGGGTGTCCGTGAAACGGGGGCAAGATCACACATCATGAGTACATCCACATCTCAGCAATCGAAGTTTTCCACCGTGCTGCGCGTCACCAGCGGCAACTTCATGGAAATGTTCGATTTCTTCCTGTTCGGCTTTTATGCCACCCACATTTCGAAGGCCTTCTTCCCCGGCGATAACGAGTTCGCCTCGCTGATGCTGACCTTCATGACCTTCGGCGCCGGCTTCCTGATGCGTCCGCTGGGCGCGATCATTCTCGGCGCCTACGTAGACCGCGTCGGTCGCCGCAAGGGCCTGATCGTGACACTGGCGCTGATGGCGCTGGGCACCATGCTGATCGCCTTCGTGCCGGCCTACTCGTCGATCGGCGCGCTGGCTCCGATCCTGGTGCTGATCGGCCGTCTGCTGCAAGGTTTCTCGGCGGGCGTCGAACTGGGCGGCGTGTCGGTCTATCTGGCTGAAATGGCCACGCCGGGCAACAAGGGCTTCTACGTGAGCTGGCAATCCGGCAGCCAGCAGGTCGCCATCATCGTGGCGGCCGCCATCGGCTATGCGCTGTCCACCACCCTGACGCCGCTGGAAATCGGCGAATGGGGCTGGCGCATTCCCTTCTTCATCGGCTGCCTGATCGTGCCGGTGCTGTTCATGATCCGCCGCTCGCTGCAGGAAACCGAAGAATTCATGCGCCGCAAGCATCGTCCCAGCACCGGCCAGATCTTCCGCTCCATGATCGAGAACTGGAAGCTGGTGATCGCCGGCATGATGCTGGTGTCGATGACCACCGTGTCCTTCTACCTGATCACGGTCTATACCCCGACCTTCGGCAAGAGCGTGCTCAAGCTGTCCACCGAAGCCAGCCTGATCGTGACGCTGTGCGTGGGCCTGTCCAACTTCATCTGGCTGCCCATCATGGGCGCGCTGTCGGATCGCATCGGCCGCCGTCCGATTCTGATCGCCTTCACCGTACTGACCATCCTGACCGCCTATCCGGCCGTGAACTGGCTGGTGCATGACGCCAGCTTTTCCAAGATGCTGATCGTTGAGCTGTGGCTGTCCTTCCTCTACGCCAGCTACAACGGCGCCATGGTGGTGGCCCTGACCGAAGTGATGCCGGCCGACGTGCGCACCGCCGGTTTCTCGCTGGCCTACAGCCTGGCGACCGCACTGTTCGGCGGCTTCACCCCGGCGATCGCCACCGGCCTGATCCAGTACACCGGGGACAAGGCCGCGCCTGGCATCTGGATGAGCGCCGCCGCCGTGTGCGGCCTGATCGCGACCTTCGTGCTTTATCGCAACAAGGCGGCAAGCCAGACGGTCGCTGCCTGACCGCCGGGCGGCGACGCCCCGGCAATAGCTATTGAAACGGGCCGCGCAAGCGGCCCTTTTTTCGTCAGGCGCCGGCTTTTGTTGACTGGATTGCAATGCCGGCATCAAGGCGGATGCAAAAAATTCTTCAACTCTTATATAAGAGTTGAAGCATTTCCCCGCGCTTAGGAGTAAACTACCGCTGTTTTTTGCCGCGGCCTCCAAGCAGGGACAACCTGATGAAGCCGCCCCGGGAGACGAATTTCCGCGCGGCAAGCCGACAAGGAGATGCGGATGCCTCAGCCACCAGCGAACGAGCCATCCGCGTCCGGCGCCGCGCGGATCGATCACACACCACAGCACATCAACACACCAACGCAAGGACATCATCGTGACTACTGGCAACCCGACCATCATCTATACGCTGACCGACGAGGCACCCTATCTGGCGACCCACTCGCTGCTGCCCATCGTCAAGAAGTTCACCGCACAGGCAGGCATCAACGTCGTCGAGAGCGATATTTCGGTGGCCGCGCGTATCCTGGCCGAATTCTCCGAGTATCTGACCGATGAACAGAAAGTCCCCGACACCCTGGCCGAACTGGGCGCCCTGACCCAGAAGCCGGAAGCCAATATCATCAAGCTGCCCAACATCAGCGCCTCGGTGCTGCAGTTGCAAGCGGCCATCCGCGAACTGCAAGGCCGCGGCTACAAGCTGCCGAACTACCCGGAAAACCCGACCACCGAGGAAGAAAAGGCAATCCAGAAGCGCTACGCCAAGGTCTCCGGCAGCGCCGTGAACCCGGTCCTGCGCGAAGGCAACTCCGACCGCCGCGCGCCCAACGCCGTCAAGAACTACGCGCGCAAGCACCCGCACTCGATGTCCAAGTGGAGCATGGCGTCGCGCACCCACGTGGCGCACATGCACGGCGGCGACTTCTACGCCGGCGAAAAGAGCCTGACCATCGAGAAGGCGGTTGACGTCAAGATGGATCTGGTGACCAAGTCGGGTGAAACCATCGTCCTGAAGCCGAAGGTCTCGCTGCAGGCAGGCGAAATCATCGACAGCATGTACATGAGCAAGAAGGCCTTGTGCGCCTACTACGAAGAGCAGATGCAAGACGCCTTTGAGACCGACCTGCTGCTGTCTGTGCACGTCAAGGCGACCATGATGAAGGTCTCGCACCCCATCGTGTTCGGCCACGCCGTGCGTACCTATTACAAGAACACCTTCGCCAAGCACGCGGCGCTGTTCGCCGAGATCGGCGTGAACCCGAACAACGGCATGTCCGGCGTGTACGAAAAGATCAACACCCTGCCGGAAGCCAAGAAGGCCGAAGTGCTGGCCGACCTGAAGGCCGACGAAGCCAAGCGCCCGCGCCTGGCCATGGTCGATTCCGCCAAGGGCATCACCAACCTGCACGCGCCCAACGACGTGATCGTGGATGCCTCCATGCCCGCGATGATCCGCGCCGGCGGCAAGATGTGGAACGCCGATAACAAGACCGAAGACACCAAGGCCCTGCTGCCGGAATCGACCTTCGCCCGCATCTACCAGGAAATCATCAACTTCTGCAAGACCAACGGCGCTTTCGACCCGACCACCATGGGCACCGTGCCCAACGTCGGCCTGATGGCCCAGAAGGCCGAAGAATACGGTTCGCACGACAAGACCTTCGAAATCGCGCAAGCCAGCGTGGCGCGCATCGTCACCCTGGACGGCCAGGTGCTGCTGGAGCAGAACGTCGAAGAAGGCGATATCTGGCGCATGTGCCAGGTCAAGGATGCGGCGGTGCGCGACTGGGTCAAGCTGGCAGTCACCCGCTCGCGCCTGTCGGGCATGCCGGCCGTGTTCTGGCTGGATCCGTACCGTCCGCACGAAGCCGAACTGATCAAGAAGGTCCGCACCTACCTGAAGGAACACGACACCAACGGCCTGGACATCCAGATCATGTCGCAAGTGCGCGCCATGCGTTACACCCTGGAACGCGTGATCCGCGGCATGGACACCATCTCGGTGACCGGCAACATCCTGCGCGATTACCTGACCGACCTGTTCCCGATCATGGAACTGGGCACCTCGGCCAAGATGCTGTCCATCGTCCCGCTGATGGCCGGCGGCGGCATGTTCGAAACCGGCGCCGGCGGCTCGGCGCCCAAGCACGTGCAACAGTTGGTCGGTGAAAACCACCTGCGCTGGGACTCGCTGGGCGAATTCCTGGCGCTGGCCGTGTCGATCGAAGACGTCGGCATCAAGACCGGCAACGCCAAGGCCAAGATCCTGGCCCAGACCCTGGACGCCGCCACCGGCAAGCTGCTGGACAACAACAAGTCGCCCTCGGCCAAGACCGGCGAGCTGGACAACCGCGGCAGCCACTTCTACCTGGCCCTGTACTGGGCGCAGGAACTGGCCGCGCAGAAGGACGACGCCGACCTGGCCAAGCACTTCGCGCCGCTGGCCAAGGCACTGGCCGACAACGAGCAGAAGATCGTCTCGGAGCTGAACTCGGTGCAAGGCAAGCAAGTGGATATCGGTGGCTACTACATGCCGGATCGCGAAAAGACCTTCGCCGTGATGCGCCCCAGCGAAACGCTGAACAAGCTGCTGGACGCAGCTTAAATCCGCAAGGAGATGCACCGGATCGCGGTGCATCGCAGGTCTGATCGGGATAGGGGCGGCCAGAACCTGGCCGATCCCCTCCCACACCACCCGGCGTGCGGGTCCGCACCGGGCGGTTCGAGTCGTTGAGGTCAACAGAGCCGAGGTACCCCAAGCCGGTCGAAGTAGGC
>WNDX01000237.1 GCA_009914615.1 Herbaspirillum frisingense
GCGCCTTCTATGCGATTCTTGTTCATCGGCTCGCGATTTACGCTCCACGCTTCCTTCCCACACTCGGTCACCCTCATGCAGTTGCGCTTCACTTCATTCACTGTGACCAGCTCATGGCGGGACTTGCACCCGCAGGAGTGCGCCCATGCTGGGCGCACAAAGAAAAAGGCAGCAGGATCCGTCCTGCTGCCTTCGTTTTGTTCGCCGCGCGACGGTCCGATATCGCCCCCCTACAAACCCGATTGCACGATCCATTCTTCGATCAGTGCGAACAGTTCACGCGGCTTTTCCATCGGCGTCATGTGGCCGCAATCAGCGACGATCTCGACACGCGCCTGCGCGATCTGGCGCGCCATCTCTTCCGACTCTTCCACGCTGCGCAACCTGTCTTCATCGCTGGCCACGATGAGCACCGGGCACTGCAGCTGCTTGAGTTGTTCCGCATTGCTATCGCGCAGCGTCTGCAACTGGCGCAGGAACACCTCTTTGCCGTTGGCCAGCGCCATCGCCTGCAAGCGATCCAGCAGCGCGCGATCGGTGCTGCGCGCCGGATGCAGCGACGAGGCCAGCGCCCGCGACGTCAGGCCCTTGAAGGGCGTGCGCTGGGCGATGTCGAGCTGGGCCTTGGTGGACGCCGATTCCTGCGCGGTCTGCGGACGCGATGACGTGTTGAGCAGCGCCAGGCCCAGCACCCGTTCGGGCGCCTTGAGCGCCACTGCCTGGGCGACGAAGCCGCCCATGGAAAATCCGAACAGTACAAATCTTTCCGGCGCCTGTTGCAGCACGGCGTCGGCCATCGCCTGGATGCCGATGTCCCGGCCGAGATCGCCGAAGGTGAGCGAACCCAGCGTGGCAAGGTCGCCGCGCATGTCGTCCCACAGATGTTCGTTGAGCATGAAGCCTGGCAGCAGAACCAGGTTGCGCATGATGTCCTCTCCCTTGCATGGCGGCGCGCCCGGGACGGCGCTGCCGCAAACCCGCCGGCGGCGGGCAAAGCCGCTATTTTATTGCTTTTCGGCGCTTGGCTATTCCAGCCACTGCGCGCGGCTGCCGCAGATGGCCATGGCCAGGCACAGCACGCCGAGGAAGGCCAGTGCCGCCTGCAAGCCCCAGCCATGCGCCAGGAAGCCGAACACCGGCGGCCCGATCAGGCTGCCGCTGTAGCCCAGCGTTGCCACCGCGGCCAGCGCGGTCGAACCATGTCGGCCAGCGGCGCTGAACACGAAAGGGAATACCGCCGCCACGCCGGCGCCGGCGACAGCAAAGCCGAGAATGGCCGGCGTCATGGTCTGCGCCGCCACCGCGCAGGCGATGCCCACGGTCGCCACCAGGGTGCCGACGGCCACCACGCGGCGCGCGTCGTAGCGCTCCTTGAGACGGTCGCCGATCATGCGCATGATCAGCATCATGCCGGCGAATCCGGCATAAGCCAGCGGCGTGGCGCCGTCGCTGGCGCGGATGTGGTCCTTCATGTAGATCCCGCTCCAGTCGGCGACCGAACCTTCGACGATGGCGCCGCAGAAACCGAGCACGCCGAGCACCACCAGGTGACCATGCGGAATGGCGAAGATCTTGCGGTGCGGATCGTGCTCCGGCCGGTCATCCGGCAAGGCCTGGTAAGCCGCGTGCAGCGGCCACAGGAACACCGCCGATACCAGCAGGAAGTGCCACACCGGCGCGATCTCCAGGCTGGCCAGGCCGCTGGCGATCAGCGCGCCCGAGAACGTGCCGACACAGAACCAGCCGTGCAGCATCGACATGATGGGCCGCCCGGCCTCTTTCTCGGCCTGCGCGCCCAGCGCATTGATGGCGACGTCGAAGCAGCTGGACGCCGCGCCATAGCAGGTACAGATCGCCATCAGCGACCACAGCCCCGGCGCCAGGCCCAGCAGCGGCAGCGACACCAGCAGCGCCAGACCGGCGTAGAGCGTGCTGTGGCGCGCGCCGTAATGGCCGGTCAGCCAGGCCGCCAGCGGGAAGGAACCGACCGCGCCGATGCCGCCGCACAGCAGCACCAGCGCCAGCGTGGCGGCGTCCAACTGCAGATGGTCGCGGATGGCGGGAATACGCGCCGCCCAGCTGGCAAACACGATGCCCAGCAGCAGGAAGAACAGCGGAATGGCGATCTGGCGCCAGCGGGCCTGGCCCAGAAGGCCGGCGCGCGAGGTGGAGAGCTTGGTTGTCATCGATACGTCATGAAGGTAAACTGCCTTGGCATTGCAGCCGCTATTATCCGACAACCGGGAAGGCCCGTAGAAAACGGGCCATGGTCGGGAAGCGGCGGTGGGCTGCCGTCAGACGGTGGCTGTTCTCAGAGGTTCACGGCGGGCGCAAGTCCACCGCCAGATGATCGATTCAGCTGCTTCTGACCAGCACCGCGCGCGCTGCAATATCGCAGGGACAGGGATGCCAGTTTCAGAATCAAACCAGATCTATCAGGAAATCGTCGATGCATTGATCGCCATGCATCGGCTCACGGACGGCTATACGCCGAGCCATGAGGACCGCACCGCCGACTTGTGCGTGAAGATCGCCGAACAATTGGCGCTGCCGCGCGACCGCATCGACGTGCTGCACATGGCCGCGCAGGTGCACGACATCGGCAAGGCCAGGATCCCGCTGACGCTGCTCAACAAACCCGGCCGCATCACCGACGACGAATACGGCGTGCTCAAATCGCACGTACAGATCGGTTACGACATTCTCAAGAAGATCAGCTTCCCCTTCAATCTCGCCGAGATCGTCTGGTGCCATCACGAATACCTGGACGGCAGCGGCTATCCGCGCGGCATCACGGCCGAATCCATTCCGCTGGAAGCGCGCATCCTGACCGTCTCCGACATCGTCGAATCGATTTCCGCCGACCGCCCCTACCACAAGTCGCTGGGCATGGCCGCGGCACTCGACGAGATCCGCCGCCTGCGCGGCACGCGCCTGGATCCGCAAGTGGTGGATGCCTGCCTCGACGTCATCGACCAGAACCTGTGGCACGAGGCCGCCGCCTGAGAACGCGCGGTTCGGCTAAACTTGGCGGCATAACAATGACGCCAGGCTCCGGAGACACTACCTCATGCCGACCACCACCCATCCCGTCCTACAGGACTTGTTCCTGCCTCATTGCATGCCGGCCCGGTTGACGGGCGATGCGGCCACCTTGTGCTTGCGCCCGCGCTCGCCGAGCGTCCGGATCTGACTCCGATCGGGTGCGCCGAACCCATTGCCTTACCGGCAACATAAAAACAGCTCTCTCCGGCCGCCCCGCTCAGAATCGACGAGCGGGCCGGCAAGACAGGCAGCAACACAGACACACGCTCCCATGACCACACCCTCCAGCAGGCACTTCCTGACGACCGCGACCGGCCTTTCGCTGGGCGCCGCGATTTCTCTCGGCCTGTCGCGCTTTTCGTATGCGTTGTTGCTGCCGGCGATGCGCGACGATCTCGGCTGGTCGTATTTCCTGGCGGGCGGAATGAACACCGCTAATGCCTTCGGCTACCTGTCTGGCGCGCTGGCCTGCCCGCTGCTGATCCGCCTGGTCAATGTCCACCGGACGCTGCTGATCGGCGCCATCCTCACGGCGATCTTCATGCTTACCTGCGGCATGACCACGGATTCCTGGGTGCTGCTCAGCCAACGCTACCTGGCCGGCGTCGCCAGCGCCTTCACCTTCGTCTCCGGCGGCCTGCTCGCCGCCCGGCTCGGCGCGCTCACCGAACACCGGATGGGGCTGATCCTGGGCATCTACTACGGCGGCACCGGCCTGGGCATCATCGCCTCGGCGGTGCTGGTTCCGCTGGTGCCGCATCTGATGGCGGGCGACGCCGCGCGACACGGCTGGCAACAGATCTGGATCGCGCTGTCGGTGGTCTGCCTGATCGCCACCGCGATGCTGGGCGCGGCCGCCCGGCGCATCTCCGCGCCCACCTTGCAGGCCACCGCCGGCAAGGGCTTTCGCACGGCCGACTTTGCCTATGGCTTGCTCGGCTACGGATTCTTCGGCGTCGGCTACATCGGCTACATGACCTTCTGACCTGCCCCCGGAAGTTGGACAGTTTAGAACTAGAGAGGAGCTGCCTCTTTGGGTTTCACTGACCACTTTTGGACGAACTCACTTGGGGTCAGATGGCCAAGCGAGCCGTGGGGACGATGGTGG
>WNDX01000238.1 GCA_009914615.1 Herbaspirillum frisingense
TGCCTGCTGCCTGAACTCCAGGCTGAACTCCTGCCCCTTTCTGCCTGCCTTGCTCTTGGTCATCGTCCACCTCCTATTGCGATAGTTAATCGCTTATAGGGGTGTCCGTGAAACGGGGGCAAGATCACGGTGCTGTCCCAATCGGCTAGTTGGAGTGCGGTTAGCACAATGAAGAGAACCCGGACCAGCTGCAGGTATCGATCTGCTGGGGCGGATATGGTGTCAGTGGTCAAAACGGTCCTTTCAACGAATGAATATCGTTGATTTAAATTCTAATTTAAAACCGTTTGCCAGTAAATTTAAATCGGTGAAATCGTTTGTTTAAATTTGTCGCGCAACTAAATTAATTGCGTTTATAGGTTGATCAGTAATCTATAGTGGGTTATAATCTGTTCATGGCATCGTTCAAGGCCATCCCCTCCGTAGTACGGTTAGCAGACCGGGAGGCGGAAATTTCGCATGCGAAATTTTGAGAACCCATCATTGACAGGAGAAATCGAATGGCGCCATCTTTGTATTCGCGCATTTACAGCAGGTTGTCTGACCTGATCCCCTACTTTTCTTCATCCAGCCAGGCCGGCGCTATGTTTGCAGCGCCCCGACAGAAAGACGGTATGGCGCTCTTTTGCGTCATCACTGCAGCTGGCCAAGGAAAGGCAAAAGTAGAAATTGCCCACGACAAGGCGAGTGGTGGTGAAGACCTGTCCACGCCCTGGATGATTTTTGAGGTCGATCATGTCGCAGCAACTGCGGAACTTGTCGGCTTCACCGACGAGGCGGCGTATTACAAGAAGGCGTCATCTACTGGCCAAGTTGATTCGCAGCGAACACCGCTGAACGTCTACGCGGTGAACTGGCTTTCTTGTTTCATCAATCTGCATTTCCAATTCGCGCATGCGCCCCACCCTTCTTTTGCGGCTGCTGCATCCGCAGATGCTGTACACGCAAACTAAACGGACAACACTATGCAAATTCACTCGAATATCGGTTTGAAGATGAAGGTCATCGCTTTTGCAATTCAGAAGGGTGGCCAGGGTAAGACCAAGACAGCTCTGCACGCGGGTTACTGGGGGCTGGAAATTGGCCAACGTGTTCTGTTTGTAGATCTCGACCCTCAGAATGCGAAGACCAATCTGAACAGTGAATCTCTGATCGATACCGAGTCGTCAGCAGCGGTCGGCAACCTCAGTGGCACCTTGCGTGACCTTGCGAGAAGCAACGGCTTCGATGTTCCAGATGATGCGGCTGTTGCCAGCGGAATTATTGACGAGAATGATCACCGCAAGCCGGCATATTTTGAAGAGAATGGCGCGTTTATTCAGGTTGACTCCCGCCTGGCTTCTTTGAATTTCGACGTGAATACTTTCCGCAAAAAATTGCAGATCGCTCGCAAGAAATTCGAAGAATACGCAAAAGATTTCGACGTTTGCATTATCGATACGGGTCCCGGCAACATCTATCCGTTGATCTTGGCAATGAGCCTCGCCGACCAAGTGATTGCGCCATGCACGATGGATGACAATGCCATTGCCGGTCTCGATTCGTTGACGGCAAACTTGCTTGAAGTGCGGCGACAAATCGGTGCGGAATTCAACCTGGCTCCCCTGGGTATTCTGCCCAACCGGATCAACCGCACTCGCGCGCGCCACATGCAAAGCCTCAATTTGTTGCGAGAGTCGGCATGGGGCAACCATGTACTCCCCGTAGAGCTATACGATCGGGGCGCTATTGAAGAGTCGAGCACAAGAGCAGTATGGCGGACTCAGCGGGGTGAAACAAGTAGCAGCGTGGCAGCGCAGGAAATGGTTGACGCATGCAAGTGCATTTACAGTTTGGTCGGATTGGAAGGATAAGGCGATGAACGCAAAGGTACAAACAGCGAAGGTAGCAAAGTCCAAGAAGCCCCTGGACTTCGATAAGTTCAGCGGTTCTGCAGTGAAGCTGAATGCCTTGAAAGCACTGGATGCTTCGAAAGCCCCTCCAGATGGTGAAGTCGAACTGAGTCTGATCGACCGCAAGCCGCAGGTGCGTGAGAAGTTTGACGAGGCAAAGCTTGAAGAACTTGCAAAAGACATTAAGGAACAAGGCCTGCTGCAGCCAATCCTGCTGCGTAAAAAGGCAGATGGCCGCTACGACCTGGTTGCCGGTGAGCGTCGCTATCGTTCCTCGATCCTGGCGGGCTTGGATAAAGTCCCCTATCGCTTGGTGCCGGAAGATACCGATGATTTCTCGATTCGTCGGATGCAAATTTCTGAGAATGAGCAGCGGGAAGACCTGACGGCCTATGAGAAGGCAAAAGGCGTTGCAGAGGATGTCGAGAAGTATGGCACTGAAGGAGCATGCGAAATCTGGGGTAAAAAAGCACCCTGGATTAGCAAGCGCGTATCTGCCTTGCGCCTGCCGGTTCCCATCCTGGCACTCTTCCGTGATGAAGTTATTTCAGACGTGGAAATGCTAAACAGCCTGAATAACGTTCTGATGCTGGATGAGAAGGAATTTTCGGCCATTGTTGGTGAGATCGAATCAGGAGCTTCGTTCACTCGCGAACAGCTCCGAGATAAGGAATCGCTGATCAAAGAAAGGCTGCAGCGCCAAGCTGAGAAGGAAACAGGCGAAGCAAAGTCTACCCGCGCTACCGCAAAGACTATGGCGCCGGCGGCAGCCGGTGCAGGAAAAACTGCTACGGCTAAGAAGCCTAGCAAATCCGCAGAGCCCAAGGCAGCTACCCAGGCCGCTAGTCCAAGTGCTGAAACCGAAGCAGAAGCCGCTGCGGCCGCTGCATTGAGCGCTTTTGTAGAGCAGGGCCAAGCAAAGCCCGCGCAAGCTCCGACTCATGTTGAAGCCCCTAAATCCAGTGGCCTATCACGCGAGAGCTTGGAGAGCAAATTGAATGTCTTCCGTGAAGAGCTTTTCCAGTGGGGACTTTTAAATCAGAAGCAGTTCATGTCCATTGAGGGCATTGTTGAATCACTGGCCCAAACTGGTGAAGACGTTCAGCAACTCGATAATTGGGTGAAATGGACAGGCTTTCAAGCCATCGTGTTACCTCTGATGGCCGTCCTCGGCGAGAAGACCGCAGACGTTTTTCTGCGTCGCTTAGCAGCTGATCTGAAGAAGGAAAAAGCCGGTCAGATTTGGGACGCGCTGTACCCGCTCATCGACGCCAATGCCGGCATCAATGGCAAGCGTGATGAAGCGCCCAGCATGCCCGAAAACTGGCGTTTCTAATCGGATGTATGGTGCCCTCCCCTGGGGGGCACTTTTGAACCTGACTAATCATGAATATGAAGATCCGCCGCATGACACAAGAGGCCTTCGACCAGGCCGTCAACAATGCTGTATTCGGTACTGGCCAGCGAAGCCGCCCGTTTGCAGAGCTGACATTGGCCATGGCCAAGGAGGTCTTGGTTGATGGAAGGCAGGCGGCCGAAGTGGCAAAAGAAAACGGGAAGCATCCGCCTTCCCTTTTTCGTGCCCTCGACAAGATTACAAGTGCCTGGCAGGCATCTAGCGAATCGCTGGTCAAAGTCGAATTGACCTTGCCAGGGTCCTTGGCATCGGAGCTGCAGAAGTTTTCCGAGATCTATGCTGCGAAGCTCGATCATCCAGAGGCCGCGGATGTCATGCAGCGCATTATGAAGGACTTGAGCTTTGCGTCACGCAAACTCCAGGATTAGCCAAGTTTCGATAGTGCAAAACTGTAAAACGCCGCCACGCTTCAGCCTGGCGGCGTTTTTCATTTTGATTCTGACTCGCTTCTTCCCGGAATGTGGCTGGAAATGCACGGCGAGAAATTTCGCATGCGAAATTTGAGCCCTAAAAGCGAAATGCCCCGCATAGCAGTGCGGGGCATTTCTGGACCATCATTGCGGAGCCTTGCGGCACTGCTTTGATGGTGTGATTTTATCAGCTGGCGTTATCTGAATCTAGTTATATCGTGGTGCTGGCGCGGTCTTGCAGACCTATGGCTTGCGGGATTACGACTGACCTAAAGCTGCAACATCGGTCAATTTGTTCGACCCTTGTGTAATGACCCACTAAAAACCTGCTCAGTAGATAATCCTAAAAGGAAATCAAAATGAGCAAGGTCATGGAAGAAGAATTCAAGCGTTGGACAGCCAAGCGCAAAGCGGCGCTGGTGATGGAAATCA
>WNDX01000239.1 GCA_009914615.1 Herbaspirillum frisingense
ATACGCTTGCGCCAAGCATAGTAGCCGCTTGGAGACACCGACAGCACTCGGCACATCAGACGCACCCTGAATGTGCCTTCGTGCGCTTTCATCGTTGCGTACTTCACTTGGGCTGTTTGGCGAAGTACGCCGCCGCTTTTTTTAGGAAAGCGTTCTCCTCCTCCAGCCGCGCCACTTCACGTTTGAGCCGTGCATGTTCGGCCAACTCCAAGCGTTGTGCCTGATCGTCCTGGTCGTGCCGCCGCGCCTGGGCGCGCCAACTGTACAGCTGGCAGGCTGCAACCCCAGATCACGAGCCACCGTGGTTACCCCTTCTGTGGCCGCTCGCAACAGTGCCTGCTGCCTGAACTCCAGGCTGAACTCCTGCCCCTTTCTGCCTGCCTTGCTCTTGGTCATCGTCCACCTCCTATTGCGATAGTTAATCGCTTATAGGGGTGTCCGTGAAACGGGGGCAAGATCATGTCGGCGCAACGCGGCCTGGGTTACCTGATCGCCTCGTCCTCGGTCAACATGAGCCTGTCGACGATGTTTGCCGGCGTGGTGCTGCTGGCGCTGGTGGGTCTGTGCGGCGCGCAGGCCATGCGCTGGCTGCAGGCGCGGATCGTATTCTGGCAACCGTCGGTGGACCGCCGCGAATGATCGGCGTCCGGCGTCCGGCGTCAGGCGCCAGGCATCAGTCATCGGGCACGCGGCACCCGGCGCGCCGGATCAGAGCCGGATCTCGTCGCGCGAGGGAATGGAGGTCTGGGCGCCGACGCGGGTCACGCTGATGGCGGCCGCGGCCTGGCCCCAGGCGATGGCGTCGAATTCGTCGCTGCCTTTGGCCAGCGCCCCGATGAACCCGCCGATGAAGGTGTCGCCGGCGGCGGTGGTGTCCACGGCTTGCACTGCACGAGCCGGCACATGGCCCTGGCCGCCCTTGGCGAAATCGCCGTACACGCCGTGCTGGCCCAGCGTCACCACCACATTGCGCGCGCCCAGGCCGCGCAGGCGCTCGGCCAGGGCAGCGATGTCGAGCGCCACCACGGACGGGTTCTGTCCGGCCAGCATGGCCGCCTCGATTTCATTGAGCACCAGGTAGTCGATCTTTTCGAGCAAACCATCCGGCAGGGCGGCCGCGGGAGCCGGGTTCAGCACCACGGTCTTGCCCAGCGCATGCGCCAGCTCGACCGCGCGCACCACGGCGGCCATGGGGATTTCCAGTTGCAGCAGCACGATGGAGGCCGCTTCGATCAGCGGCCGCGCCTGCTCGACCTGTTCGGGCGTGACGCAACCGTTGGCGCCGGCCGCCAGCACGATGCTGTTCTGCGCCAGGTCATCGACCAGGATGGAGGCGATGCCGGTGCTCTGACCGGCGATGTCCCTGATGCCGCCGTCGTCCACGCCGTTGTCGCGCAGCGACTGGCGCAGTTGGCGACCGAAGGCGTCGTCGCCCAGGCAGGCCACCATGGCCACCGGCGTGCCCGCAACGCTGAGGCGCGCGCAGGCCACGGCCTGGTTGGCGCCCTTGCCGCCGGGAATGGTCATGAAACCGGCGCCGGCCAGGGTTTCGCCGGGCAGGGGCATGCGCGGCGTGCGCAGCACCAGGTCCATGTTGATGCTGCCGATGATGAGGATCATGTGCTCAGACTTTCCCAAGGAAACGGAGACGTCGCTCAGGCCGCGACCAGGCGCGCCCGCAAGGCGTCGAAACGCGCGCTCCATTCGGTGCGCCAGCGCTGGCGCAGCGCTTCGTCCATCCATGCCGCGTCGAGGCCGTTGAGCATGAAGCCGCGCAGGTCGTCGATGCCGGCCCCGAGCTGCATCATCATCAGCCAGGCGCCGGTGGGCGTGACCAGGTGCAGGGTGGGATCGTCGGTATTGGGATGCAGACGCAGGCCGGCCGCCAGCATCTGGCGGATCGGGTGGTCCTGGGCCCAGCGCTCCGGCGCCAGGGTACGCAGGTAGTAGGAATTGGTGGGCACCACCGTGAAGATCAGGCCGCGCGCGATGCAGCGGGCGAGCAGTTCGGGGTTGTCGACCACCGTATAGCCGTGGTCCACGCGGTCCACCTGCAACAGATCGATGGCGGTGGCGACGTTGTTCCACGGCATGCCGAATTCGCCGGCATGGGCGGTGGTCTTGAAACCGGCTTCGCGCGCCAGGCGATAGGCGGCTTCGAACAGTTCGGGCGGGCGGTCGTTCTCGCGGTAATCCATGCCGATGCCGATCACTTCCGGCGCGCGGTGGGCGCTCATCCAGCGCACCATGGCGAGCGCCTCGTCCGGGCTGGCTTCGCGGTCGATGCTGGGGATCAGGCGGCCGATGATGCCGAAGTCGCGTTCGGCGGCAACGATGCCGGCGACGATGGCGTCCTGTGCCGCCTCGTAGGCGATGCCAGAGACGCGCACGGTGCCGGTGGGATTCCAGAAGAATTCGCTGTAGGCCACCCCGTGCGCGTGGGCGTCTTGCAGGTATTCATAGGCGATGCGCTGCAGGTCGGCTGGCGCGCGGATCAACTCCGCATCCAGCGCGCGCAACACGCGCAGCACGCCGACCGGCTTTTCGCCGCGGGTGTAGAAGGCATCGATCTCGTCGCGCGAGACCGGATTGCCGGCCTGGTCGGAGAGATCGATGAAGGTCTGGCGACGTACCGCGCCAAACAGATGGCAATGCAGTTCGGCCTTGGGCAGCGCGCGCACGAATTGTTCGAGCGACAGCGGACCCGCGGACGTTTCTTCAAACGTGGTCATAAGATGCGATCGGGTGAAAGGAGGGCGGCTCAGGACAAGGTGCCCAGCAGCTCCTGCATCATGCATTGCATGGCGCGCGGGCCATCGACGGTCATGGCGATCTCGGCATTGGCCTGGGCGCGGCGCGGGATGCGGAATTCGCACACCGTCATGCCGCGCGTGAAACGCCCCTCCAGCTCGATATCCACGTGCGCCGGCCTGAAGCTGAACAGCTCCGGACGCTTGAGCCAGATCGCCACCGCCGGGTCATACATCGGCATGGGCACTGAACCGTCCGGGCTGCGGATGCGCAGGTAGGCGTCGAAATAGCCCGCCAGCCACTTGGCGCGGGCCGTGCCCAAAGCCCGCACCTGTTGCACTTCGGCTCCGGTGACCTGCAGTTGGCGGCACAGGTTCAGGCCGAACATGCGCAGCGGGATACCGGCGCGAAACACCACGTCGGCGGCTTCGGGGTCGGCGAAGATGTTGAATTCCGCCGCCGCCGTATGGTTGCCCTGGTCGGAGGAGCCGCCCATGAGGATGATCTCCTTGATCAAGGGCGCGATGTCCAGCGCGCGCTGCAAGGCCACGGCGATATTGGTCAATGGGGCGATGCACATCAGGGTGATCGCGCCGGGGTTGGCGCGGACCGCCTCGATCAGTGCATCGACCGCGTGCGGCAGCGGGTTGCGCTTGATGCGTGCGGACTGTTCCGCCTCCAGCGCGCCGATATCGACCTGCGGCAAGGTCTCGCCGGTGGTGGCCATGCCGGCGTCACCGAGGATGGCTTGCGCGGTTTCCATCGGGCCGCCCAGCGGGGCGTCGCAGCCGGCGTAGACCGGCACGTCCAGGTGATAGTGCTTCTTGATGCGCAGGGCATTGTCGTAAGTGGTGGCCAGCGGCGCATTGCCCGCCACCACCGACACGCCCAGCCAGGACACGTCGAGGTTGGCCGACAGCATCAGCATGGCCAGCCAGTCATCGAAGCCGGGATCGGTATCAAGCCAGATCTTGTGCATGGATTGCTCTTCTTTATTCTTGTCGAAAGCCCGGCCTGTGACCGGAGCGTAAATCGGGTGACGGATTCAGGCCGGCAGCAGCAGCGCGGCCTCGGCCGGCAGGCTGAACGGCACCTCCTGGCCTTCGCGCGCGACCGCGCCGGCCGCCGGCGCCATGCCCTTGATCTCGCCGATCGGCGTGTGCAGCAGGTATTCCACGCTGTCACCCAGGAAACCGCGCGACAGCACACGACCGGTGTAAGAGGCTGTTGCAAAATTAAATTTCGGGGCTGTTAACTTCCCCGACTTGATGTTAACTTCCTGTCTTGTTTTTCCTGACGGGATGCGATGCCTAAAGAACTTGTCGACGATGAATTGTGGTCACTCA
>WNDX01000024.1 GCA_009914615.1 Herbaspirillum frisingense
TGAGTGACCACAATTCATCGTCGACAAGTTCTTTAGGCATCGCATCCCGTCAGGAAAAACAAGACAGGAAGTTAACATCAAGTCGGGGAAGTTAACAGCCCCGAAATTTAATTTTGCAACAGCCTCTTAATCATTTTTCAGGCATCGAAGCGGCCAGATCCGGGCGCCATGCAAATTGCGCAATGGCAGTCGCCCGGCTATAGTCTGTTCCGGTTTGGGAGACACGCATCATAATGATAAAAATGAAACGGCCCGTGATGGCACGCATCGGTCCGGCCCTCGTACGAGGAGCCGCCGCATGCCTGCTCGCGCTGCCGCTGCTGGCGCCGCAGGCGCGCGCGGCGGGGCCGTCGGCGGCGCCCGTTCCCTCGGGCGCGCCGGGTTCGCTGCAGGTGCTGCATTGGTGGACGTCGGACAGCGAACGCCAGGCCATCAATGTCGTGGTGAACCAGTTGGCCCGACAGGATATCCAATGGCGCGACATTT
Source organism: Herbaspirillum frisingense (assembly GCA_009914615.1). Classification (GTDB taxonomy): domain Bacteria; phylum Pseudomonadota; class Gammaproteobacteria; order Burkholderiales; family Burkholderiaceae_D; genus Herbaspirillum; species Herbaspirillum frisingense_B. The sequence goes on from WNDX01000024.1 coordinate 487, forward strand.
CCATTCCCGGCGGCGCCGGCATGGGCGCCGGCAAGGTATTGAAAAGCATGGTGCTGGCCGGCCGCGCGCCGGAGGTGACGCAGCTCAACGGCGTGATCTTCGGCGAATGGGCCGACCTCGGCCTGCTGCTGGAACTGGATAACGTGGCAGTGCAGGGCAACTGGGAAAAGCAGATGTTCCCCGCCGTCTGGTCGCTGCTGAACAACCGCGGCCACGTGGTGGCGGCGCCGCTGGGCATCCACCGGGTCAACACGCTGTTCTATAACGTGGCGATCTTCAAGCGCTACGGCTTGACGCCGCCCAGGACCTGGGAAGAGTTCGACAAGATCGTGCAGCTCTTGCGCGGCACCGGCATCGTCCCGCTGGCGCAGAGCGCCGAGGCGTGGCAGATCGCCACGCTGTTCGAGAACCTGGCGCTGGCCGAGAGCGGCCCGGCCTATTACCGGCGCCTGTTCGTGGACATGAGCCCGAGCGCCTACCTGGATGCGCGCATGCTGCACATCCTCAAGCGCCTGCGCAGCCTGGCCGGCGCCATGGCGCAGCCGGTGCGCGAGCGGCCGTGGACCGAAGTGGCGCGCAGCATGGTCAACGGCGAGGCGGCGATGTTCATCATGGGCGACTGGGCCAAGGGCGAATTCAATGCCTGGGGCCTGACGGTGGACCAGCAGTTCGGATGTGCGCCGGTGCCCGGCACCGGCGACTATCATTTATACAGTACCGATACGCTGGCGATGTTTGCCGACAATTATTCGCACCAGGCCATGCAGGAGACGCTGGCGCAGATCACCATGTCTGCGGCGGTGCAATCGGACTACAATAAAATCAAGGGATCCATCCCCGTCCTGCGCGCGCAGGACCCGCATATGGACCGCTGTGCGCGCGACTCCTGGCGCGCGTTCAGCAAGGGCGCCTCTTATCAGGCGCCCAGCCTGGTGCACCGGATGGCGACCGATGAAACCACCAAGGACGCCATCGTGGCGGAGGTGCAGCGCTTCTTCATCGATCGTCAGATCACCGAAGAACAGACGCAGAAACGACTGGCGGCCATCGCGCGCACCCTGTCGCGCAACCGGAATGACTGACCTATAAGAATTTGGAGATGGAGCGGCAACCATGACGCGCAAGATATTGATTGTCGATGATGACCAGAAGACCCGCACGCTGCTGAAGGCCTATCTGGAAAAGAACCAGTACGAAGTGCGCCTGGCGCATGACGGCGCGGCCTTCCTGGCGGAATTCCAGCGCTTTGCGGATGAGCTTTCGCTGGTGATCCTGGACGTGATGCTGCCCGACACCGACGGCTTCGCGCTGTGCAAGACGGTGCGGCGCAAATCCAACGTGCCCATCATCATGCTCACTGCCAGCTCGGACGAGACCGACCGCGTGGTCGGCCTGGAACTGGGCGCCGACGACTATATCGCCAAGCCCTATAGCCCGCGCGAACTGCTGGCGCGCATCAAGGCCATCCACCGCCGCATCGGCATCGACAGCAGCGCCGCGCCGCGCTACTACCGCTTCGTCGGCTTCACGCTGGATACCGTGGAGCGCACGCTGATGGACAGCACCGGCCAGACCGTGGCGTTGACCGGCATGGATTACCAGTTGCTGAAATACTTCGTCGAGCATCCCGGCGACGTGCTGGACCGCAACGTGCTGTGCGAGGAAACCCGCGGGCGCGACGCCGGCCCGCTGGATCGCTCGCTGGACGTGCAGATCAGCAAGCTGCGCCTGCGCCTCAACGACGGCGGCCGCCAGCCGCACCTGATCAAGACCGTGCGCGGCGCCGGCTACGTGTTCTCGGCCGACGTCAGCGCCGCGGCCGCCTGAGCCCGGCCATCCCGTGAACGAAGTCACCCCCGCGGCGCCGGCCGCGCCCGCTTCCGCGCCGCCCGCCGTCCGGCCGGCCACGGCCCGCGGCAAGCTGGCCGCGCTGCTGGACTGGATGCTGCCGGACTCGCTGCTGGGCCGGCTGTCGGTGGTGATGATCTTCGGCGTGCTGGTCACCCAGGTGGCCGGCGGCATGATCTGGGCCGCCCAGTTGCGCAGCAAGTCCGAAGCCGAGACCCGCGTGGCCGCGCAGCACCTGGCGCACAGCGCCTCGGTGGCGATCCGCTATTTCATGAGCCTGCCCGCCAACTACCGGCCGCTGATGATCCAGCAGCTGCGCGAGATGGGCGGCACGCGTTTCTTCATCAACGCCAACAGCACCGCGGTGCCGGTCACCCCGATCGCCGACAACCGGCTGGCGGCGGTGGCCATCGACGTGGCGGCCCAGACCCTGCGCGACGATCTGCCCTTCCTGCCCGAGGCCAGGCTGGACTTCGCCTGGCCGGAGGGCCTGCAGGTGTCCAGCGACGGCCTCACGGTCAACGACCTGCCGGACAACTGGGTGCAGCACATCCTGCTGACCAAGCCCAACTCGGCGCCGGTGTTGGTGATCCAGATGCAGGTGGAGAGCGGCCGCTGGTTGTACCTGGCGGCGCTGATGCCCAATCCGTATTTCCTCGACAGCGGCAACCCGCTATGGCTGGACCGGCTGGTGTTGCAGGGCCTGTCGCTGGCGGCCATCCTCTTGCTGACCATCCTGGTGGTGCGCTGGACCACGCGTCCGCTGGCCGCGCTGGCCGACGCCGCCGAAGCCTTCGGCAAGGGCGAGACCGTGCCCGAGCTGCCCGGCACCGGCAGCCGCGAATACGTCAAGACCGCGCGCGCCTTCTCCGGCATGCGCGAACGCATCAAGCGCTATCTGGAAGACCGCGAGCGTCTGTTCGTCTCCATCTCGCATGACCTGCGCACGCCCATCACGCGCCTGAAGCTGCGCACCGAGCTGATGGACGATGACGACATGCGCACCGAATTCCACGACGACCTCGATGAGCTGGACATGATGGTCAAGGGCGCGCTGCAATCGGTGAAGGACAGCGACATCCACGAGAACCACACCGAGGTGCGGCTGGACGCCCTGGTGATCCGCATGATCCGCGACGCCCGCATGGCCGGCCACGAGATCGCCTTCACGCCCTCGGGCATCACCGTCATCGCCAAGCCGCTGGCCCTCAAGCGCGCCATCGGCAACCTGTTCGACAACGCGCTGTACTACGGCCAGAAGGTCGAGATCGCCATCCGTCCCTCGCGCGGCGTGGGCGGCGACATGGTCGAGATCGAGATCCGCGACCACGGCCCGGGCGTGCCGGAAGACGCCATGGGCACGCTGTTCCAGCCCTATGTGCGGCTGGAGCACGGGCGCGCCCAGAACAGTGGCGGCATGGGCCTGGGCATCTCGCGCAACATCGTGCAGGCGCACGGCGGCGAGCTGCTATTGCGCAACCATCCGGACGGCGGCCTGATCGCCACCATCATCCTGCCGGCCCGCTGAGCGCGGCCGCGCACGATCCATCTGCCAGACAGATCAATCGTATCTTTATATTCCATTTAAAAAACCGGAGACAGCGGCGTAGACTTTCCCGGCCTTCCCCCTGATGGCCTTGCCATCGCCCCAACAAGAACCTTCAACCAAGGACTTCCATGAATTACATTGCCGAACCCTCCCGCTACGATGGCCGCATGCCTTATCGCCGCACCGGCAGGAGCGGCCTCCTGCTGCCGGCCGTCTCGCTGGGGCTGTGGCAGAACTTCGGCGGCGTCGATAACTTCGAGACCGGCCGCGCGGTGCTGCGCCGCGCCTTCGATCGCGGCGTCACCCACTTCGACCTGGCCAACAACTACGGCCCGCCGGCCGGTTCGGCCGAAGAGAATTTCGGTCGCTGGATGGCCAAGGATTTCGGGCCCTACCGCGATGAACTGGTGATCTCCAGCAAGGCCGGTTGGCAGATGTGGCCGGGCCCCTACGGCGGCCCGACCGGCGCGCGCAAGCACCTGATCGCCAGTTGCGAACAAAGCCTCAAGCGCATGGGCCTGGAGTATCTGGATATCTTCTATTCGCACCGTGTCGATGCCGACACGCCGCTGGAAGAAACCATGGGCGCGCTGGCCCACCTGCACCGCCAAGGCAAGGCGTTGTACGTCGGCATCTCGTCCTACTCGCCGGAACTGACGCGCAAGGCGGCGGCCATCCTCAAGAGCGAAGGCGTGCCGCTGCTGATCCACCAGCCCAACTACTCCATGCTCAACCGCAGCATCGAAGGCGGCCTGCTGCCGGCGCTGGAAGAACTGGGCGTGGGCTGCATCGGCTTTTCGCCCCTGGCACAGGGCCTGCTCACCTCCAAGTACCTGGATGGCGTGCCCGAAGGCGCCCGCGTCACCCGTGCGCCGTCGCTGCCGCAGCGCATGCTGTCGCCGGAAAACCTGGGGCGCATCCGCGCCTTGAACGAGATCGCCAAGAAGCGCGGCCAGACGCTGGCGCAGATGGCGATCGCCTGGGTGCTGCGCGATGCGCGCGTGACCTCGGCCCTGATCGGCGCGCGTACCGTGGAACAGTTGGACGATTCGCTGGATGCGCTGAAGAACACGGCTTTCAGCGCCGAGGAACTGGCCCAGATCGACAGCCACGCCACCGATGGCGACGTCGATCTGTGGAAGGTGTCGTCGTCGATCACCTGATCTTGCGGCCGCAATGAAAAAGGCCAGCGCCGGATGAACGGCGCAGGCCTTTTTGTTTTCCACAGCCGCTTACCTGGCTATCTGGCTACCTGGCGCCGCCGTCCCCGGCCTGCACATCGTTCACCCGTTCCGGCCGCGACCACATCCACATGGCGCCGGCCGCCATGCCCAGCGCGGCCAGCACGATGATCCAGCGGTGCCTGACCGTGAACAGCATGATCACTAGGCACAGGCTCATCATTAGCGAAGCGCTGATCTTGGCGCGCCGCGCCACCACCCGGCCGTTGCGCCAGTTATGGATCATGGCGCCGAATACCGGATGGTTTTCCAGCCAACGCTGCAGGCGCGGCGAGCCTTTGCCGGCGGCCCAGGCCGAGAGCAGGATGAATTCGGTGGTGGGGATGCCGGGAATGAAGATGGCGATGATCCCCGTGCCCAGGCTGGTATAGGCCAGCGCCAGCCACAGCCAGCGCGTGCGCCGCGGCGCCAGCGGGGAAGGCGCGGCGGCCGGCGCGCCGGCATCCTTGGCGGTATCGCGCGGGGCAGGCGTTTGCATGGCGATCACGCGGCGCGGCGCCTCAGGCCAGCGCGAAATGGCGTTTGAGCAAGTCGCCGAAACGGCCAAAGGCAGCCGCTGCACCGGCCAGCACGGCTTCGTGCTCGGCCTGCGACAGCGAAGGGCGGTCGAGGAAGCTGACGAAACGGCGCCAGACGATGGCGCGCCCTTCCGGATAGGCCGCCAGATTGCGGGCGCCGAAGGTCTCGCTCAGGCCCAGCTTGTCCTTGGCTTCCTTCAGCAGGAAAGCCGCACCCAGCGTCGAACCCTCCGATACATACAGCCAGCCCAGGGCCTCGGGCATGGCCACGTCGCCGGTGGCGATGCTTGCCGCGCCGGCGTCTGCCTGAAGGTCCGCCAGGTCGGCCAGTGCCGCGGCTTCGCGCCCGCGCACCTGGAGATCGGGCACGGCGGCCTGGATCGTCGGATCGGCGAACAGGTGCTCGACGTCGCACTGGAAGTGGTATTGCGCCGCCACGAAGCGCGCGTAGTTGGCGCGGCTGGCAAACGGCCGGGCTTGCTCCATCAGGGCATGCATCTGCTCGTGCAGATCCGCGGTTTCATGCTTGAGGCGGGACGAGAGCAGGGCGGGGAGGTCGGTCACGGTATTCATGGGGTGTTCGGTGGAATCGCAAAAATGAGCCTGTCCTGTGTGATCGCAAAGCACCGGCCCGGTTCAAGGATAAGCGGGAACGGCCGCGCTTGCACGAACCGTCGCTGCCGGGGCAGGTGCGGGTAGCGTCTCATGGCTTGACGCTGACCTTCAGCGCGGCCAGCTCGCCGCCGCTTTCCCCTTGCCGCTGGGCGCTGCCGCCGGTGCCGTCGCCGGTCTTCCATTGGAAGGGCGCGCGCAACACGCTGCGCCCGCCCTGTTCCCGCGCCACTTCGACCGCCAGCTGGTAGCTGCCTGGCGACAGGCCGGCCAGTAGTTCCTGGCGATCGGAGAAGCGCAGCGTATAGCTGCCGGCGCCGCGCGTGGGGCCGCTCACGCCATCGGCGGGCAAGGCCAGCGACTGGCCGGCCTTGCGCCACCAGGTGCGCAACTCCTTGAGGAAGATCTTCCCCAGGTTGTCGCGCAGGCGCGTGTCATACCAGACCGCCAGCGTGCCGTCGGTCGCCGGCTGGCCGTCCGCGCGTTCTATCCAGGCCGCAAGATAGGGCGGGTGGTAGGCGGCGCTGGCCTGGTCGGGCAGCGTCACCTCCACTTCCAGCACTGTGGCGCCGGCCGGCGCCGCGGCCAGATGAAGGCAGGCTGCAGCGAGCCAGGGTGCGGGTCGGGAACGGCGCATCAGCTGCCCGCGTTGCGCGGCTGGGGCAGCGGGTCGTTGGCATCGACTTGGCCGTCATGGTTGGTGTCCTGCTCGGCGAAGGTCTTGTCCATGATGGCCTGCTCTTCATCCCGGGACAGCACGCCGTCGCGGTTGCGGTCCAGCAGCGCGAAGCGGACGTGGGCCTGGCGGATCGAATTTTCGTAGGCCTGGTCCGGCTGGCGGCCGGTGTCGAAGTATTGCTGCTTGAGCCTGCCTTCGAATTCGGCCACGTATTCCTCTTCGGTCAGCACGCCGTCATGGTTCTTGTCGGCCGCCTCGAAGCGCTGGCGGCGCACGCTGTCGTATTCGGCGCGCGTCACCACGCCGTCGCGGTTGACGTCGTAGCTGCCCATGAAGGCTTCGCGGCCATGGCCGCCGGCCGGACGTGCAGGGCCGGCCTGGGCTGCAGGCGGCGCCGACGGCGCGGCGCAGGCGGCCAGCAGCGCCAATAATCCGGGGAGGAGCGAAAGTCGGGGTGTCATGTCTGTTCCTTTACGTTATCTGGGTGAAAGAATCCATTGCTTCCCGGATGCTCAGAAATCCACGTTGACCGAAGCGAAGAAGCTGCGGCCGGTATGGGTCTGCAACTGGATGTCCTGGGCGTCCTTGGCATTGCCAGGTTCCAGGCTGTACACGCTGGCGTAGTCCCAATAGCGCTTGTCCAGCAGGTTGTTGATGCCTGCATTGATGCGCACGTTCTTCGCCACGCGCCAGTAACCGGTCAGGTCGAAGGCGGCATAGCCGGGCACGTCGAAGTAGGTCACCGTGGTGTTGCCGGCCAGGGCCGTGCCGTTGTTGGCGTAGCTGTTGCGGTTGGTGGCCTTGGCCTGCTTGCCCTTGACGAAGGTGCCCGTCAGGTTGCTGCCCCAGGCTTTCTCCGGGGCGTCGTAGCCGATGCCGGCGATCAGCTTGGCCGGCTGCACGGTGTCCAGGTCCTGGTAGCTGTCGCCGCTGTAGCGGCTCTTGGCCTTGCCCTGGCTGTAGCCCAGCGCCCAGGTCGAGTACACGCCGCGCATGGCCGGCGCGAACTTGCCGTGATCGATGCGGGTGCTCAGTTCCAGACCGTAGATGTAGGCGCTGTCGCGGTTCTCGGCCATGAAGATGGTGGAGATGTTGTTCTGCACGTTGGTGAACATCTCCGGATTGGCGGCGCGCGTGTAGCGGGTGTAGGCGATGAAGTTCTTGTACTTGGTGTAGAACAGCGAGCTGTTGAAGACGATGCCCTCGGTCAGTTCGCCCTTCAGGCCGACGTCGAAGGCGTCGCTGGTTTCCTTCTTCAGGTTGGGATTGCCCACCAGCGCATAGAAGCCACCGCCGGAGTTCCAGTAGCCATAGGTTTCGCTCACCGACGGCGCGCGGCCGCCACGCTTCCATTGCGCGTAGGCGCTCATCTTCGGCTGCAGGTCGTACACCAGGCTCAGGCTGGGGCTGACGATGGTATTGGTGGAACCGGCGCCGTACAGGGTATTGAGCTGGGCGGTGGTGATCGCGCTGTTGGCGAAGTTGCCGGTGTCGTACACGCTGCTCTTGACGCGATCCACGCGCAGGCCGGGAATGATCGCCAGGCGGTGGCCGCCCAGGTTGAAGGTGATCTCATCCTCGGCGAACAGGCCGTAGCGGGTGGTCCTGGTATTGGGATAAGGCTGCTTGGCCAGCGAAGTGCCGGTCAGCTGGTGTTCGTTCTTGTTTTCGCTGGCGCTGACGCCGAAGCGCAGGCCGTTGTTGCCGATCTTCTTGCTGGCCACGCTGGACAGGCTGAACTGCTTGTTGCTGTTGCGCGAGTAATCGTTTTCCACCGCGCCCGAACTCAGCGTGCGGGTCGAGGTGGCGTCCTGCATGTCGGTGCTTTGGTAGGACAGGCGGGTGTCCAGCTTGTCCAGCAGCGCATTGGCCGGCGTCCACAGATGACCCAGCTGGATGGTGTTGCGCGCCGTGGTGCTGTGCTGCCCTGACTTGCCGGTGACGGCGGTGCCGGTATTGTTCCAGCCGTCATAGGAGAGGTCGTTGGTGCGGCGATAGAGATCGGCCGACAGCGAGAACTTGTTTTCCGCATTGACCCGCATGCCGCCCTTGAGCAGCAGGGCGTTGGAGTTCCAGTCCGAGGGATAGGCGTTGAGCGTGTCGCTCTTGTTATCGGCCTGGTGGCCGTCGCGGCGCGAATACACGATCAGGCCGTCGAACATGCCGCTGGCGCCGGCCGCGGTCACCCCTTCGTTCCACGAGCGGTCGGCCGAGTTGTAGCCGGCCTTGGCGCCGAAGTAGGTGGGCTTGGCGTCGTTCACATAGTCTTCCGGCGACTTGGTGCGGAAGCTCACCGCGCCGCCGATGCCACCCGCCGGGCGGGCCGAGGTAGTGGTGCCGGAATCGACCTGCACCTCCGAATACATCTCGGGATCGATGAAATCGCGGCCCTGGCCGAAGGTGCCGATCGAAGCGCGGCCGCTGCCGGAGGTGGCTGAGCGGTCCACCGCTTCCGGCATCTCGACGTCATCGACGTCCACGCCGACGCGGTTGCCCTCGACGCCGCGGATGTTGTAGTTGGTGCTTCCCGGATGGTCGTAAGCGCTGTTGGTATTGGTGGTGCCCGCGGTCACGCCCGGCACCGAGACCAGCGGCTGGTACTTCAGCACGTCGGCGAAGCTGCCGGCGCCTTGCTTTTCGAGATCGTCCTTGGTGACCTTTACCGAAGCGCCGGGTTTGTGCTGCTCTTCGCGCACGCCCTGGACTTCGACGTCGGGCAATTTCTTGCCGTTGCGTTCGGGGACGGGGGCGGAATCGCTTGCGGTGTTTTCCTGGGCGCCGACAGGCGGCGCGGCCAGGCACAGCAGGGCGCCGTTGACGGCAAGGGCGAGCGTGAGCGGACGCAGGACGGAGCGGCGGCGCATAGGCGTAGCGCTGCCGCCGGATGGATGTCGGGCCATGTTGGGCGAGCCTTATTTGGATAGTTGGAGGAAGGGCTGGCGCAACACAACGGGACTGCTACGGCGCTCCGCGATGGAGCACGGGCGTTTTTTCTTGTTGATGTCTGAGCTGACTTGGGCCGGATTTTACCGCACAAATGATAATGATTATTATTCTGTAAAAAAATTTATGCGCTGTTGTGCCGTCTACGCCACGCTGAACCGATGCGAGGCGCAACCAGAGGCCCCTGAGAAAAATTCCACGCTTGTAACACGTAAGTAGAAATTGGCAGGTATGGTCCGTTGCGTGCTCCGAACCTGGCGAATTGCCGACAATCGCCCGGTCCGACGCCGACGAGACATCCCGGCCAGCGCGCACCAGCATGCGCGGCCGTTTCAATGGGCCAGCACCGTTTTTTTTCTTGCCCGACCGGCTCCGACCCGCCTCCGACCCGGCTTCGCATGCGCAATACACATGCGAGCCGGCGCAAATCTCGTTTGAGCCGGCCCGCGCCGGGTGCTCCAATGATCGCATCGACATCATTCGGAGGCCGCCGTGAGCATGCAATCTTCCCTTCTCTCCCGTCATACCCAGCCGCTGGGCGTCACCGCCGCGCTGAGCTACCTCGCCGCCGGCGCGGATAATCCGGTCAGCTACGCCTACACGCCGCCGCCCGGCCAGCCCTGGGAAAGCGCGCAGTACGAGTCGCGCCAATGCTTCATCGCAGATGGCCGCCAGGCCGATCCCGATGATCCGCAATCGCTGGATAACAACGGCTTCCTGCTCGCCGACGCGCCGACCGCGGTCAGCGATTTCGGCGACGAGGATCAGATCCTCACCACCTACTACGCAGAAGCGATAGAGCTCGCCCTGCAAGCCACCGGCGGCACCCATGCCTATGTTTTCGACCACCTGGTGCGGCGGCGCGAAGCCGGGCGCGTGCCGCTCAGTTTCGGCCGCAAGGCGCCGGGCGGGCCGCCGGCCGCCAACGGTCGCATCCACAACGATTACACCGAGCAGTCCGGACGGCGCCGGCTGGCGCTGCTGCTGCAGGATTCCGACCTGATGCCTTTCGTGCAGCACTTCTCCATCATCAATATCTGGCGCTCCATCAAGGGACCGGTGCAGGACACGCCGCTGGCGGTGTGCGACGCGCGCAGCGTGTCGCAGCTGGAGCTGGTGCGCGGCGAGGTGCGCTATCCCAAGCGCACCGGCGAGATCTATCAGTTGCGCCATGCGCCGCACCACCGCTGGTCTTATTTCTCGCTGATGGACCGGCACGAGGCCCTGATGTTCAAGCAATACGATTCGCGCACCCATGGCGTGGCCCGCTTCACGCCGCACGCCGCCTTCGACCTGCCGCAGATCCCGGCCGGCGCGCCGCTGCGCGAGAGCATCGAGCTGCGCTGCCTGGTGGTGCATGCATGAGTGCGCCGACGATCGAATTCTGGTTCGACTTCGGCAGCCCCTATAGCTACCTGAGCGCGATGCGTATCGAGGCAGAGGCCGGGCGTGCCGGTGTGGCGGTGCATTGGAAACCCTTCCTGCTCGGCCCGGTGTTCCAGGCGCTGGGCTGGAGCACGTCACCGCTGGTGTTGCAGAAAGAGAAGGGCGAATACGCCTGGAAGGACATGCAGCGCCAGTGCCGAAAATACGGCCTGCGGTGGAAGCAGCCGACCGGTTTTCCGCGCGCGGCCGTGCCGCCCACACGCGTGGCGTTGAGTAATGCGGAGCAGCCGTGGGTGGGCGAGTTCTGCCGGCGCGTGATGCAGCTCAACTTCGCCGACGACCGCGATATCGATAGCGCCGAGGTGGTGCTGGAAGTCTTGCGCGGCATGGGCTTGCCGGCGCAGCAGTTATGGGAGGAGGCGCAATCCGAGGAGTGGCGCGGCAGGTTGCGTGCGCAGACCGCGGCGGCGCGTTGGCTGGGCATCTTCGGCGCGCCGACCTTCTTCGTGCGGCGCGAGATGTTCTGGGGCAACGACCGGCTGGACGACGCCCTGGGGTTCTGCCGCGCGCAAGCCTAGGCCCAGGCTTCGCCGCAGATCCAGTCGGCCACCTGCTGCACCTCGCGCCGCGGTTCGGCCTCGGCCTGGATCAGCCAATAGGCGTGGCCGTCGTCGGGTTGCGCACGCGGTTCGGCCAGCATGGCCAGTTGGCCGTTTTCCAGCAGCGGGCGGATCAGCTCGATGCGTCCCAGCGCCACGCCGTGGCCGGCCACCGCGGCCTGGATCACCATATCGTATTGGTTGAAGCGCAGCATGCTGCGCTTCTTGCGCTTGCCGCCGGCATCGGCCAGGTCTTGCCAGTCCTGCCATTTCAACCAGGGATTGGGGATGTCGAATTCCAGCAGCGGCGCTTCGGCCGGCAAGCCGCCGGATTTGCCGGCGCTGGCCAGCAGCAGCGGATGCGCCACCGGCGCCACCGATTCGCCGAACAGCCGGCGCGCTCCCGCCGGCGCCAGCGCCGGTGTGGTGTAGCGGATCGCCAGATCGACGCCGTCATGGCGCAGGTCGGCTACGTTGTCGCTGGCGGCCACGCGCACATCGATGCCGGGCAGCTTCTGCTGCAAGCGCGACAGGCGCGGCAGCAGCCACAGGCCGGTCACGCCGATGCTGGCGGTGAGCGTTACCGGCCTGGCGGCCTGCGCCGCGCGCAATTCCCCCAGGACATCCTGCAATTGCTGCAGCACCGCGTCCGCGCTGCGAAACAGGCGTTCGCCTTCGGCCGTGAAGGTGATCGAGCGGTGGCCGCGCACCAGCAGGCGCGTGCCCATGAATTCCTCCAGCGCATGGATCTGGCGGCTGACCGCGGATTGCGTCAGGCACAGGTCTTGCGCCGCCAGGGTAATGCTCATGCGGCGTCCGGCGGCGACGAAGCCGCGCAACAGGTCCAGCGAAGGCAGTTTCAGCAGGGGAAGAGACATTCTTGCCGCGCATGTGAGGTAAGGGCTTTCATTGAACCACAGGACGGCCGCGCTTGCAGGCGAGGCGGCGTTGCCGCCGGAACTGCGGGTGAAAATCCCCTTTATTCCCTGCGACAGACGAGACGATCCGGTTCACAATAAGCCCCTCCGGCCGACTTACCCTCGGGCCGACGCTACGCCAATTCGGGAAGAACAAGATGATCAACGCAATCACGCAGACCGGGCAGTCCACGTATTCCGCCAACCGTAGCGTCGCCGCACCCGGCACGCTGAGCGCTTTCCAGCAGATCCTGCAGGATGCCGCGCAAGCTTCGCAGGCGTCGAGTTCCAACGACACGCTGGCGGCCGACCTCAACAGCGCGCTACAGGCCGCCGGCCTGTCGGCTCCGCCCGCCATGCGCATCGTGGCAGGCCCGGATGGACCGAAACTGGACGACGACACGCGCGCTGCGCAATTCCAGTCCGTGATGGCCTCCAATCCGGCGCTGGCCGCGCGCGTCAGCGCCCGACTGAGCTCGGCCGAAGCCGAGCGCAAGGCCGCGCTGGGCAGCGCCATCACGCAATTCGCCGGCGACCGTCCGACCAATGCCACCGCCGATTTCCTGTTGCGCTTCGCCGACCAGAACAAGCCCAAGGCCTATAGCCTGAGTTTCAACGGCGCCACGACCGAGGTGCAGGAACTGGGCGACCACGGCTGGACGCCGCTCAAGACCACCGACGACATCAACCGCGACCTGCTGGCCGCCTACACCGGCTACATGGTGACCCACGCCGTCAGCGTGGAAAAACGCAAGGACGGCGACAACGATCCCGCCATCGATTTCAAGCTCAAGCTGGCGCGTGTTCTGGACGGCTTGCAAGGCGCCTGAGCGCGCCCTGCGTTTTTCCTGAATCTCTTCTGATCAGCCCGATGCGGCGGCCGTCGCCGGCAGCGTGACGGTCACCGTCAGGCCGCCTTCGGCGGAGGTATCGAGCGCCACGCTGCCGCCATGCTGCAGCACCACCGTCTGCACAATCGCCAGCCCCAGGCCGCTGCCGCTTTGCATCTGGTCAGGATCGCGGAAGAAGCGGTCGAACACGCGCTCGCGCATGGCCGGCGCGATGCCCGGGCCGGCATCCGACACGCTCAGGCGCGCGCCCTCCGGCGTCGAGCGCACATCCACTTCCACCCGCGCCTGCGCCGGGCTGTACTTCACGGCGTTTTCCACCAGATTGTCGATCAGCGACACCAGGCCTTCGCGCACGCCTTCCACCCATACTTCATCGCGCGCATCCAGCTCCAGTTCGATGCCGCGCTCGGCAGCCAAGGGCGACAGCGCGGCCAGTCGCTCCTGCACCAGCGCGGTCAGCGCCACCGGGCGCAGCGCGGCTTCGGCGCGCGTTTCGCTGCGCATCAGCAGCAGCAACTGGCGCACCAGGCGCGTGGCGCGATTGCCGCTGCTGAGGATGCCGCCCAGCAATTCGCGCTGCTGCTCGGTGGCGGCGTGCGCCTGCAAGGCTTCGACGTTGATGCGCATCGCCGCCAGCGGTGTGCGCAATTCATGCGCGGCATCGGCGATGAAGGCGCGCTCCCGTTCGGCGCTGTCGCGCACCCGCGCCAACAGGTCGTTGATGCAATCGACCATGTTGCGCAGCTCCTCATGCTTGGGCACCAGTTGCAGCGGCGTCAGGTCGCGCGGGCCGCGCGAGGCGACTTCGCGCGCCACCTTGCTCCACGGCCGCAGCGCCACCCGCACCGAGAGCCAGGCCGGGATCACCAGGAACGGCAGGCTCACGATCAGCGGCAAGATGTAATAGCCGCGCGAGTTGATATGGATGAAGAAATTCCATTCGTCGGCCGGTATCGCCAGCGTGGCCTCGGCATCCGAGTCGGGCGATTTGAGGGTGCGGCTGCGCCAGATGGTGCCGTCGGCGTGGATGCGCTGGGTGTCGTCGTAGCGTGTGTTGCGCACGTTCAGCGGGGCGCCGTCGGAGGCGTAGATCACCTCGCCGTGGCTGCGCACGATCAGGCTGGTGGAGAGTTCGGAATCGTCGCCCGCGCCGTAGTCCTCGCGCAGCGCCAGGTCGATCTGGCGCAGCACCTTGTAGCGCGCCTCGGGGCGGCCATCGAGTTCGTCGGCCACGGCCAGGATGGTGGCGTAGGTCTTCTGTCCGGCCAGCAGGCCCGGGCTGCGCAGGCTTTCCATCAGCACGAAGGTGAGGAAGCCGCACCACAGCAGCGTCAGCAGCAGCATCTGCGCCAGCATGATCCGGCGCACCAGCGTGGGCGCGGCCACGTGGCGCCACCAGCGGCGGATCATCCGGCCTCCTTCTGCGCCGGCACGGTATCGATCACGTAGCCCACGCCGCGCACCGTGCGCACATAGCCATCGCCGATCTTGCGGCGCAGATTGCCCATGTGCACGTCCAGCGCATTGCTGGCGTTCTCCTGGGCGCCGGGCAGCGCTTCTTCTTCCAGCAGGCGGCGCGTGACCACGCGGTCGGCGCGCACCATCAATAACTTCAGCAGTGCGTATTCGCTGGCGGTCAGTTCCACCATGCGCTCGCGCACCGTCACGCGGCGCGTGGGCACGTGCACCGTCAGGCCGCGCACCTCCAGCAATTCGCCGTCAAAGCCGTAGCTGCGCCGCGCCAGCGCACGCACGCGCGACAGCAGCTCGGCCAGCACGAAGGGTTTGACCAGGTAATCATCGGCGCCGCCGTCCAGCCCGCGCAGGCGATCTTCCAGTGCGTCGCGCGCGCTCAGGATGATCACCGGCAAGCCCTGCGGCTCGCGCCGCAGGCGCGCCAGGATGCGCATGCCGTCGCCGTCGGGCAGTCCCAGGTCGAGCAGCACCAGTTCGCAGGCGCCGGCGTCGAGCTGGCGCATGGCGTCTTCCTGCTGGCGTACCCAGACCACGTCGAAACCCTGGTCCGACAAGGCGATGCGCACGCCGTTACCGAGATCCAGATCGTCTTCTATCAGGAGGATTTTCATGCCCGGCAGTGTATACGCGGCGGGTGAAGAATGGCTTAAGAAGCGCGCCGGCTCTGGTGTTGTTGCTTGAACGGCAAGACGTGGCGGCGCTTCATTTTGTCTTCATGTGCGGTTCATCCGCACTTCATGCTCGCGTCCCCATACTGCGCAGCACAAACGGGGCGTCGCCTCGTTCTCCCATTTTCCTCTCAAGAAAGGTCCTCCATGCAAGGCATCGAATCGCGCCGCCAATCCCTGTTCATTCGCTTCCTGCAGCAGCCTTGCCCGCCGGCGATGCTGCTGGTGGCCGCGGCCCTGGTGGTCGTGGCGGCGCCCACGCAAGCGGCCGACGCCCAGCAAGGCAACGTGCTCACGCTGGGCGCCGGTGCGGCGTTCGGCCCGCGCTACTCGGGTTCGGATCAGAACCGCGTCGGCGCCGGACTGGCGCTGGACTATTCCATGGCCAACGGTTTCTTCGCCGGCACCACGCGCGGCATCGGCTATGGCAGCCATATCGGCAAGATGGATTACAGCATCGCGCTGGGCTATCGCGGCGGCCGCAAGGATAGCAACAGCAACGGCCTCACCGGCGACAGCGGCAGCGACTACCTGCGCGGCATGGGCGAGATCAAGGGGTCGGTCACCACGCTGCTCAGCGTGGGCTATGGCCTGACCGACTGGCTGCACCTGGGATTGCAAGCCGAAGTGCCGCTATCCCAGCGCGACAACGGCACCGCGCTGCACTTCGGCGCCAGCAGCCCGTTCTACTCCAGCGCCAGCGATGAACTGACGCTGGGCGCGACCGGCAGTTGGGGCAACAACAAGTACATGCAGACCTACTACGGCGTGACGGCCTCGCAATCGGCGGCATCGGGCTTCCGCCAGCACGGCGCCAAGTCGGGCATCTATGCCTACACCGTGAATCTGGCCTGGAAGCACAAGTTCGGCCCCAACTGGAGCCTGATGACCACCGTGGGCGCGATGCAACTGACCGGCGACGCCGGCGACAGCCCGATCGTCAAGCGCAAGACCGCGCCGGTGGGCAGCGTCTTCGTCACCTATAGCTATTGAGGCTAGCGATGGGTGTGCGTCTGTGGCCGCTGCTGCCGTGGTGCGGCCCATTGCTGCTGATCGGCTGCGCGACCGGACAACTGCCGCCGCAGGTGGATGCCCAGGCGCCTTCGTCCTGGCGGGAGGCATGGCCTGACGCGCCCTTGCCGCACCAGGGCGAACCGGCGCGCCTGCAGGAGTGGTGGCGCGGCTATGGCGATGCGGCGTTGACGCAGCTGATCGACGCGGCGCAGCGCAACAGTCCATCGTTGGCCGCGGCCCGCACGCGCATGGCGCAGGCCGGCGCCGATCACGCCACCGCGTGGGCGGCGTTGCGGCCGCGGCTGGATGGGCAAGTCGCCGTGGTGCGCGAATCGGTGCACGAGACAGGACGCCGGCGTACCGATCTGGCCAGCACCGCGCAGCTCGGTTTGCAGGCGTCCTGGGATCTGGACCTGGCCGGCGGCCAGCGCGCGGCGCGGCACGCCGCCATGCTGCGCGCGGCCGGTGCCACCCGCGGTTGGCATGCCGCGCGCGTGGCGGTGGCGGCGGAGACCGCGCAGTATTACTTCGCGCTGCGCCATTGCCGCCGCCAGAACGATCTGATGCGTCAGGAGGCCGCCGCCCAGCGGCGCGTCGAAGCGCTGAGCGCGGCCATGGCGCAAGCCGGCATGGAAGCCGCCCTCGGTCATGCGCAGGAAAGCGCGCGTAGCGCCCAGAGCGACCTGCAGGTGGCCGACCTGGGCGCGCGCTGCAAGGCCGAGATCAAGTCGCTGACGGCCTTGACCGGCGTCGATGAAACCGAGCTGCATGTCTGGCTCGACGAAGCCGGCGAATTGCCCGATCCGGATGCCGGCGCCTTCCGCCTGCAGGCCTTGCCCGCGCAATTGCTGCGCCAGCGGCCCGACGTGCTGGCGGCGGAAAGCGACGTGGCGGCGGCCAGCGCCGAGTTCGACCAGGTGCAGCGTTCGCGCTATCCGCGCCTGACGCTGCGCGGAACGATAGGCGTGGCCAAGAGCCGTGCCGGCGATAGCGGCGCCGGCACCTTCACCACCTGGAACCTGGGGCCGCTGGCGCTGGATGTGCCGCTGTATGACGGCGGCGCGCACGGCGCCGCGGTGGAGGCTTCGCAGGCGCGCTACGCGGAGGCGGTATCGCACTACCGCGCCAGCGTGCGCAAGGCCGTCGCCGATGTCGAGACCGCACTGCTCGAACTCAACGCCGGCGCCGAACGCAGCCGCGCCTTGCAGGCCTTGCTGCGCAGCCGGGATACCGAACTGCGCTCGGCGCGGGCAGCCTACCGCGCCGGTCTGGCCAGCGAAGCGCAGTGGCGGCAGGCGCAGCGGAGTTGGCTGGCGGGCCGCATCGAAGAAGGTGAACGGCGCCATCAGCGGCGCATGGCCTGGCTGGCGCTGTACCGCGCGGTCGGCGGCGGCTGGCAGGCGGCCGGCTGAGACCGCGGGGTTCGGGGCACAGGTCTTTTCTTCACGTTTCACGTTTCCGGCGGCGGCATGGCGCCGTTCCGCATTCCTATGTTCACACTCATTGTTTCGCGTCTGCGGCGGTTGCCGTCGCCGCTGGCCCTGCTGGGCGCCACCATCGCCGCGCTGGTGCTGCTGGCGCACTGGAGCGCGCCGGCGGCGCCATCCGAACAGCCGCAGCCCCAGCGCAACCTGCTGACGGTGGCGATCGCGCCGCTGCATCAGGAGCATTGGCCCGACACCCTGACCGCCTCCGGCGCGGTCGCGCCCTGGCAGGAGATCAGCGTCGTCGCCGAGGTCGATGGCTTGCGCGTGGCCGAGATCCTGGCCGACGTCGGCGATCACGTGAAGGCCGGTCAGTTGCTGGCGCGTCTGTCGGATACCGGCGTACGCGCCGACCTGGAACAGGCCAGGGCCACGCTGGACGAAGCGCGCGCCCAGTCGGCCGATGCCGCGCAGACGCTGGCGCGCGTGGCCGGCATGAGCGAACGCGGCGCGCTCAGCGATCAGCAGATCGCGCAATATCGCCTGGCGTCGTCGGTGGCCGCGGCTCGCGAGGCAGCCGCGCGCGCGGTGTTGAAACAGCAGCAGCGGCGCTTGGCGGCGACCCGCGTGGTGGCGCCCGACAGCGGCATCGTCAGCGCGCGCGGCGCCGTGCTGGGCGCCGCCGGCGCCACCGGCAGCGAGTTGTTCCGCCTGATCCGTCAGGGCCGCCTGGAATGGCAAGCCGAGATCGCCCAGGAAGAACTGCCGCGCGTGGCGTCCGGCATGGCGGCGCAGATCGAACTGAGCACGCGCCAGCCGCAAGCGCAATGGCAGGCGCAGTCCCTGGAGGGCCGTGTGCGTACCGTGGGCGTGATGCTGGACAAGGCCTCGCGCAATGCGCTGGCTTATGTCGAGTTGCCATCCTCCAGCGCGCTGCGCGCCGGCATGTACGTGCGCGGCGCGATCAGCACCGGCGCCAGCCGAGCTGCCGTGCTGCCGCAGCAGGCGGTGGTGATGCGCGACGGCTTGCCGGCGGTGTTCTCGGTCACCGCCGGCGGACGCGCGGTGCTGCACAAGGTGAAGCTGGGGCGGCGCCAGGGTGAGCTGGTGGAAATCGTCGCCGGCCTGCCGCCCAATGCGGAAGAGGCGCGTTTCGTCACGCTCGGCGCCGGACTGGTCGGCGACGGCGACCAGGTACGCGTGGCCGCCCCGCGCCGTGTCAGCCTGCAAGAGGAGGGCACGCGATGAATCTCTCGGCCTGGGGTATCCGCAATCCGGTGGCGGTGGTGGTCCTGTTCGCGCTGCTGTGCGGCGCCGGGTTGCTGGTGTTGCCGCTGATGAAGGTGCAGAGCATGCCCGACATCGACCTGCCCACCGTCAGCGTGAACGCCGCGTTGTCCGGCGCCGCGCCGGCGCAGTTGGAAACCGACGTCGCGCGCAAGCTGGAAAACGCCGTGGCCGCGGTGCCGGGCATCCGCCACGTCTATACCACCATCCGCGACGGCAGCGTGTCGATGCTGGTCGAGTTCCGCCTGGAGAAGCCGGTGCAGAGCGCGGTGGAAGAAGTGCGCTCGGCGATCACGCGCGTGCGTCCCGAGTTGCCGTCCAGCCTGCGCGAGCCGCAAGTGAGCAAGCTCGATCTGGCGACCCAGCCGGTGCTGGGCTATGCGTTGCGCCCGCGCCAGCCCTTCGCGGTGCGCGGCGCTGCGCTGGACGAGCTGGAGCTGTCCTGGTTGATCGACGGCGAGATCGCGCGCACGCTGCTGGCGGTGCCGGGCGTGGCGGCGGTGAGCCGGGTCGGCGGCGCCACGCGCCAGGTGAGCGTGGTAGCCGATCCGCTGCGCTTGCAGGCGCGCGGCATCGCGCTGACCGATCTGGCGCGTGCCTTGCGTGCGGTCCAGGCCGATGCCGGCGGCGGTCGCGCCCATGCGGGCGGCGGCGAGCAGGCCTTGCAAGTGCTGGTGGCGGCGCAATCGGCCCAGCAACTGGCGCAGGTCGAACTGGCGCTGGCCGATGGCCGCCGGGTGCGCCTGGGCGATGTGGCGCAGGTGCGCGATGGGCCCGCCGAGCAGCGCGGTCTGGCCATGTTCGACGGCCGGCCGGTGGTCGGCTTCGAGATCTCGCGCAGTCGCGGCGCCAGCGAAGTCGAGGTGGGCGACGGCGTGCGCCGCGCCCTCGGTGCGCTGATGGCGCGTCATCCGCAGATCGCCATCGACGAGACCTTCGACTTCGTGCAGCCGGTGCGCGAGGAATACGCGGCGTCGATGCAAATGCTGCTGGAAGGCGCGCTGCTGGCCGTGGTGGTGGTGTGGGTGTTCCTGCGCGACTGGCGCGCCACCGTGGTGTCGGCGGTGGCTTTGCCGCTGTCGCTGGCGCCGACCTTCGCCGCCATGTACCTGTTCGGCTTCTCGCTGAACATGGTGACGCTGCTGGCCTTGTCGCTGGTGGTCGGGATCCTGGTGGACGATGCCATCGTCGAGGTCGAGAACATCGTGCGTCATCTGCGCATGGACAAGTCGCCGCTGCAGGCCGCCATCGACGCTTCGGCCGAGATCGGGCTGGCGGTGGTCGCCACCAGCCTGACGCTGGTCGTGGTATTCCTGCCCACCGCCTTCATGGGCGGCGCGGTCGGCCGCTTCTTCAGTCAGTTCGGCTGGACCGCCTCGGTGGCGGTGCTGATGTCGCTGCTGGTGGCGCGGCTGCTCACGCCCATGCTGGCGGTCAGGATGCTGCGGCCACATGGCGCGCACGCTGCGCATGAAGAGCGCGAAGCGCACCAACCGCGCTGGATGGCAAGTTACCTGAAGCTGGCGCGCTATTGCCTCTACTATCGCGGGCGCACCATGCTGGCCGCCGGTGTGTTCTTCGTGGTCAGTTCCAGCCTGATCGTGCTGCTGCCCTCGTCCTTCCTGCCGCCTGACGATTTCCCGCTCACCCAGGTACGCATCGAATTGCCGCCCGGCGTGCGCATCGCCCAGACGCGCGCGGCGGCCGAACAGGCGCGGCAAGCCATCGCGGCCTTGCCGGCGGTGAGGTCGGTGCACGTGACGGTGGGCAGCGTGGCCGGCGAGAACGCCGGCGACTCCGACATCAACGCCGCCGTGCTCACGCTGCGCCTGGCCGAACGCGGCCAGCGTCCGCGTCGCCAGCAGATCGAAGCCGAGCTGCGCGCGGCGCTGCAGGCGGCCGATCTGGCCGGAGCGCGCATCAAGGTCGGCCTCAATTCCAGCGATCGTTATGTGCTCACGCTGTCGGGCGACGACAGCCAGGCGCTGGCGCGCAGCGCGCGTGCGATCGCCCGGCAGGCGCGCGCCTTGCCGGGCGTGGCGGCGGTGACCACCAGCGCCGCCAGCTCACGCACCGCGATCGCAGTGCGGGTGGACACTGCGCGCGCCGCCGAACTGGGCGTAGATCCGTCGGCGCTGGCCGAGACGCTGCGCCTGGCGACGCTGGGCGAAGAAGAACACGGCGCGCCGCGCGTGAACCTGCCGCAGCGCCAGGTGCCGGTGGTGCTGCGCCTGAGTGAAGCGGCGCGCGGCGACTGGACGCAGCTGGCGGCCCTGCGCATCCCGGCGGCGGGCGGCCGCAGCGTGGCCTTGTCGCAGGTGGCGCAACTGGAGCCGCTGGAAGAATCAGCCGTCATCGAACGGCGCGACCGCAAGCGCAACATCAACATCGAACTGGAAATGGATGGCCTCAGCCTGGGCGAGGCCGAGGACAGCGTGATGCAATTGCCCGCGGTGAGGCAACTACCGCCCGGCATCAGCGCGGTCAGCGGCGCCGAGGCGGAGAGCATGCAGGAGCTGTTCGGTGGTTTCGGCGCCGCCATGGCCATCGGCGTGCTGTGCATCTATGCCGTGCTGGCGGTGCTGTTCGGCAGCTTGCTGCATCCCTGGACCATTCTCGCCGCGCTGCCGCTGGCCGCTGGCGGCGCCTTCATCGCCTTGCTGGCGGCGCGCCAGGAGTTGTCGATGCCGGCGCTGATCGGTCTGGTGATGCTGATGGGCGTCGCCACCAAGAATTCCATCCTCCTGGTCGATTACGCCATCGCGTTGCGGCGCGGCGGCATGGCGCGCAGTCGCGCGCTGATTCAGGCCTGCGCCCAGCGCGCCCGTCCGATTCTCATGACCACCGTGGCGATGGGCGCCGGCATGTTGCCCGCGGCGCTCGGCCTGGGCGCCGCCGATCCCAGTTTCCGCCTGCCGATGGCGCTGGCGCTGATCGGCGGCCTGGCCAGCTCGACCGCGCTGTCGCTGCTGGTGATCGCGCCCGCCTTTACCTATGCCGAAGATGCCGTACTGCACTGCGGCCGCCTGTTGCGGCGCCTGCGCCCGCGCGCGCCCTCCCGAACCTGACCAGAAAGGACTCTCCATGCAACAGCATGACGACATGATTCTCATCACCGGCGCCACCGGTTTCCTCGGCGGCGCGGTGGCGGTGGAATTGCTCAGGCAGCGCCACGGTGCGCGCCTGCTGCTGATGGTGCGCGGCGATAGCACCGCCGATGCCTATACCCGCGTGTGCACGCAATTGCGCCGCCTGGGTGCTTCGGATGTCGACCTGGCGCGGCTCAAGCCATCGCAGATCCTGCTGGCCAGCCTGGAACGGGTGGACGCCATCGCCGGCGATCCGCGTCTGATGAAGGTGGGCGTGGCCATCCATTGCGCCGCGCAGGCCAGCTTCGCCAGCCATCCTTCGCTGGGCGCGCTCAACATCGATGCCAGCGTGATCCTGGCGCGCCTGCTGCAACGCCATGGCCGGTTGCGTCGCTTCATCTACATCGGCACCGCCATGGCCTGCGGCACGCGGCACGCGCAAGACAGCGAGGTAACGGAAAGCGCCGAACTGCCGCTGGACGAGCAATCCCATCTGGTGCCCTATACCCATTCCAAGGCCCTGTGCGAACTGCTGCTGTCGAAGATGGTGCCGGCCCTGCCGCTGGTGGTGCTGCGACCGTCCATCATCGTCGGCCACACGCGGCTGGGTTGTGCGCCGTCGTCCAGCATCTATTGGGTATTCCGCGCGTGGCGCGCGCTCGGCGCCAGCGTGGCGCAACTGCATCAGAAGATCGATGTGGTGCCGGTGGACTGGTGCGCGGCCGCCATCGCTGCCGTGGCCTTGCGCAGCGAATGGAGGCACGACTTGCTGCACCTGTCGGCCGGCGCGGCCAGCAGTTGCAGCTTTGCCGACATCGACTCCGAACTGGCCTGGACCGAAGGCGAAGCCGTGGGCAACTACGACATCCTGAGCGAAGACCGGCTGCCGGAACTGCTGCCCCGCATCCGCCAGCGCCTGCCGGATTGCAATCCGCGCCTGCTGCTGCGCGCGTTGCGGCTGTACGGCGGTTTCTCCAAACTGGGGTACACCTTCAGCAACGCCGCGATGCAGGCCGCGGACATCCCGCCGCCGCCGCCGCTGGTGCGCTATGCGGGCCTGTGCGCCGCCAGCGTGGCGCACGAGACGGTGTCGCGGCAGATGCGCTGGGATTTCAAATGAAGCGGTGAGATCCCTGGCGCAGCTTCAGTTGCAGCGATAGACGTTGCCGCCCAGCGTGACATTGGTCTACTCGCCATGATCGCGCCGGGTGGTGACGCCGGCGCGCTGCGTGAGCAGATACACCACATTGCCGCCCATGGCCGCGGCCTTGTTCTTGAGGTCGTTGCGGGCGCCGGTTTCCATGTCGCTGTTGGAGGTGATCGGTCCCAGCAGGAAGTTGCCCTGGCTGCCGGTGACGTCGCCGAGGAAGGCGCAGCCGGCCGGCTCGTTGTGCGTCAGGCGCACCGCCGCGGCGCGATCGCCGGCGACCGGTATCGGCGAGCAGGACGGAAGCGCCGCCATCACGGCGAGGATGAGCAGGGCGCGCGGGGCGATGGGGTGCATGCGGTTCTCCAGGTGGGTTGCGGATCTGCGGCAGATGCTAGCCGCGCCACATGAAGAACATCTGAAGCAGGAGGCGCCAGGTTCAGGGCAGCGGCAACTGCAGGCCGACCTTGACGCGCTCCAGCGCCGCCAGCGTGCGGAATTTCCTGACGTTGCTGTCGGCATCGAACAGTTGCTTGGCCAGCAGCGCGTAGTCGGCCATGTCGCGCACCACCATCACCAGCACGAAATCGACCTCGCCGGTCACGCTGTAACACTGCTGCACCTGGGGCGAGTCGGCGAAGCGGCGCTGCATGCGCTGCAGCAGCTCCGGCCGTTCGCTCTCCACCATGATTTCCACGATCAGCGTCAGCGGCAGGCCGACCTGCTGCGGATCGATCTGCGCCACGTTGGCGGCGATGACCCCGCTGTCTTCCATGCGCCGGATGCGCCGCTGCACCGCGGTGGCCGAGAGATTGACGGCCTCGCCGATATCGCGCTGGGGCGTGCGGTTGTCGCGCTGGAGGATCTCCAGGATGCGGAGGTCGAATTCGTCTAGCTGCATCGTCGTCGGGGAAGGTGGCAAATGCGC
This sequence comes from Herbaspirillum frisingense, assembly GCA_009914615.1. Classification (GTDB taxonomy): domain Bacteria; phylum Pseudomonadota; class Gammaproteobacteria; order Burkholderiales; family Burkholderiaceae_D; genus Herbaspirillum; species Herbaspirillum frisingense_B. Next base: position 24,663 of record WNDX01000024.1, read on the forward strand.
AGTTTTGTCGCGTTTGCACGCCGCAAATGGCCGCAAAATCGCGCACCCCGAACTTTACACTCTTGCGCTGGACCACAGGAGGGAATCGACATGCTGAAGATGAATACCCACCCGCGCAGCGCGACGCTGCCGGAACTGGCCGCGCTCGGCCCGGCCGCCGCGGCAGCGGTGCGCGATCTGCTGCGCCAATGCCCGGCCTACCGGCCCACGCCTCTGCTGGATCTGCCGCGGCTGGCGCAGGAGCTTGGGCTGGCGCAACTGGCGGTCAAGGATGAATCGCAACGCTTCGGCCTGGGCGCCTTCAAGGCGCTGGGCGGGATCTACGCCGTGCTGCGGCTCGGGCAGGACTACGCCGCGGCCAGGCTGCAGCGCACGCCGCACATGGCGGAGCTGCTGGACGGTTCCTTGCGCGAGCTGATGCGTGGCCTGACCATGGTGTGCGCCTCGGCCGGCAATCACGGCAAGGCGGTGGCGGCCGGTTGCCGTTTGCTCGGCTGCCGCGCGCTGATCTATGTGCATCGCAGCGTGCGGCCATGCCGGCTGGAGGCGATACGCGCCCAGGGCGCGGAGGTGCGGCAGCTCGATCTCGGTTACGACGACGCCGTCGCACAGGCGGGCGCCGATGCGCGGGCACATGGCTACGTGCTGGTGTCGGACACCGCCGGGCCTGGCGGCGATCGCGTCACCGGCTGGGTGATGCAAGGCTACACCGCGCTCATCGATGAAGCGCTGGAGCAATTGCCGCAGCCGCCCACGCATGTCTTCGTGCAGGCCGGGGTGGGCGGCCTGGCTGGCGCGGCGGCCGCTTACCTGGCGGCTGCGCGCGCCACCGTAGCGACGCGCGTGATCGTGGTCGAGCCGCGACGCGCGGCCTGTTTGCTGCACAATGCCGATGCCGCAGTGCCGGCGCGCATCGCGGCCGAGGCGCCCAGCGTGATGTCCATGCTGGATTGCCGTGAGCCCTCGTTGCTGGCCTGGCGCGTGTTGCGCGAAACTGCGTATGCGTATCTCGCGGTGGAGGAAGACGAGGCGGTACATGCGGTGCGACGCTGGGCTGCTCCGTCGGATGGCGATCCGCGCCTGCTGGCCGGCGCCAGTGGCGCCACCGGCCTGGCCGGCTTGCTGCATGCCGGCGCGCGGGCGCCGATGCGCGAGGCGCTGGGACTGGATGCGGCGGCGCGCGTCCTGTTGATCAATAGCGAGGGACCGAATGACACCCAGGCCTTTACCGAGCAGACCGGATTGAGTGTGGTCTGGCCTGCACAAGCGTCTATGCACGCGTGATATACACCGTTATACACCGTTGATCGATCGATGAAAGACAAAAAAATGTCCACCGCTGTTTGCCGCGCTGCGCTTGCGCAAGACCTTGATCAACTGGCCGCGCTATTCGACGGCTATCGCATGTTCTATGACCTGCCCGGCGATCTGGCGCTGTCGCGCAGATACCTCACGGCGCGCATGGCGGCGCGCGAGTCGCAGATCTTCGTCAGTGTGGCCGATGACGGCCGGCTCACTGGCTTCTGCCAGTTGTATCCCGGCTTCTGTTCGCTGGAGGCGGCGCGCATCTACACGCTGTATGACTTGTACGTGGATCCCGCCGCGCGCGGCAGCGGAGCGGGGAGACTGCTATTGCGCGCAGCCCAGGATTTCGCCCGTGAACAGGGCGCGGCACGGATGGATCTGACCACGGCAAGAAGCAATGCGCGCGCCCAGTCCCTCTACGAATCGGAAGGATGGCGCCGCGACGAGGTGTTCCTGGCGTATCAGTGGTTTCCGGAAACACGCGCATAGGTCCGCGTCAAAGGCGCACCTCGATCACCCCCGGAAACTCGATCCGCACCACCAGCCCGCTATTGCGCACCGGCTGATCCAGCGAGACCTCTGCATGGTGCATGGCGGCGATCTCGCGCACGATGGACAGGCCCAGGCCCGTCCCCGAGGGATTGATGTGCTGCGTGGCGCCGGCCCGGTAGAAGGGTTCGAACACGCGCCCGCGTTCGGCCTCGGGGATGCCGGGGCCGTTGTCCTCGATTTCCAGCAGGGCGCCGGTGGGCCGGCCGGGTTCGCTGGCGGTGCGCACGCGCAGCGTGATGCGGCCGCGCTCCGGCGTGTAGCGGATGGCGTTGTCGAGCAGGTTGACCATCAGTTCATGCAGCAACAGGGCATTGCCGTCGATGCGGATATCGCCGTCGCCTTCGAAAGCCAGTTCGATGCCGCGCGCCACCGCCTGTTGCGACAGCTCCAGCGCCACCTGGCGCACCGCGTCGGTCAGCGAGACCGGCGCCATGCCGCCTTCGGCGGCGCCATGTTCGGCGCGCGCCAACGTCAGCAGTCGATTGGCCAGGTGCACGGTGGAATCGGTGGTGCGCGCCATGCCTTCCACCAGGTCGCGCAGTTCGTTCTGGTCCAGCCGTTCGCGACGCAGTTCGCGCAAGGTCAGTTCGGCTTGTGTCTTGAGCACGGTGAGCGGCGTGCGCAACTGATGCGAGGCATCGGCGATGAAGCGACGCTGGCCGTTGATCAGGGCCTGCAAGCGTTCCATGTAGCCATTCATGGCCAGCACCAGCGGTCGCATTTCCTTGTGCACCAGCGCCGTATCGAACCCGGACAGATCGGTGGGCGCGCGCGATTCGACTTCTTCCCGCAACTGCATCACCGGCCGCAGCACGAAGCGCACCGCGAACCACACCAGCAGCGCCGCCACCGACACCAGCGTGCCCTGGCGCCACAGCGTGTCGAACAGGATCTTGCGCGTCATGCCGTTGCGCGCGTCCATGGTCTCGCCGACCTGGATCAGCGCGATGCCGCGCATGCTGTCGTCGTACACCGGTTGCAGCAGGGCGGCGATGCGGATCGGTTGATTGTGATAGTCCGCCTGGTAGAAACGCACCAGCGCCGGATACGCCTCGGAGCGCTTGACGTCGGCCGGCACCGGCGGCAGGTCGCCGTAGCCGGAGACCAGTTCGCCGTTCAGGCCGGTGACCTTGTAGTAGATGCGGCCCAGGGTGTCGGTCTCGAAACTGTCCAGCGCCACATAGGGCACGTCGGCCGTGACATGGCCATCGACGATCGAGACCCGTTCGGCCAGCGCGCGGGTGGAGGCCAGCAGCGAACGGTCATAGGCCAGGTCGGCCACTTCCAGCGCGTTGTAATACACCGAGACCGCGTCCACCGCCACCAGCAGCGTGAGCGGGATCAGCAGCCAGCGCACCAATTGGCTGCGCAGGCTGCCCAGTCTGGCGCGCGCCGCGGAATGCGCCATCAGGCCGCCTGCAGCAGATAGCCCAGGCCGCGCAGGGTGGTGATGGTCACGCGGCCGGGGCCGGCGTGTTCCAGCTTCTTGCGCAGGCGGTGGATGTAGATTTCGATGGCGTCCATGCTGGCGTTGTCTTCCAGCGAGAACACCTGCTGGAACAGTTTTTCCTTGGGCACGGTGTGGCCATGGCGCGCCATCAGCGCTTCCAGCACCGCGTGCTCGCGCGGCGTCAGCGCCAGCAGTTCGCCGCCATAGTTGAAGGTGCGCGAGACCGTGTCGAAGATCAGCGCGCCGCAGCTGACGGTGACCGCCTCATTGTTTTGCGTGCGGCGCAGCAGTGCCTTGACGCGCGCTTCCAGTTCTTCCAGTTCGAACGGCTTGGCCAGGTAATCGTCGGCGCCCAGGTTGAGGCCGTTGACGCGATCGGCCAGGCCGCCGCGCGCGGTCAGGATCAGCACCGGCGTGCGGCTGCCGCGCGCGCGCATGCGCTTGAGGACTTCCAGGCCGTCCATGCGCGGCAGCGTGAGGTCGAGGATGACCAGCGCGTAGTCCTGGGTCAGCAGCAGGCTGTCGGCGTCGGCGCCGTTGTGCGCGCATTCGACGGTGAGATGGGCGTCCTGGAGGGCTTTGGACAGCCAGCGGGAAAGTTCGACGTGGTCTTCAACCAGCAAGATGCGCATGATGCTGCCTTGTTCGTAGGTGTTCGGTGCGGCGCCGGGGCTTGTGAACGCGGGGCCGGCTTGTCTCCAGCGCGGATGCTAACAGATGGCCGGGGCCGGGTGAAATGCCTGGATGGCAATTGCGGAAACTGCGTAGACAGCAATTTTCGCGTTGCAAGCTTCACTGAAAGCCGGCTGAAAGGCTTTTCTTGTAGCATTCGCCAACACCAAAAAAGAATACGCAGGAGACCAGACCATGACGCACCTTCCCGCAGCACTCCGTTCCACCCGCGCCTGAGCGGCGCCCGCCATGATGGCGAAGCGTTTGCGCACCCTGTTGGCCGCATGCCTGCTGGCATGCGCGGCGCCGTGCGCGCTCGCGGTGGAATGCATCGTGCCGGCCAAGCCGGGCGGCGGCATGGATGCCGCCTGCAAGATGCTGCGCAAGGTGTTGAAGGAAGAAGGTTCGCAGGCGCCGGTCAAGCTGAGCTATCTACCGGGCGGCATCGGCGCGGTGGCCTGGAGTTCGGTGGTGTCGCAGCGACGCGGCTGGCCGGATACGCTGGTGACCTTTTCCGGCGGCTCGTTGCTGAACCTGGCGCAGGGCAAGTATGGCAAGGCGTCAGTGTCGGACGTGCGCTGGGTGGCCGGCGTCGGCATCGACTACGGCATGGTGGCGGTGCGCAGCGATGCGCCGTGGCACAGCCTGCGCGAGCTGTTGCAGGCGATCCGCAAGGATCCGGCCAGGACCACCATCGGCCTGTCCGGCACGGTGGGCAGCCAGGACTGGCTGAAGATGGCCATGCTGGCCGGACGCGCCGGCATCGAGCCGCGCCAGTTCCATTTCGTGGCGCTGGAAGGCGGCGGCGATTCGGTGGCCGCCTTGCAGGCCGGCCACGTGCAGGTGATCTCGGGCGACGCCTCGGAAGCGGCGCACTTCATCGCCGAAGGCCGGGTCAGGATTCTGGCGGTGCTGTCCGAGCAGCGCCTGCCGGGCGCCTTGCAGCATGTGCCGACCGCGCGCGAGCAGGGCTATGACGTGGTGTGGCCCATCATCCGCGGCTTCTACATGAGTCCGCATGCGCCGGAGGCCGATTACCAGCGCTGGGTACGGATTTTCGACAAGGCAATGGCCGATCCGGCCTTCGAGCGGCAACGCAGCGCCAGCGGCCTGTATCCGTTCGCCATGACCGGCAAGCCGCTGTCCGATTACATCGCGCAAACCGTTGCGCGCTACCGCAAGCAGTCCCAGGAGCTAGGCCTGGTGCGCTGACAAGGGTTGACGATGGCGCCGCCAGGCGCTGTCTTCGGCAACCCGGGCGCCGGCCGTATTTCATCATCAAGGAGAATCCATGTTGCACAAACGTCGCCTGAGCGTCGCGCTCGGTCTCGCCCTCGCTTTGCCTGTCGCTTTCAGCACCGCCGCCTACGCACAGGCTCCGGCCGGCTATCCGGTCGATTACGCCAAGACCGTCGACGGCGCCAAGAAAGAAGGCAAGGTCGTGATCTACAGCACCACCGACTCCAAGGCCGCCGAATCCCTGATCAAGGATTTCGGCGCGCTCTATCCGGGCGTGAAGGTGGAATACAACGACATGAATTCCACCGAAGCCTATAACCGCTTCATCTCCGAAGCCGCGGCCGGCGGCGCCACCGCCGACGTGATGTGGTCGTCCTCGATGGACCTGCAGGTCAAGCTGGCCTCCGAAGGCTACGGCATGCCCTACAAGTCGCCCGAAGCCGGCGCCGTGCCGGGCTGGGCCAACTGGAAGGACACCGCCTACGGCACCACCTTCGAACCGGCCGCCATTGTCTACAACAAGCGCCTGGTGCCCGAAGCCGAAGTGCCCACCACCCACGCCGAGTTCACCAAGCTCTTGACCACCAAGCTGGACAAGTACAAGAACAAGGTCACCACCTACGACATCGAGAAATCCGGCGTCGGCTTCAGCCTGATGACCCATGACCTCAAGCTCAATCCGGAATTCTGGGATTTCGCCAAGGCCATGGGCCACGTTTCGGCGCGCGTGCAGTCGTCCACCGGCACCATGCTGGAGCGCATCTCCTCGGGCGAGAACCTGATCGGCTACAACATCCTCGGCCCCTACGCCCTGGTGCGCGCCAAGAAGGATCCGTCGATCGGCGTGGCCTTCACCAAGGATTACAACCTGGTGCTGTCGCGCGTGATCTTCATCAACAAGTCAGCCAAGAACGTCAACGCCGCCAAGCTGTGGGTGGATTACATCCTGTCCAAGCGCGGCCAGACCATCATCGCCAATGACGCGCAACTGTTCGCCATCCGCGGCGACGTCACCGGCGCCACCACCTCGGCCGAGCTGACCAAGCAACTGGGCGCGGCGCTCAAGCCGATGCCGGTGTCCACCGAACTGCTGGAATACCTGGATCAGAAGAAGCGCCTGGACTTCCTCAAGCAATGGAAGGATGCCGCCAAGAAGTAAGGCGGCTGCAGTACGGCGGGACAGTGTTCCCGCCGCTGGCCGCGGTGTTCTGCCGCGGCGGTTTTCAACAGAGGGATCTGCATGGAGCGCGGCTTGCCGCGGCTCCATCGCCGCCGCTTTGCCTGACGCCAGGCAAGACGGCGCGCAGCGCCCGGGGTTTTACAAGCCGAACTTTATGAGCCGGGCTTGGCGAGCCGATTTTTACGAGCCGAATCATGCAAACATCCACATCGCTACCGCGCAGCGCGGAAGCAGCCCCCAAGCGGCGCCTGCGGCTGAACTGGCCACGCGGGCTGGTCGTCTTGCTGGCGTCGCTGGCCATCTTCGTGCCGCTGCTGCTGATCTTTTACCAGAGCTTCCTGTCGGCGCCGTTCTTCGCGCCGGTCAAGGAGCTGACGCTGGATTCCTACCGTTTCATCTTCGATGATCCGGATTTCCGCCAGGCCTTCATCAACGGTTTCACGCTGGCCGCCGGCCTGACCGTGATTGCCGTGCCGCTGGGCGGCATGCTGGCCTTCCTGATGGTGCGCACCGACCTGCCGGGCCGCAGCTGGATCGCGCCCGGCCTGATGGTGCCGATCTTCGTCTCGCCGATGGTGATCGGCTTCGGCTACGTGGTGTCGATGGGGCCGGTGGGCTTCTACACCGTGTGGGTCAAGGAGCTGCTGGCGCTGGTCGGCTTCGAGGGCGATCCCTGGAACATCTATGCCTTCCCCAGCATCGTCATCATCGCCGGCCTGACGCACGTGCCGCACGTCTATCTGTACGCCTCCGCCGCCCTGAAGAGCCTGGGCTCCGACGTCGAGGAAGCCGCCCGCGTGGCCGGCGCCTCGCCGCTGCAGGTGGCGCTCAACGTCTCGCTGCCGATGATCACGCCGGCGCTGGCCTACTCGGGCGTGCTGGTGTTCTTCCTCGGCTTCGAAGTGTTCGGCCTGGTGCTGGTGCTGGGCGATCCAGAAGGCCACCTGGTGCTGCCGACCTATCTCTACAAGCTGACCAACAAGCTCGGCACGCCGTCCTATCACCTGATGGCCGCGGTGGCGGTGTGCCTGGTGGCGGTGACCATGCCGCTGGTGATGCTGCAGCGCTGGCTGCTGCGTTCGGCCAACAAGTATGTGGCGATCAAGGGCAAGGGCGCGCGCCAGAAAGCGCTGCCGCTGGGCAAGTGGCGCTGGGTGGCGTTCGCACTGATCGCCGCCTGGCTGGTGTTTACCGTGATCATCCCGCTGTCGGGCATCGTGCTGCGCACCTTCGTCTCGCACTGGGGCATCGGCGTGAACCTGCTGGACGTGCTGACGCTGGAGAACTTCATCAACGTCTGGGACCAGCCTTCGCTGGTGCGCGGCATCATCAACACCGTGCTGATCGGCGTGATCGGCGGCGCCCTGGCCGTGGCCTGCTACACCGCCATCGCCCTGGCCATGCACCGCAAGCAGGACGGTATCACCCGCTTCCTCGACTATAGCGTGCTGGTGCCGCGCGCGGTGCCCGGCCTGCTGGCCGGGCTGTCCTTCCTGTGGGTGTTCCTGTTCGTGCCCTCGCTGCTGGACTCCGCGCTCAAGGGCATGGACAACCCCATCGCGCTGTGGCTGATGGAGAGCTTCATCCCGGCGCTGCGCGAATTGCGCTCGACCATCTTCTCGGTGTGGCTGGCGTACTCGGTGGTGTGGCTGGCCTATGGCCTGCGCCTGATCAACACCGCGCTGCTGCAGGTCGGCCCCGAGCTGGAAGAAGCCGCTCGCGCCGTCGGCGCGCCGCGCGCGCGGGTCACGCGCGACGTCACCATCCCGCTGGTGCGCTACGGCCTGATCGGCGCCTGGCTGATGGTGTTCCTCATCTTCGAGCGCGAATACTCGACCGGCGTCTATCTGCTCTCGCCCGGCACCGAGGTGATCGGTTCCATGATCGTCTCGATGTGGGTGGCCGGCGCGGTCGAGCTGGTGGCCGCACTGTCCTTCATCAATATCACGCTGGTGGCCGTGGGCCTCGGCATCGCGCTGCGCTTCGGCGTCAAGCTGCACGACTGAGCAGCGACTCTACGCAAAAGGAATCAACATGACCGAACTTTCCGTCAACGACCTGCACCTGGACTACGGCACCGGGGCCCACGCCAATCCCATCCTGAAGGGCGTCTCGATGCAACTGCAGCGCGGCGAAGTGGTGGCGCTGCTAGGCCCCTCCGGCAGCGGCAAGACCACGCTGCTGCGCGCCGTGGCCGGGCTGGAATCGCCCAAGGCCGGCACCATCGACATCGGCAGCCGCCGCGTGTTCGACGGCCAACGCCATTTCGAGATGCCGGCCGAGGAGCGCAATCTGGGCCTGGTGTTCCAGTCCTATGCGCTGTGGCCGCACAAGACCGTGGCCGACAACGTGGCCTACGGCTTGAAGCTGCGCAAGACCTCGTCTTCCGACATCGCCGTCCGCGTCAAGGCGGTGCTGTCGCAATTGGGCCTGGGCCATCTGGGCGAGCGCTATCCACACCAGTTGTCCGGCGGCCAGCAGCAGCGCGTGGCGATCGCCCGCGCGCTGGTCTACAACCCGCAGGTGATCCTGCTGGACGAACCGCTCTCCAACCTCGACGCCAAGCTGCGCGAGGAAGCGCGCGCCTTCCTGCGCGAACTGATCGTGCGCCTGGGACTGTCGGCGCTGATGGTGACCCACGACCAGGGCGAGGCGATGGCGATCTCGGATCGCATCCTGCTGCTCAACAACGGCCGCATCGAACAGCAGGGCACCCCGCAAAGCATGTACCAGACGCCGGACACCCTGTTCACCGCCGAATTCATGGGCAGCAACAACAAGCTGGCCGCCCAGGTGGTCAGCCGCGAGGGCGAGCGCGTGACGCTGAAGCTGGATGGCGGCACCGCGGTGGCCACGCTGCGCGGCCGCAGCGACGTGCAGCAGGGCCAGGACGTGACCGGCATCATCCGCGTCGAGCAGGTGCGCATCTCCGGCCAGCCGGCCGACAACGCGATCCGCCTGCCGCTGTCCACCTGCATGTATCTGGGCGACCGCTGGGAATGCCTGTTCAAGGTCGATGGCAGCGCCGCCGGCGCGGTCGGCCTGCGCGCTTACGCGCCGCAGCGGCTGGAGCAGGGCGAATACTGGCTGTCGCTGCCCGAGCAGGCGCTCTGGGCGTTCTGATCTTTCTATCCATCCGGGCGGATGGAGGGGAAGGCGGACGCGCGGCCACCAGCCGGCGCGTCCTGCACAGCGGCCGGCAACCACCGGCCGCGCGCTGAAAAAAAGCTGCCGCGGCGCCCGCGCCAGGCGGCACTACAAAAACACACCTACTGCTTTCAACCAAGGAGATCACAGTGAACAAGAAGCACCTGACGGCCGCCGCAGCGGCCGCAGCATTTGCCGCCACCGGCGGCGCCGCGCATGCGCAGAGCAGCGTCACCGTCTACGGCCTGATCGATTCGGGCGTGGAATTCGTCAACCACGCCAATGCCGCCGGCAACAGCGTGACCCGCCTGAGCTCGGGCACCATGAACACCTCGCGCATCGGCTTCCGCGGCACCGAAGATCTGGGCGGCGGCCTGAAGGCCATCTTCCAGCTGGAAAACGGCTTCAAGCTGGACACCGGCAGCTTCGACGGCGACGCCAATCAGCTCTTCAACCGCCAGTCCAACGTCGGCCTGGAAGGCAGCTTCGGCCGCGTGGTGGCGGGCCGTTCGTTCTCCACCACCTATGACTTCATCCTGCCGTTCGACCCGATGGGCTATTCGGCCAACTACTCCTGGGTGACTTCGGCCGGCGCCACCGGCGGCCGCAAGGACGGCATGCCGACCGGCGTGTCCAACCTGGTCAAGTATCAGGGTGACTTCAGCGGCGTGAAGATCGGCGCCATGTACGGCTTCGGCGAAGTGGCCGGCAACACCAGCGACAGCTCCAAGTACGGCGTCGGCCTGGCATGGGGCACCGGTCCGTTCAGCATCGCCGGCACCGTCGATCGCGTCAACGGCACCACGCAAGCCAACGGCGCCTACGACAAGACCACCACCGCCCACCTGGCCACCGGCTATCAACTGAGCGAAGCGCTGAAGTTCAACCTGGGCTACCGTTACTTCAAGCGATCGCTGGCTTCGGGCGCGACCAACCTGCGCAGCGATTTCTTCTGGGGCGGCGCCAGCTACAAGTTCACGCCGGCCATGACCCTGATCGGTACGGTGTACTACCAGAACATCAAGAACGTGGCTAACGACGCCGATCCGATCATGTACTCGCTGCGCCTGAAGTACGCCATGTCCAAGCGCACCGACCTGTACCTGAGCACCGCTTACGCCAAGGCCAAGAACAACCAGTTGGTCGGCCTGTCGCGTGACGATGTCGGTTTCGGCAACAGCCAGTTCGGCATGACGCAGGGCATGCAGCACCGCTTCTGATGCACGCAGGGAGTGCCCGGTGCGTCTGCATCGGGCATGGATAGTCTTGAACCGTCGGTATTGGATGCCGGCGCAAACGAAACCTCGTTTGCGCCGGTTTTTTTATTTGCCGAGCAGCAGGTAGTGGGTGGGATCGTCGTCGCAGGCGCCGGCGCCGCATTCCAGCACGGTCGAGACCAGGTTGCCGGCCACCAGCAGGATGAAGAGGATGGACACCAGTTTGACGCCCCAGGATTTCCAGGCCGGCGCGGCCGGCGGCTCGCTGCTTTGCACCACCAGCAGCGCGGCGATGCCGGCCGCCGCGGCCAGCGAGGAGAGCGCGGCCAGCGTATAGAAATGCAGGCCCATGAAGGTTGAACCGTAGCCGGCGTCGCCCGTCAGGATGTGCAGGAACAGCTGCCGCAGCGCGATGATGCCGGTCGTCAGCGCGCCGGCCAGGGCAATCCCGTAATGCGCGCTCTTCACGCCGAAGCGCAGGTTCATCATGAAGCCGATGCCGATGAGCACCATGCCGGCGCGCTGCAGCAGGCACAGCGGGCAGGGCAGTTCCTTGAGCATCAGCTGGTAGTAGAAGGCCACGCCGAGCGCGATGCAGATGCCCAGCAGGCCCAGGCCGTTGAGGATATTGCCGCCGGAACTGATGCGGTCGCGCGAAGAGGATAGGATGGAGTGGTCCATGTCGGCTCTCAGAAGGAAAGAGTGAGCGCGCCGGTGGCGTGGAGGCTGAACCACCACAGCGTGACGATCAGCGTGGCCAGCCACATTGCATGGCTGAAGCTCTTCCAGCCCAAGGCGATGCCCAGCACGGCGAGCAGCGCCAGCAGGAAGGGGAGATACATGAACATTGGGAATGCCTCTGTCTTGATCCGGGTCCGCATTGGCGGTCTTGTTTGTGCGCGATGATAGCGTAAAGCAAGTGTTAAGCTGGCCTGATTTTGTCGTGGAAAGCGAATTTCGCGCCGCGCGGGAGGATAAGCTTGCCGTTCCGACAAGCGATGCGCGTCGTGCGCGGCATCCGACATGATGATTTGAACAAGACGAGGAGAGACTGATGCAAGAACAACAAGCCGGCGTCAAGCCGGGCAAGCATGGCGTCCGCCGCGTGGCGGTGGTCGGCACCGGCGTGATCGGCGCGAGCTGGGTGGCGTATTTCCTGGCGCAGGGGCTGGAGGTGTCGGCCACCGATCCGATGCCGGAGGCGGAATCCAGGCTGCGCGAAGCAGTGGACCGCCACTGGCCGAGCCTGGAGACGCTGGGTCTGGCGCCCGGTGCTTCCATCGAGCGCCTGCGCTTTTTCGCCAGGCTGGAAGATGCGTTGGAGGGCGCCGATTTCGTGCAGGAGAACGGCCCCGAGCGCGAAGACCTGAAGACCGATCTGTTCCGCCGCATGGACGCTGCTTTGCCGGCGCAGGTGATCCTGGCGTCGAGCTCCTCCGGGCTGCTGATGAGCAAGGTGCAGGCGGCTTGCCGGCATCCTGAGCGGGTGGTGCTGGGCCATCCTTTCAATCCGCCGCACCTGATCCCGCTGGTCGAGGTGATCGGTGGGCAATTGACGTCGGCCGAGGCAGTGCAGCAGGCCATCGCGTTCTACGCCGCGATCGGGAAGAAACCCATCCACGTGCGTAAGGAAGTGAAGGGACATATTGCCAATCGCCTGCAGGCGGCGTTGTGGCGTGAGGCGTTTCATCTGGTGCAGGAGGGCGTGGCCACCACCGAGGATGTCGATACGGCCATTGCTTATGGACCGGGTCTGCGTTGGGCGCTGATGGGGCCTTATCTGAATCTGCACATGTCGGGCGGCGAAGGGGGCATCCAGCATATGCTGGATCACCTGGGGCCGCCGATCGAGAGCTGGTGGGCGGATCTGGGGACGCCTGCCATCACGCCGGAACTTAAGGCGCTGATCCGGGCGGGGGTGGAGGAGCAGATGGCGGGGAAGACTTCTGCCGAGGTGGCGGGGGAGAGGGATCAGTTGCTGGTGGGCTTGTTGGGGGCCAAGGGGCGGGCCAAGGTGATTCCCTGATCTTGTCGGGTTGGTGTCGTGGTGTATCCAGATCGATAGTCAGGATCGATAGTCAGGATCGATAGTGAAGGTCGATAGCGCTTGCATCACCGCCGTCGTCCCGGCGCAGGCCGGGACCCAGTGTCGTTCGTCGCGCCTCTCCCGCATCCGTTCGGGCTGAGTGGCCACTTTGGTGGCGTATCGGAGCCGGTGTTGGTTCGGTGGTTGTCATTGGGTAGTCTGGTCTTGCCGCTTTTCTGCGCGCTGGCTTTATTCTTATCTTTCTCCGGTCGCCGGTGAGCGCCGGGAGCGGCCCGGCAGCCGCTCACTTTCTTTGGCCCGCTGTATAGACCGGTGACATAGGTAACAGATGTTCCGGGACATAGGTAACACTTTTGGGGTTCGAAACGAAGCCCAAAGGATGGACCATCATGCCCTGGAAAGCTGTTGACATCATGACACTACGAGAA
>WNDX01000240.1 GCA_009914615.1 Herbaspirillum frisingense
TTTCGTATTCGACGTGCGCGGTGTTGATCGTGATGCCGCGTGCCTTTTCTTCCGGTGCCGCGTCGATCTGGTCGTATGCCTTCGCTTCGCCGCCGAACTTCTTCGACAGAACGGTTGCAATCGCTGCAGTCAGCGTGGTCTTGCCGTGGTCAACGTGGCCGATGGTACCCACGTTCACGTGCGGCTTGGTCCGTTCGAATTTACCTTTTGCCATTTTCTCTATCCTTCAAAAGAACGATTTGTTCGATATCAACTAGTTTGTCAGGCCGCCCCACATGGGACGGGCCGTATTTCGCAAGCTTACTTGGCCTTGGACGTGACGATTGCGTCGATCACGTTCTTCGGTGCTTCGGAGTAGTGCTTGAATTCCATCGAGTACGTTGCGCGACCTTGGGTAGCCGAACGCAGCGTGGTCGAGTAACCGAACATTTCCGACAGCGGGACTTCGGCCTTGATGATCTTGCCGCCACCGCCGGCGATTTCATCCATGCCTTGCACCATACCGCGGCGGGACGACAGATCGCCCATCACGGTACCGGCGTAGTCTTCCGGCGTTTCCACTTCGACAGCCATCATCGGCTCCAGGATGACCGGGCTGGCGCGACGGCAACCGTCCTTGAACGCCATCGAACCGGCCATGCGGAACGCGTTTTCGTTCGAGTCCACATCGTGGTACGAACCGAAGAACAGCGTGACCTTGACGTCCACCACTGGATAGCCGGCCAGCACGCCGGTGTTCAGGGTTTCGCGAACACCCTTCTCAACCGCCGGAATGAATTCGCGGGGAACGGTACCGCCCTTGATCGCGTCCACGAACTCGAAGCCCTTGCCGGCTTCTTGCGGTTCGATCTTCAGGACCACGTGACCGTACTGACCACGACCGCCCGACTGCTTGACGAACTTGCCTTCGGACTCTTCGCAGGTCTTGCGAATGGTTTCGCGGTAAGCCACCTGCGGCTTGCCGACGGTGGCTTCCACGTTGAATTCACGCTTCATGCGGTCAACGATGATGTCCAGGTGCAGCTCGCCCATACCGGCGATGATGGTCTGACCGGATTCTTCGTCGGTACGCACGCGGAACGACGGATCTTCAGCCGCCAGGCGGTTCAGGGCCAGGCCCATCTTTTCCTGGTCAGCCTTGGTCTTCGGCTCGACGGCCTGCGAGATCACCGGCTCGGGGAAGACCATGCGCTCCAGCACGACCACGGACTTGTCGTCGCACAGGGTGTCGCCGGTGGTGGTGTCCTTCAGACCCACGACCGCGGCGATGTCGCCTGCCAGCATTTCCTTGATTTCTTCGCGCTGGTTGGCGTGCATCTGAACGATACGGCCGATACGCTCCTTCTTCGACTTCACCGAGTTCAGCACGGTGTCGCCCGAATTCAGGGTGCCCGAGTAGCAGCGGATGAAGCACAGCTGGCCGACGAACGGGTCGGTCGCGATCTTGAATGCCAGGGCGGAGAACTTCTCGTCGTCCTTGGCTTCGCGCACGACCGGCTCGTCGTCTTCGTTCAGGCCCGGAACCGGCGGAATGTCAACCGGCGACGGCAGGTATTCGACCACGCCGTCCAGCATCGCTTGCACGCCCTTGTTCTTGAACGCGGTGCCGCACATCATCGGGACGATTTCACCGGAGATGGTGCGTTGACGGATCGCGCCCTTGATTTCGGCTTCGGTCAGGTCGCCTTCTTCCAGGTACTTGTTCATCAGGTCTTCCGATGCTTCGGCAGCGGTTTCGACCAGGTTTTCGCGCCACTTCTGCGCGTCGGCCTTCAGGTGTTCCGGAATGTCGCGGTAGTCGAACTTCATGCCCTGGGAAGCGTCGTCCCAGTAGATTGCGCGCATCTTGACCAGGTCGATCACGCCTTCGAAGTTTTCTTCGGCGCCGATAGGCACTTGCATCGGGATCGGGTTGGCCTTCAGGCGAGCACGCATCTGCTCGTAGACCTTGAAGAAGTTCGCGCCGGTACGGTCCATCTTGTTGACGAATGCCAGACGGGGAACCTTGTACTTGTTGGCCTGACGCCACACGGTTTCCGACTGCGGCTGCACGCCGCCGACTGCACAGTAGACCATGCAAGCGCCGTCCAGGACGCGCATCGAGCGCTCGACTTCAATGGTGAAGTCAACGTGGCCCGGGGTATCGATGATGTTGATGTGGTGAGCCGGGAAATTGTTCGCCATGCCCTTCCAGTAACAGGTGGTCGCAGCCGACGTAATCGTGATGCCGCGCTCTTGTTCCTGCTCCATCCAATCCATGGTGGCGGCGCCATCGTGCACTTCACCGATCTTGTGGTTCACGCCCGTGTAGAACAGGACGCGCTCGGTGGTGGTGGTTTTGCCAGCATCGATGTGCGCGGAAATACCGATATTGCGGTAGCGCTCAATGGGGGTCTTGCGAGCCATGATTTATTCCTAAGTCTTTAATGCACGAAACCGAGCGTTAATTTTTTCAAATAAACGCTCGGCTCGAACCAATTTAAGATGCAGACCAGGCCTTTCCCACATCGGAAAGGCCCAGCCCAGTCTTTGTTAGAAGCGGAAGTGCGAGAACGCCTTGTTCGCTTCAGCCATACGGTGCACTTCATCGCGGCGCTTCATTGCGCCGCCGCGGCCTTCTGCGGCCTCCAGCAGCTCGCCGCCCAGACGCTGGGGCATCGACTTTTCGCTACGCTTGTTGGCGGCTTCACGCAGCCAGCGCATCGACAGGGCCATACGGCGCACCGGACGCACTTCAACAGGCACTTGATAGTTGGCGCCGCCAACGCGGCGCGACTTCACTTCAACCATCGGCTTGCAGTTGCTCAGGGCAGCGGCGAACACTTCCAGCGGATCCTTGCCGGACTTTTGCTGGATATGGTCGAACGCGCCATAGATGATGTTTTCGGCAACCGACTTCTTGCCCGACAGCATCAGAACGTTGACGAACTTGGCGACATCAACATTACCGAACTTCGGATCCGGCAGAATTTCCCGCTTGGGGACTTCACGACGACGTGGCATTTCAATTCCTTTCAATCTTCAGTTGAGTGGACGAACCTTCAACAACTCGCCCTCACTCGCGGAGAACCATCATAGCCTCCACTTACTCGGCCCATCCGGACCGACACCTTTTACCAGACGCCAGGCGCCATGATAAAGACTAATTATTACTTCTTCGCTGCCTTGGCGCGCTTGGCACCGTACTTCGAGCGAGCTTGCTTACGATCCTTGACGCCCTGGGTATCCAGTGCACCGCGAACCATGTGGTAACGCACACCCGGCAAGTCCTTCACACGGCCGCCGCGGATCAGCACGACGCTGTGTTCTTGCAGGTTGTGGCCTTCACCGCCGATGTACGAAATGACTTCGAAACCGTTGGTCAGGCGCACCTTGGCGACCTTACGCAGCGCGGAGTTCGGCTTCTTCGGAGTGGTGGTGTAGACACGGGTGCAGACACCGCGCTTTTGCGGGCTGTTTTCCAGCGCCGGCGATTTGCTCTTCACGGTCGCGCGGACACGTGGGTTGCTAATCAGTTGATTGATGGTTGGCATCGTTTTAATCCAACAAAGTACAACATTGAAAACAGGTTCCGGAAACGGTTGCCCGGAACCACATAGGAAACTTGCACGCGAGAAAGCGCGCGTTTCGATTTAAGACCGGAAGGGAGATCAGCGTCGCAGAAGCGAAGACATCAGACCAAAGAACGCATAAGCCCGGGCGAGCCTAAATTCGAGAACTCGCGAGTATATGCCTGAAAGATGGCCCGGTCAACCTGGACCGGGCTTTTGGCCGGCATTCGGCCTGGTTTTGGTCAATTTGCCACGCTTATTTCATTGCAAAGAAACAATCTTTCTTGATTGCATTGATCCAGTATCGGAAACAAGCCGGCAATGCCGCGCCGGAACACCCTCGTCCCTGTCCCGGGTCACGGCAAGGATCGCCTCTTCCACGCGCAGATCCCGGCGGGGATGTAATGACCCAGCGAAACCTGCTCACCTCAAGCAGCTAAAGCAAACGCCTCAGCTGGTGTCTTCATGCCCAGCGCCTGATGCGGCCGGCGGTGGTTATAAAAGCCGATCCAGTCACCAATGATGCG
>WNDX01000241.1 GCA_009914615.1 Herbaspirillum frisingense
TGCCTGCTGCCTGAACTCCAGGCTGAACTCCTGCCCCTTTCTGCCTGCCTTGCTCTTGGTCATCGTCCACCTCCTATTGCGATAGTTAATCGCTTATAGGGGTGTCCGTGAAACGGGGGCAAGATCAGTAGCGCATGATGGTATCGGATGGATTTATTTATAAGATTTTTTCCGACCGCTTGATGCGGGCATGAGCGAGCATGGCGGCGTGCATCTGCGGTGGATGACGCGTCTCCCGCTCACCACCATGGAGTGGCGATGGGGGTGTTGGTTCCCGGCATCCGAGAGGGCAATAAAAAAGGCAATGTGCGACACATTGCCTTTTTTATATCCCGAATGCTGCCGATCAGAGCATGACCGGCTTGTCGGAGAGTTCGTTGCTGTCGCCGCTGCCGCGCCGTGGCATCGTCTCGCTCAGTAGATCGTCCAGTCTGGCCAGCCCTTGCAGGCTGCCTTCCTGATACGCGCCGCGCGCATAACCGGCCGCCATCACGGCGCACACGTCCTGCCATTGCGCGCGCGTAATGGCGCGATTCACGCCGCGGTCGGCCACGATTTCCACCTTGTGATCGGCAAGGTTGACATACACCAGCACGCCGCAGTTTTCCTCGGTATCCCAGATGCGGTAGCGCGCGAACAGTTCATGCGCGCGTTGGCGCGAGGTTTCGCCGCGCCAGACCGCGCCCAGCGAGAGCGCGGCTTCGACGATCAGCTTGACCTGGGCCCGATGGCGCTGTTCGCCGGCGCCAATGGCGGCCTGGATGGCTTTGAGCGTGGCCGAGGGGAAGGCCTTGCGCGCCGCCGAGCGGGTGCCGGCCAGGTGGCGCAGCATGCGGCCGGGCAGGGAGGCTTGTGGGCTTGGTTTGCTCATCACCAGTCTCCCGAGGCGCCGCCGCCGTCAAAGCTGCCGCCGCCGCCCGAGAACGAACCGCCGGAGGAAAACCCGCCCGAAGCGCCGCCGGAACTGCGGAAACCGCCGGAATTTCCCGACGCGGCGCTGCGCGCGGCCTGATCCAGGATGCTGCCGATGATCACGCCGGCGCCGGTGCCGCGACCCCAGTCGTTATTACCGAGCCGGTTGCGTGCGTTGCGGCGCGATTTGAGCAGCGCGCTGAAGAAGATGAACAGGATCACCAGCACCACCACCAGCGCTACCCAGCCGCCGCCGTCATCGGCCTGCGCCTGGGGCGCGTGGCGTTGGGCGGCCGGCAGCTTCTCCTGATCCACCAGGCTGGTAATGGCCGAGACGCCGGCCGCCAGGCCGCCATAGAAATCGTTCTGGCGGAAGTGCGGGGCGATCACGTCTTCCAGGATGCGCTTGGATTGTGCATCGGTCAGGCTGCCCTGCACGCCGCGCCCGGCTTCGATGCGCAGGCGGCGCAAGGCCTTGGGATTGTCCCGGGCGACGATCAGGATGACGCCGTCGTCCACGCCCTTGCGCCCCAGCTTCCAGGCCTCGGCCACGCGGATGCTGTATTGCTCGATGGCTTCCGGCGCGGTGGTGGACATCAGCAGCACCGCGATCTGGCTGCCGGTGCGGGTTTCATATTCGGCCAGCACGCCATCCAGCGCGGCGCGCTGCTGGCCGTCGAGCATGCGGATCTGATCGATCACGTGGCCTGAGAGCGGCGGCACCGGGATAACATCCTCGGCGGCCGCCATGCCGGCCGATCCGCACAGCAGGGCCAGCAGCCATAGTGTCAGGAATAGCTTGCGCATCTGAAGTGGGCGCGGCCGCGCTTACTTGCCGAAGTTGACGGTGGGCGCGGTCGAGATCGCCTTCTCGTTTTCCACGGTGAAAGAGGGCTTGACCTGGTAGCCGAAGACCTTGGCAGTGATATTGCTGGGGAAGCTGCGCGCCAGGACGTTGTAGTCCTGGACCGAGGCGATGTAACGCTGGCGCGCTACGGTGATGCGGTTTTCGGTGCCTTCCAGTTGCGATTGCAGGTCGCGGAAGCTGGTGTCGGCCTTCAGTTGCGGATAGTTCTCCGACACCGCCATCAGGCGCGACAGCGCCGACGACAACTGGCCTTGCACCTGCTGGAACTTGGCGAAGGCTTCGGGATTGTTCAGCACTTCCGGCGTGATCTGGAAGCTGGTGGCGGCGGCGCGCGCCTGGGTCACGGCTTCCAGCGTGTCTTTCTCGTGGGCGGCGTAGCCCTTGACGGTGTTGACGAGGTTGGGGATCAGGTCGGCGCGACGCTGGTACTGGTTGACCACTTCGCCCCAGGCGGCCTTGGTGGCTTCGTCCTTGGCCTGGAAGTCGTTGTAGCCGCAGCCGGAGAGCGTCAGCGCTAGCAATGCAATCGCCAGCCAAGCAAACGGTTTCTTCATATTGTTGTTCCTCGTCAGAAATGAAAGCGTTTAAGACCCGGCAACTGCCTGAAGGTGCCCGATTTCCCCTGAAATGCGGTGAAAAGCCGGTAAAAATGGGGGTTTGGGCATGCCGGCGCGATACAATAGCGCATCTTTCAGATTAAGGCATCACCGTGACATTCATCGAGAAATTAAACGCCGCGTGGACTTCGCGTAACTCCCTGCTGTGCGTCGGCCTGGATCCCGACGTCAAGAAATTCCCGGCCGAGCAGCAAGGCAAGCCGGACGCGATCTTCGAATTCTGCCGCGCCATCGTCGATGCCACCGCCGAAGCGGCCTGCGCGTTCAAGCCGCAGATCGCCTATTTCGCCGCGCTGGGCGCGGAAGAGCAGCTGGAGCGCATCTGCGCCTACCTGCGCACCAACTATCCCGACATCCCGCTGGTGCTGGACGCCAAGCGCGGCGACATCGGCGCCACCGCCGAGCAATACGCGCGTGAAGCCTTCGAGCGCTACGACGCCGACGTGGTCACCGTCAGCCCTTACATGGGCAGGGATTCCGTCTCGCCCTACCTGGAATGGAAGGATCGTGGCGTGATCGTGCTGTGCCGCACCTCCAACGCCGGCGGTTCCGACCTGCAATTCCTGGAAGTCGATGGCAAGCCGCTGTACCAGCACGTGGCGCGCCTGGTGGCCGAGAAGTGGAACACCAACGGCCAGTGTGGCCTGGTGGTGGGCGCCACGTTCCCGCAGGAACTGGCCCAGGTGCGCGCCATCATCGGCGACATGCCGCTGCTGGTGCCCGGCGTGGGCGCCCAGGGCGGCGACGTCGAAGCGACCGTGAAATCGGGCCGGACCGCCGCCGGCACCGGCATGATGATCAATTCCTCGCGCGCCATCCTGTACGCCAAGCCGCAAGCCGGCGAGGATTTCGCCGCCGCGGCGCGGCGCGTGGCCATCGAAACGCGCGACGCCATCAACCAGTTCCGCTGACACCGGCGCCGTTCGCACGCCGGCATCGCCGAATGCAAAACAGGCGGCACTCCATCGGGAGTGCCGCCTGTTTCTTTTGGAGCGGCGCCGCGGTCGGCCGATCGCCGGGTCAGTCGGCCAGCAGTTTGAGCAAGCCCTTCAGCGAATGCTCCACGGTCTGTGCGCGTACCGCCTGGCGGTCGCCGGAAAACACCAGCCGTTCGGTATAGGTCTTGTCGCCCACGCGCCAGCCGAAGCAGACGGTGCCCACCGGCTTGCCCGGCACCGCGCCGCCGGGGCCGGCGATACCGGTGGTCGAGACCGCGACGTCGGAGCTGCTGTTGGCCAGCGCGCCCTCGGCCATGGCGCCGGCAATCTCTTCGCTGACCGCGCCGTGCTGGGCGATCAGGGCTTCGGAGATGTCCAGCAATTCGTTCTTGGAGGCATTGGAATAGGTCACGAAACCGCAGTCGAACCATTCGGAAGAGCCTGCGATCTCGGTGATGGCGTGCGCGACGCCGCCCCCCGTGCACGATTCGGCAGTGGCGAGCAGCAGGCCCTTGGCTTTGAGCGCCTGGCCCACGCGTGTGGCTAAGAGGCTGTTGCGAAATTATTTTAAAAGTTGTTTTAACCGGGTCCAGCAAATCAAGGCGCAAGCCAATGACAGGAAGGCTTCGTGGATATGAGCATAGCGTTCGTAACGAATCTTCAGGCGCCGAAACGAGTGCAGCC
>WNDX01000242.1 GCA_009914615.1 Herbaspirillum frisingense
GCCTACTTCGACCGGCTTGGGGTACCTCGGCTCTGTTGACCTCAACGACTCGAACCGCCCGGTGCGGACCCGCACGCCGGGTGGTGTGGGAGGGGATCGGCCAGGTTCTGGCCGCCCCTATCCCGATTGATCGTCCTGCCTTGTTGACGGCCTTTTATTTGGCCGCCGTCTTCTTGCCGCCGATTTTGCTTTCCTTGCCGGCCAGCAGGTTGCCGATGTTCTTGCGGTGACGGTAGATCAGCAGCGCCGCCATCGCCACCACCGCCAGCAGGATGCCGTCGGTGGTGCCGAACAGCAGACCGTAATAGAACGGCGCGAACAGCGCAGCCACCAACGCCGCCAGCGAGGAATAGCGGAATGCGAAGGCGATCACCAGCCAGGTCGCCAGCGTCGCCAGGCCCAGCCAGACGTCCAGCGCCAGCAGGATGCCCAGCGCGGTCGCCACCCCCTTGCCGCCGACGAAACGGAAGAATACCGGCCACAGGTGGCCGAGGAACACCGCCAGCACCACCAGCGCCATGCCGGTGTCATCGACGCCGTATTGCGGGCCGAACTTCTGCGCCAGCCACACCGCCAGCCAGCCCTTGACGCCGTCGCCGATCAGGGTCAGCGCAGCGGCCTTCTTGTTGCCGCTGCGCAGGACGTTGGTGGCGCCCGGATTCTTGGAACCGTAGGTACGCGGATCGGCCAGGCCGAACAGCTTGGAGACGACCACCGCGAAGGACAGCGAACCGATCAGGTAAGCAGCGATGGCGAAAAGGATGTTGTACATGGATGAAATCTTTCTATTGGCTCTTGTCGTTGTCAGTTCTGATCCTGCAGCGCGCATTGCACCGGCTTGGCGGGCAGCGCCTTCAGAATCACGGTCGGATCGATGCCGACCAGAAAGCCGCGCCGGCCGCCGTTGATGTAGATCTTGCCGAGTTCCAGGATGCTGGCTTCGACATACACCGGCATCACCTTGCGCGTGCCGAAAGGCGAAGTGCCGCCGATCAGGAAGCCCGAATGGCGATTGGCCACCTCCGGCTTGCACGGCTCGACCGACTTGCAGCCGATCTGGCGCGCCAGGTTCTTGGTGGAGACCTTGCAGTCACCGTGCATCAGCACCAGCAGCGGCTTGGCGGCCTCGTCCTGCATCACCAAGGTCTTCACCACCGCATGCTCCTCCACGCCCAGTTCGCGCGAAGACACCGAGGTGCCGCCATGCTCCTCGTAGTCGTAGGGATGCTCGGTAAATGCGATGCCGTGCTTGCGCAGGAACTGCGTGGCCGGGGTTTCGGAAATGTGTTCTTTCTTGGCGCTCATGGAATTCTATCGTCCTCCCGGCGCCCGGCCCCGAACAGCTTCGGTCGGACGCCGCCATGGGCGCACATTATGCCGCAAGATCGGCCTCTTGCGAGCGCATGCGCTTGAGATCGCGCAAGCCGGCCCATGGCCGCAGCGCAGCAAAAACCGGACTCAGCCGCGCGGGTGATGCTGGGCATGCAGCTGCTTCAAGCGTTCGCGCGCCACGTGGGTGTAGATCTGGGTGGTGGAAATATCAGCATGGCCCAGCAGCAGTTGCACCACGCGCAGGTCGGCGCCGTGGTTGAGCAGGTGGGTGGCGAAGGCGTGGCGCAGCGTGTGCGGCGACAGGCGCGCGGTGACGCCGGCCTGCAACGCATGCTTCTTGATCAGGGTCCAGAACATCTGGCGCGTCATCGGCCCGCCGCGCGCGGTGACGAACAAGGCATCGTCGATCTGCCCCTGCAGGATCTGCGCCCGGCCCTCGGCCAGATAGCGCGCGATCCAGGCGCCGGCCTCCTCGCCGAACGGCACCAGGCGCGTCTTGCCGCCCTTGCCGGTGACGCGCAGCACGCCTTCGTTCATGCCAACCTCGATGCTCTTCAACAGCACCAGCTCCGACACCCGCAGGCCGCTGGCATACATCAGCTCAATCATGGCGCGGTCGCGCAGGCCCAGCGGCGTGGAGACATCGGGTGCGGCCAGCAGGGCTTCCACCTGGCCTTCCGACAAGGTCTTGGGAAAGCGCTGCGGCTGCTTGGCCGAGCGCAACTTGAGACAAGGATCGGCAGCGATACGGTTCTGGCGCAGCGCGAGCTGGAAGAAGCGCTTCAACACTGCCAGCCGGCGATTGGAAGAACTGGCCTTGGTCTGGGCATGGCGCGCGGCGAAGTAGGCGTTGAGATCCTCGGCCTGGGTGTCGTACAGCGGCTTGGCGCGCTCCTGGTGCAGCCAGTGCGCGTACAGCGTCATGTCGCGCCGATAGGCATCCAGCGTGTTCTTGGAGAGGCCATCTTCCAGCCACAGGCTGTCGCAGAATTCATCGATGGCTTCGCGGCTGTCGGGCGGCGCTTCGATCTTCGCAGTGGTGCGTCCCATCGTCGTCAATAGCCCTTCACGCCCTCGTGCTTCAAGAGCCAGCGCTTGACGTCGAGGTAGAAGCCATCGGCATCATCGTGATGCGAGAACCCACCCAGCCCGCCGGCGGCGGTCACGCGATGGCAAGGCACCACCAGCGCATGCCAGTTGGCGCCGCAGGCCTGGCCGACCGCGCGCGGGGCCGACTTGATGCGGCGCGCGATGTCGCCATAGGTCAGCACCTGGCCGCTGGGAATCTCCGAGATCGCCCGCCACACGCGCTGCTGGAATTCGCTGCCGGCCTCGGCCAGCGGCAGCTTGAAGCGGAATCCGGGATCCTTGAGATAGCGCGCGATCTGCTTGACGGCGTTGGCCGACACCGCGTCGGCAGGGTCCTTATCGGCATAGTGCTTGGGCAAGTAAACCATTTCGAGGATCGCGCCGGCCTGGGTGCGGATGCCGATGCCGCCGAAGGGCGTAGGCATCACGGCGGAAAAAATCTCGGTCATCAGCGAAGCGGGAGCGGAGGTCTTCATGGCGAAATGGACGGCAAGGATGGCATCGGTTCGCGCTATTTTAAGCAATTCGCGGCCTCGCTTGATACCATCGCCATCCGGCAGCCCGAGAACCGACCTGGAGACCGCATGAACACACCCGCCCTGCATACCGAACCCGACCATCTGGTGGTCACCGCCCGCACGCTGGCCGACGGCATGGAATGGGTCGCCGACCGGCTGGGCGTCTCCATGGCGCCGCGTATCGGCGGCGCGCATGCGCGGCTGGGAACGCACAATGCGCTGCTGTCGCTGGGACCGGGCTTCTACCTGGAAGTCATCGCCATCGATCCCGACGCTCCCGCGCCGGCGCGCGCCCGCTGGTTCGGGCTGGATCACCTGGCCGCCCACGCGACGCCGCGCCTGGCGCACTGGGTGGCGCGCACCGATGACATCCATGCGGCGCTGGCTGCCACGCCGATCAAGCCCGGCGTGGTCGAGGAAATGAGCCGCGGCGCCCTGCACTGGCTGATCACCATCGCCGCCGATGGCGCGTTGCAATGCGATGGCGCGATGCCTTCGCTGATCCAGTGGCAAAGCCAGCCGCATCCGGCCGCCGCCCTGCCCGATCTCGGCTGCCGGCTGGAGAAACTGGAAGTGGTGCATCCGCAGGCGATCCAGGTGGCACAGGCGCTGCAGGCGCTCCAGCTGCATGACCGCCGCGTGGCATGGCAGGCCGGCGCCGAGGCGCGGTTGGCGGCGGCCATCCTGACGCCGCATGGCTTGCGCATGCTGGACTGAATCCGGCCTGAATCCGGCGCGGAAAAGAGAAGGAAAAATCGGCGGACCATCGGGATAGGGGCGGCCAGAACCTGGCCGATCCCCTCCCACACCACCCGGCGTGCGGGTCCGCACCGGGCGGTTCGAGTCGTTGAGGTCAACAGAGCCGAGGTACCCCAAGCCGGTCGAAGTAGGC
>WNDX01000243.1 GCA_009914615.1 Herbaspirillum frisingense
GCAGGCCAAGGCTCATGTGTTTGACTACATTGAGGTTGACTACAATCGGATCCGGCTGCACTCGACCCTGGGCTACCTCAGCCCAGAGCAGTACGAGCTGGCCAATGTCGCTTAGATAGGTGTCCGTCAATCAGGGGCAAGATCAACAGGAACTCTCCCACCACGGCGCCGATCAGCGCCAGCGACACGCCGATCTGCAACCCGGCGAAGATATCGCCCAGCGCCGCCGGCAATTTCACATGCAGCAGCAGATACAGGCGCGAGGCGCTGAAGGCGCGGCAAGCCTCCAGCAGGTCGGGGTCGGTGCGGCGGATGCCGTTGACCGTGTTCACGAACAGCGGGAAGAAGCACACCAGCGCCACCAGCACGATCTTGGAGGCGGCGCCGAAGCCGAACCAGACCAGGATCAGCGGCCCCAGCGCCACCTTGGGCGTGGCCTGCAAACCGATCAGCAAGGGATAGACGAAGCGCTCGAAGGTGCGCGACTCGGCCAGCAAGGCGCCCAGCAGCACCGCCAGGGCGCAGCCGATGACATAACCGACCGCGGTATTGGCCAGCGTGGCGCCGATATGCGGCCACAACTCCCCGCCCCACAAGCCTTGCACCAGCGTGCGCAGCACCTCGGCCGGCGCCGGCAGCAGGTAGTCGGGAATGCGCCCCCAGCGCACCGCCGCGTACCAGACCGCAATCAGCAGCGCCAGGCTGGCCAGTGGATAGACGACGGCCGGCAACGCGGCCAGCAGCTTATTGGGTGAGATTTTCATTGAAGTACTCGCGAAGCTGGCGCGCGGCTGCGACGAACGCCGGATTGTCGAAGGTATCCAGCGAGCGCGGGCGCGGCAGGTCGATGCGCAACTCCTGCACGATGCTGCCGGGACGCGGCGACATCACCAGCACCCGGTCGGCCAGGAACACCGCCTCCGGAATGCTATGGGTGACGAACAGCACCGACTTGCGCTGGCTACCCCAGATGCGTTGCAGCTCCAGCGTCAGGTGCTCGCGCGAGAGCGCATCCAGCGCGGCGAATGGCTCGTCCATCAATAGCAGCTCGGGATCGGGCAAGAGCATGCGGGCGATGCCGGCGCGCTGCTGCATGCCGCCCGAGAGCTCCTGCGGATAGCCGTTGGCGAAGGCCGACAGGCCCACCAGCTCCAGCAGCATGTCGGCGCGGCGCCCGCTCTCGGCGGGGTCCAGGCCCAGCGTGCGGGCCGGCATCAGGACGTTGCCGCGCACGGTTTTCCAGGGCAGCAGATTGGGTTTCTGGAACACCACGCCGGTACGCCGATCGGGGCGCGCGATCGGTTGCCCGGCGACCCGCACCTTGCCGCTGGTCGGCGCCAGCAGTCCGGCGGCCAGCCGCAGCAGCGTGGACTTGCCGCAGCCGGACGGCCCCAGCAGGGCCACGAATTCTCCCTGTTCCACCCGCAGATCGATGCCGGTCAACGCTTCGGTACTGCCGCGCCGGGTCGGATAGGTCAGGCCGACGCCAGCCGCTTCCAGTGCGGGATGGCTCATGGCTGTGCCTCCGTCGCGCGCTGCAGGAAGTCCAGCACGCGTTGCCAGGAGCGCCGGCTGGCCAGGGCGTTGGCCGCTGCGGTGCCGCCGCCGTCCAGCACCACGCCGGAAACCGGATGCGGCTTGGCGATCAGCGTCGCCGGCAGCTGCGGCAGGCCGATGGCATGGCCGGCGCCGACGCCCACCACGTGCTCGGCAGGCCAGGCATGGCGATGCTGGCGCAGCGTATCGATCACCAGTTCACCGTACAGCGTCGACGGCCAGAAGCCGTCGTCGCTGCCGCTGATGACCAGCACCGGCGCCGCGATGCGTTCCACCGGCACGCGCGCCGCCGCCAGTTGCGCGACATTGCGCAGCACGCTGTGGAAAGCGGCCGCCTGCCGCAGCGGCGCGCCCGGCGTTGCCGGCGTATCGAAGGCGCGCCAGTCGGCATGGGGATTGTCTTGCCAGACATTGGCCAGCGGCCGGCCAGCCAACGTCCAGGCGGTCGAATCCGGCGACTGGCCGGGACGGCCGGCGCGTAGCGTGCCGTGGACGTAAGCGCTGGGCACGTAGGCCAGCACCGCCGAGACCAGTTCCGGGAAGTGCGCGCCCAGCAGCAAGGACAATTCGCCGCCGCGCGACACGCCCGAGACCGCCACGAAATCGCCGCGCGGCGCCAGCGTGCGGCGTAGCCAGCGCAGGGCCGCGACAAAATACTCCAGCGGCGTATCGCCAATATGGTCGGGACGACCCGGCACCTTGAAATAGCCCAGCGCAAGGGCCGCATAGCCATGCGCGGCATACAGCGCCGCGCGCTGTTCATGCAGGCCGCCACCGGATCCGGCCAGTACCAGCACCGCCGGATGCGGTCCGGGGCCGGCCGGGGTGAACAGGGTGCCGACCAGGCCCTCTTCCCTGATCTCGCGGCGGGCCACACCGGGCGCGATGAAATGCAGCGTCAGCCGCGCCGTGGCTTCGCGCCCCTGGTCGTCGGTGGCGCGCAATAGCACCTCCAAGGGCGCCAGTCCTTCGCTGAGTTCCGGTTGCACGGGCGGCGTCAGCCTGCGCAGCGACCATAGCGGCGCAGAAGCATCGGGCAGGATCCAGTCGCCCTGATCGGGCGCATCGCGGCCCACATCGATGCCGCCTTGCGCGTCGGCGGTGAAGCTTGCACTGCTTTCCCAGCGGCTGCCGTCCGGATGCGACAGCTCGGCGCGCAAGATCACCGCCGCGCCCGGCTGGAAGCCACTCAACAAGATGCTGCGCGGCACATCGACCAGGCCGCTTTCCGGCGTCACGGACAGCTGCGGCGCGCCCGGGGCGTCAGGCCGGCTCATTGCGCGGCCTTGGCGCGGCGCACCAGGGCCGCGCGATCGAACTCGGTGAAGGACGCCACGAATTCATTGGAGAAGATCTTGTCGACCGGCACGTTGGCGCTTGGATATTCGCCGTAACGCGCCATCGCTTCGATGCCCTTCTTGATCGCAGCCAGGTCGTAGTAGCCGGGCACGCGCGGTTGCCCCGAAGGCGTGTAGAGCACGCGCTTGAGGCGGCGGCTCAACAGCTCGGCGGCGTCGGCCAGTTGCTTCTCTTCGTCGCCACCGGGCCTGGCCGTCGGATTCTGGCGCCAGAAGGCGCGCACGCAATAGCGCGGATTGGCTTCGCACACGATCTGGGCTTCGGTATAGGCGCGGCCGAAGCGGCGGATCAGATCGGGATGGTCGCGGAAGGTATCGACGTGGGCGATGAAGCCATTGCCGGCGCTTTCCTGGAAGACGTCCGGATAGGCAATGCGCCGGATTCTGGTGCCGGCGAATTCCAGCGAGTCATGCCAGCTGCTGTTGAAGTTGAGCGCATCGACCTGATGGCTGCGCAGCGCCTGGAAACCGGCGCCCATGGCGCCCACCGCCACGAATTCCACGTTCTTGCCAGGCTCCAGGCCGGCCGCGCGCAAGGCGGCGCGGCCGCCAGGGATGGTGCCCCAGGTCAGCGCGCCCACGCCGACCTTCTTGCCCTTCAGATCGGCCAGCGCGTGGATGGGCGAATCGTCCAGCACCGCGAACTCCATGGTATTGATCTTGCCCCTGATTTACGGACACCTATCTAAGCGACATTGGCCAGCTCGTACTGCTCTGGGCTGAGGTAGCCCAGGGTCGAGTGCAGCCGGATCCGATTGTAGTCAACCTCAATGTAGTCAAA
>WNDX01000244.1 GCA_009914615.1 Herbaspirillum frisingense
TTCTCGTAGTGTCATGATGTCAACAGCTTTCCAGGGCATGATGGTCCATCCTTTGGGCTTCGTTTCGAACCCCAAAAGTGTTACCTATGTCCCGGAACATCTGTTACCTATGTCACCGGTCTATACACTGCACGGGAGGCAAATGATATTAAAGGTTTCCAGGAGCGTGCCGTTACCCTTGGACGCGGCCTCAGGATCGGGCGCGGCGGCCAGTGGACCTTCTGCAGGGAATCCGACGGCATCAACGAGGCGCGGCGCAAGCCGGCCCGTCAACGGAAACTTCCAGGCGCTCCGCGCAGCAATGGCTGGCGGCAGGCGCGCGGCGGTGAACACAAGACAGACAGGCGCAAGCTGTCCGTTAGATAAATACCAACAAAAACAATCGAATTGAACGGATAGTGGCATACTGCCCATTTGCTTAAGCAAAATTGGCTGTAGCCACGTAATTTGTGCGTAAGCGACGTTGTCCTTCCCGGCGGTGGCGCCACGCCCTCGCGGGCTCGCCGGCTTCATTTGGCGCCCGCGTTGAACGGATTACGGATGTGGTCTGTCGAAACAGGCGGACGGCGCGAGCCGGGCGTGAAGGGGTTGCAGCGGGGAGCTGCGTAACGACAGGTGTTTGCGATATTCGTCTACATGGGAAAACAGAATAAAACGGCCGGACGGGTGGGCTATACCCTCAAGACCTTGTTACTGTTCGTCGCGTTTGTGGGCTCGTTCATCGTCGTCCAGACCTGGTGGGAAGTCCTCCAGGATCGCCTGTTGACCATCGAATCCGAAAAGACCAGCTCCATGGTCGCCGTGCGCAGCGTGCAGGAACACGCCGAGCGCGCCTTCCGCAATCTCGACGGCATGCTGGTGGCGACTTCCGAGGCCATCCATAACGCCGACCACGACCTGCTCGAAGACGACCAGGGCCTGCATCAGCTGCTCAATGCCCAGAAGCAACGCATGCAATCGGTGCAGGCGCTGCGTTTCGTGGACCGCAACGGCACTACCCGCGCCAGTTCGATGCGCCCGCTCGACACCGAGAGCATTCCCGACGACCTCAAGTTGAAATACGTGGACCGCAACCCGGCGCGCCCGCGCCTGTTCGTCGGCCAGCTCATGCGCAGCCGCTATAACCAGGAACTGGTGCTGCCGGTGGCGATGAATGTGTACGACCGCACCGCGCGCCCGGCCGGCATGCTGGTGGCGGAATTGCGCGCATCCCACTTCTTCGAGTTCTACAAACGCATCACCAACTACGAGGCGATCGTCTCGCTGCGCAGCGAGGACGGCTCGATGATGATCCGCTCGCCCTTCGAAGAACGCTGGCTCAACACCAGCATGGCCGACGCCAAGAGCATGGCGAAGATCCGCAGCGGCGCTGAAGAAGGCGGTTTCGAGGAAGTCTCCTACCTCACCGGCGAGCAGTTGCTGTTCACCTACAAGCGCCTGCAGGACTGGCCGATGGTGGTGGTCTATGCGCGTCGCATGGACGACGTGCTGGCGCCGTGGCGCAGCCGCACCGAGAACCGTATCCTGCTGACCACCGGCATTCTCGGCTTCATCCTGATCGCACTGATCTCCTTCCTGGTCTACTACCGCTACCAGCGCCGCCTGGACAATGCGCTCTCGGTCAGCGAGTACCGCTACCGCAAGCTTTACGAGGAAGGCACCGACCCCATCGTGCTGATCTCGGCCGACCTGCGCTACCTGGACTGCAATGCCGCCGCCGTGCGCTTTTTCGGCGTGCCCGACAAGGAGCGCATCATCGGTCGCAAGGTCGGCCTGTTCTCGCGCCAGAAGTCGGTGCACATCGAGCAGCCCGACATCGACGATCTGGTCGGCCGCGCGCTGGCCGGCCAGCCGCAGCAGTTCGAATGGGTGACGGTACGCCGCAACAAGATCATCTATACCGACGTCACGCTCAACCGCGCCGAGCTGGATCGCGGCTACGCGATCTTCGCCATCCTGCGCGACATCAGTGCGCGCAAGCGCGCGGAACTGCTGCAGAGCGAGCAGAACCGCGTGTTGCACATGGTGATGGCCGACGAGGATCTGGATGCGATTCTGGCCGAGATCGTCAACTTCGCCGATTCGCAGATTCCCTACAGCGCCTGCTGCGTGCTGCTGGTCAACGAGCAAGCCTCGCACTTCACCTCGGTGCTGAGCCACCGCCATCCCGAACGCATCGTGCGCCAGCTGCAAGGCATGGCGATCCGCCACGGCAACGGCGTGGGCGCGGAAGCGGCGCTGCGGCGCGCGCCTTGCATCGTCACCGACATCGCGCGCGATCCGGTGGTGGAACACCTGCGCCCGCTGATCGACGCCGAGGTTTATCCCTCCTGCGGCGCCTGGCCCATCATCGGCAAGGAAGGCCAGCTGCTGGGCGTGTTCTCCGCCCTGCTCAAGGAGAACCAGGCGCCCAGCACCGAATACCTGCAACTGGCCAACATCGCCGCCGACCTGGCCAGCGTGGCCATCGAGAGCCGCCGCGCCGACGAGCGCATCCGCCACCTGGCGCACTACGACGAGCTGACCGGCTTGCCCAACCGCTTCCTGTGCACCCAGCACGTTTCCAATGCGATCACCCATGCCGAGCACCGCGACGGCATGGTGGCGGTGTTCCTGCTGGATCTGGATCGGTTCAAGAACATCAACGACACCTTCGGCCACGAAACCGGCGAAGCCGTGCTGCAAGAGATCGCCCAGCGCTTCCGCAACAGCCTGCGCGAACTGGACATCCTCGCGCGCGTGGGCGGCGATGAATTCATCGTGCTGGTGGACGACTTCGACGATCCGCTGCAACTGGGCGAAATCGCCCAGAAGCTGCTTGCCGAGGCGCGCAAGCCTTTCATCATCGACGGTCAGGAAGCCACGCTCTCGGCCAGTATCGGCATCGCCACCTACCCCGGCGACGGCGCCAACGCCCAGGCCCTGATCAAGAACGCCGACATCGCCATGTACCGCGCCAAGCACCATGGCAAGGACGACTATCGCTTCTTCTCGGACGAAATCAATACCAACACCGTAGAACGCATCGCGCTGGAGTCCGAGCTGAGGCGCGCCATCGAGCGCGGCGAGTTCGTGGTGCATTACCAGCCCAAGGTGAACCTGGCCAGTTCGCGCGTGGTCGGCGCCGAGGCCCTGGTGCGCTGGCAGCACCCGGTACGCGGCCTGCTGCCGCCGGGCGAATTCATTACCCTGGCCGAAGAGACCCGCCTGATCGAGCAGATCGGCCTGGTGGTGCTGGACGTGGCCTGCCGCGACGTCGGCCAGCTGCTGGGACGCGGCTTGGACTTCGGGCGCGTCTCGATCAACCTGACCGGCAGCCAGTTCGGCGACGAGAACCTGCTGGAAGACATCAAGCGGGTGGTCGAGAACCATGGCACGCCGCCGTCCTGCCTGGAATTCGAGATCACCGAAAGCATGGTGATGCACAACCGCGACCAGGCCATCGCCATCATGGACGGCATCCGCGCCGAGGGTTTCACCTGATCTTGCCCCCGTTTCACGGACACCCCTATAAGCGATTAACTATCGCAATAGGAGGTGGACGATGACCAAGAGCAAGGCAGGCAGAAAGGGGCAGGAGTTCAGCCTGGAGTTCAGGCAGCAGGCA
>WNDX01000245.1 GCA_009914615.1 Herbaspirillum frisingense
CGCATCATTGGTGACTGGATCGGCTTTTATAACCACCGCCGGCCGCATCAGGCGCTGGGCATGAAGACACCAGCTGAGGCGTTTGCTTTAGCTGCTTGAGGTGAGCAGGTTTCGCTGGGTCATTACAGACCCGGCGCCAGCCGGGGAACGCCCAACGGCGGACGGTGAAAATATCAGCGGGGCCGGAAATGCCCCATAAGGTGCGGTGTCAAAAAATCGTAGAGCTGGGCCGACAGCTGGGGCGGCAAGCCGTCATCAATGGCATAGAGGAAAAACCTGCTCACGGCCGTTTTTGAAGTCTCAGGCAGCGACTGCAACAGGGACAGGCTGCAGACCATATCCGGGTGCAGGAATGAAACCACAAATTGCACCAGCTCTGCGCCCTGCTCGTTGCCGGCGTTCTGCTCGATCAGCTGGACGATATCCCCGACCGCTCCAGGGAGGGACGAAAGAAAGGCGATACGGTCTTGCGGGGTGCTGTAGTTCATGGGCGGGATAATATTTTCGACGAGAGAATTTTACTTGACTCCCCTGCCCTACCCGTCTTTTCCCTGGTCAGCATCTGCTGCGGCAGAATCCCAAAAGGCTTGTAAAGAGGAACCCGGATTGCTGCAACAGCAATCCGTCGCGGTGGATGCTCACTGCAAACAGGATCATGGCGACATTCGCGACGATGAAGCCAAGCCATCCGAAGCGCGCAAAGCCTGGCTTGTTCAGTGCGAGCAAAAACGCGCCTAGCAGGCCAATAAGCGATCCTGTCCATTCAAATACGGTAATCATGCTCTCCCCTATCGTGCTTCGCCTCGTGGCGCGTGTTGAGCTTCCTTGCGCGCGATTTCAGCCGCGGCCGTGTCATATTGCGTAATCCAGTCGTCAAGATCGCTCTGCGCTATCGGCTGGGCTGTTGGCGCTGGCAGCGGCTTGCAGCGCGCCAGCGGTTTGATTTTTTTGACGTTGAAATAGACACCGGATTTTCGTTCTGCCCGGTTCTGCCATGTCTCCATGCTGCCCGTTACCTCGATGCGGGAACCCTTGACAAGCATCATCGCGGCTTCCCTGGCCAGCTGATCGAAACAACGGACATAAAAATAGCTCGGTTCCTTGTCGTCGCCTGGGTTGCTCACGGCAAGCGTAAAGCTTGCCTCTGTCGAATTTGCCCGCATCCGCATATCCAGTTCGCGGACAACGTTGCCGACGATGCGGAATGCCGCCCCGGATGGCTGCTGTTGCTGGCTGGTTGCGTTAGTCATTTTGAGTTCGCTTTCTTCTATCGGGCTTTGTTCTGACGCCTCCCGGCGTCAGTCATTTTGAGTTGAGCCCGTAGTTGTAGGGGGTAGAAATTTCGCATGCGAAATTTTTGGATGGATGCGCTGAAATTTCGCATGCGAAATTTCGCGCCGTGTTGTGTGCGGGGGAGTTGGCCAACGCCGACCAGGGCGGCGCTAGAGCGAAGGGGGGAAGCCTAGCGGCGGGGCGAAGCCCCAAGAGCGTACTTTTTGTCCTGGCATCGCCAGGACGACTTACCCGCGGGCCTGAGCCTGCGGGTCACTTGCGGCCGGCCGAAACCGAACCTCCTGGGAATGAAGCAAGGCAGTTCAGCCCGCAAAGTTGACCTGCGGTTTCAGGCCCAGCTTGCCCGCCAAGGTCATCAGCATATCTAAGCTGAAATCCTCCACCTTGCCTTTCATCAGGCGGGAAACGCGCGGCTGGGTCAGGCCGAGGTTTTTTGCCGCGACAGCCTGAGTCCAGCCCGTTGCCTTCAGGCGCTGAGAGGTTTCAGCCAGCACCTTGATGCGCATGAGCATGACTTCTGCTTCGGCTTCTTTGAAACCGACATCGGCAAACACGTTGCCGCTGCTGGCGGTGCGGCTTTCATCATTCCAGCGTGGATCAGTGGTTTCCATATTTATGCTCCAATCATCTTGTAACGTTTGGCCGCCAAGTCGATATCCGTTTTCTCGGTCTTCTGCGTCTTCTTCTGGAAGGCGTGAAGGACGTAGACGGCATTGGCGAACTTTGCCACATACATCACGCGAAACGCCCCATTGGCTTTATCACGGTAGCGAATCTCGTATGCACCTGCACCAACAGTCGGCATTGGTTTAAAATCAGATGGATCAGCACCAAACTGGACTAGAGCCAGTTCACCGCCCAATGCACGCCGTACATCTTCCGGCATTTCGCGTAAATCACTCAGGCTAGAGCCAAGAAAATGCAGTGGTTTCATAGGGCTATTATAATATATAAATACCTGTATATGCAAGAACTTGCATAGACCGCGCCGATGATTTTCACCGGCGCGGCGCTCTTACTTAGGCAGTACGCATCATTTCCGGCACCCAACGGGTGTCAGCCAAATTGAGTGCTGCCGCCTCGACCATCTGTGCCTTTTTCATGCCGAGCATCTTGTTTGCGGCTTCAGCCGAAACAGCCTCAGTCACGACAGCCACCAAACGCTTAGATGGGACATGGTTCAGGTATGCATCCGGGGTCGGCTTCCACCAGTCGGCCATATCGAGATTCACGGCCTTTGCCAGTTCTGCCGCGCGAACGCCGGTTTCTGAGTTGCCGTGCATTACGTTGATGGACAGGCCAACGCACAGAGCAACCAGCTCCAGCAGGGTGCTTTCCGGCAGTTCCAGCAGGCGCGAGAACATCGAGCTTTCGTCGCCTTCCTTGGCCTTGACGATTTGTGCCGCCTTGGCGATCTGCTCTTGCACGCTCTGCCATGCCAGATTGTTTTCCACCGTCTTATCCGTACCCGTGAGGTAAGGGGGTTGCATCCTGATGGTCGAATCCTTATGCGACCAGTCGCGGTCACTCAGAACACCGGGCAGAATCGCGGCGAGCATCACGGCGAGGGCGACTTTCTGATTGTCGGCCACCAGCTTTTGCATGGCTGCATTGCGTTGGACGCTCATGCGCAGGGTGAGGGTTTCCGAGTGAGGGCCACGCTCTTTCTTTTCGGTCTTCGCCAGCGACTGGGCAATGCCACCGCCTTCGCCTGCTTCATCGTCCTGCTCGTCGTCTTCGCTGTCACCTTCAGCCTTTGCCACCGGACGGATTTTCCAGTCCGAACGGTCGAGCACGCCGTTATTGAACCAGACGAAAATACCGGCTCGGCTGCGATGTTCTTCCGAGAGGGTAGTACGGGTCAGCTCCATCGCATCCAATTCAGCCTCGATGTCGTCAATCTTGACGCTCCACTCTTCCTCTTCCTCGCCTTCGGTTTCGTGGTACTTCTTGTAGGCTTCGTCAAGCTGCGTCTGCAAGGCTTCCTGCTTCGCGGTTTCATCCTCGGTGAAGTCGCGCTCATGGGTAGGCGCATCGCGCAGGGCATTCATGTCAGCGTAGGGACGGATAACGCTCACCTCGACCCATGCCAAGCCTTCGGATTCCTTGATCTGGTTCGCGGCCACGGTCAGCTTTTCAATCGCCAGTTGATGCACCAGCGGAGTATTGACCATGAAGCCGTTGATCTTGCCCCCGTTTCACGGACACCCCTATAAGCGATTAACTATCGCAATAGGAGGTGGACGATGACCAAGAGCAAGGCAGGCAGAAAGGGGCAGGAGTTCAGCCTGGAGTTCAGGCAGCAGGCA
>WNDX01000246.1 GCA_009914615.1 Herbaspirillum frisingense
TGGCGACGAGAATACAATTCTGAGAGGCCGCATAGTTCTCTTGGATACCTGACGCCGCAACAGTTTGCAGAGACTTTTTTAACCGCAGACTCCAAGTCATTCTCGTACTAAATTGGGGAGCAGGTCAAAAGGTCTCACACCTTCTCAGTGACATCAAAATTAGAAATTGGGTAAGCAAGGGCGAAGCGATCGCTCGATCGGATGGTGATGGGCTGACGTTCACGCTATCTGGGGCCGGCACCGCCACCTGGGTGCTGCGCTATCGGATCGGCAAGGGCCGCCGCCGGGAGCTCACCATTGGGAACTACCCTGACATCTCGCTTGCCGCCGCGCGCGAGAAAGCGCGGTCGTATCGCGTGGCCATTGACGAAGGGCGGGATCCGGCGATCGAGAAGCAGGAGGAAAAGCAGCGCGTGCAGGCCGCCTGGCTGATGCGCGAGCTGGTGGGGGACTTCCGCGAGAAATGCTTGGTGCCCTCTGCGTACGCCGCCAACACCATCAAATACCGCAACTACGATCTTGACGGGGTCGTTCTGCCCGCCCTCGGCTCGCGGCCGGTCCAACGCATCACAGCGGTGGATGTCGTGGCCATGCTGACGGACTGCAATCGGACTTGGACCATCACGAAGCGCATTCTCACTACCACCTCCAAGTTGTTCGACCACGCCTGCGGCCTTCAGATCATCGCATCCAACCCATGCGTGGGAATCCGCCTGTCTGCCCTCAAGGGCAAACGCCCTGCCGTACGGAAACGGGTCATGCTGACGGAGAAAGAGCTACGCGTTCTGCTGCCCGGTGCAGATTTCATCGGCGAGGAGAACGCAATGGCCTTCCGGATCCTGCTGGCCACCTGCGTCCGCGGCATTGAACTGGCCAGGGCTCGCAAGGAACACGTCTTTCTCGATCGCGGCTTGTGGTGGGTGCCGGATGAAGACGTCAAGACCAGATCAGGGTTTCTGGTGCCGCTCGTCCCCATCGTGGTGGAGTGGTTTCGCGCGCTTTTTGAGTGGTCTGGCGAATCGGAATATGTGCTTCCGGCGCGCCACGAGCGGCGCCGGCGAAACGCCGGTGGCGACACGCACGTCGGGCCGACGACCCTGTGGGCGGCGATCACCCGCGCCTTCAAGCGTGGCGACATCTCGATCACGAAGTTCACACCGCATGACACCAGGAGCACTGCCAAAGGGCACATGCGCAATATGGGAATCTCCAACGCAATCTCCGAGATTGCGCTCAACCACAAGGTGCGGGGAATGGAGGGGATTTACGACGTCCGCGAAGAAATTCCTGAACGACGCGAGGCCCTGACGAAGTGGGCGGAATTCATCGTGGCCTGCGAGACCGGCATGCCAGCCCCCGCGCCAGTTTCGGCCAACATCATCGCGCTGCGGTCCGCAGCTTGAAGAAAAAAGCCCGCTACGCGCGGGCTTTTTCACTTCCGGAACCATCAATAGCGCCAGCGCCTATTCCAGGTGAAGACGCCGCACAAGATGAGCAATCCGAACGCGACGAGGTAGAGGAAATCGCGCGTTGCCCACATTGGCACCTCGCGCGCAAACTCCGGGCCATGGGAGAACGTCATCTCTGTACCGAACGCCAGCGCCCAAATCGTCACAGGGACAATAACCGGCCAGGTGTCCTCGAAGGTGAACAGCCAGACCGTGCCACCTAACAGAAGCGCCGCGACCAACAGCTTCTGGGGAAACAAATTGAGATAGGCCTGCAGGCCGAAGCCCATCAGATACGCACCTAGGAACACTGCCACCACCATGATAATGATGGCCATGACTGCACCGGATTTATCGTCTTCCATGTTTCTCTCCCGTAATTAGTTACAGAAGAGAAATGTACCATTTATCTCGGATTGCGGGAATTGCAGAGCTTATACCTTCTTACGCGACTGGCGGATAAAACAGGCTAAGGCCTGTTTCGGGGAAATATCGGCTATCGCTTATAACGGCTTACGCGCGATCTTTCATGCGCCAGACATACCAAAAGGCCACAACGCCCAAACCAAGGGTTAGTAAGTTGAGGAACCAAGGAGTAGCGAACCAGGGCAGGACCCATTCGTTTGTCTGAGGATCCACCACCCAAGCCTTGTTCTGAACGCCCGGCTTGAGCGTGACCGCGAGGAGAGGAAGGACGGTAGGCCAGGACCAAAATATTCCGAAGAAATAGATGATTCCAAACAGCACCATTGACCAGCCCAGAGCACCGGGAAAGAGGACCGCGTGATACTGCTCCGCTTCAAATCCCATTGCCCGCGCCAGGATTTTTCCAAGCACCCACGCAAGGCCAACCATTATGATCGCGCCGACCCAATCCCTTCTTCCCATCCCGTCCCCACTTAGAATTGCAAATCAGCAATATAGCACCATTCTCGAAGACCAGGAATTGCGCTACCGAGATGCCGGCGTTCGGAACTGAATCATCTACGATTGGCCAATAAGGTCTATATATTGGAGAGCGCTATGTGTGGACGAATCACTCAAGGCAAGGACGCCGACCTCTACTTGGGCAGCTTGGCCAAGGACGCCCAGCGCGTGCGCCGCGTGAACCTCCAGCCCTTCCACCCCGATTTCAATGCGCTGCCATCCTCTCAACGGCTGATCGTGCGCATCGACCAGGATGGCATGCTGGCCGAGCTGCGCCCCTGGGCATACCTCTCCGGCTGGGCCAGGAGCGAGCGCAAGCCGCCGGCGATCAATGCCCGGTTGGACAAGCTCGGCAACGGATACTACCGCCAGATCATGAAGCACGGCCGCGTGATCGTGCCCGCCGATGGCTGGTATGAATGGACGGGTGTGAAGGGATCGAAGCAGCCCTGGTACATCCACCCTACAGACGGTCAGCCGCTATTCTTCGCCGGCCTGGCCGACCACTATCGCGACGGGCACGAGGGCGAGACCCCTGGATTCGTCATCGTCACGGACGACGCGCAAGGGGGCATGATCGACATCCACGACCGCAGGCCCGTGGCGCTGACCGCAGACGACGCGGCGCTGTGGATGGACCTGGACCTGTCTTACGAACAAGCTGCGGAGATCGCGCGGGTCAGCGCGAGGCCCACCGAGGACTTCCAGTGGCACAAGGTCTCGACCGCCATCAACGGCATCAGGAACCATGGTCCCGAGCTGATCGATCCCATCGCAGAAGAATCTTAGCGATCGAAGCGCGGCGGCGGCTCTGGTGGCGCCACGCCGAAAATAACCTGCCAGGTCTGCCAGTACGAGACCAGCTCACCAGCGTCACCCCTCTGCCGTTCGATGCCGTAGATGATCATGCCGCGCTCGTCGACCGCGAAGAACTCTGGGTTCGCCAAACAAGCGATCCGCGTCGGGAAAAAACGATTCGGCGAATTGGGTGTCGCGTCGAATTGAAGCAGCTCCGCGGTAGATTGAAATTCCAGGTCCCTCGCATGGTCGGCGCGCGTCAAGCTACTTGTCGCCTCAGTCATGCAGCCAATGGCTGAATATGTTCGCAGCGAGAGGCCGCAGCGACGACCGAATCGCGTTCCGGGTTGAGGGTGACGGCCTCAATGTGCGACCAG
>WNDX01000247.1 GCA_009914615.1 Herbaspirillum frisingense
GCCTACTTCGACCGGCTTGGGGTACCTCGGCTCTGTTGACCTCAACGACTCGAACCGCCCGGTGCGGACCCGCACGCCGGGTGGTGTGGGAGGGGATCGGCCAGGTTCTGGCCGCCCCTATCCCGATTTTGCCTGACAGTTTGATGATCTAAGGAGGGGCGTGCGGATGGATGAAGCCGGGCGCCGTTCATTGTCATTGGGATAGCCTTGGATAAATGAGAGAGACGATTTTCAACGATAACGAGGGGCGCGCCGGACATGCATGTATCTGGATGCCATCGCAAGAAGATGACCGGAAGCTGCCTGTCGTGATGCTGCATGACTCGCTCGGCGCCGTGGAACTGTGGCGCGACTTTCCCGCATTGCTCTCCGAAAAAACCAAGAGATGTGTCGTTGCCTACGACAGGATCGGTTTCGGCAGGTCAGATTCTTTCCATGGCGCTCCAGGCCTGGATTTCATCGATGCGCAAGCGGCGATGAACCTGCTTCCATTGCTCGATCACCTGCGCATGGAAAAAGCCATTCTCTTCGGTCACAGCGTCGGCGGCGGCATGGCGATCTCCGCTGCCGCGCAATTCCCCGATCGCATCGCTGGGGTGATTACCGAGTCGGCGCAGGCTTTCGTCGAAGACCGCACGCTGGAGGGTATACGCACGGCCAAGAAGAATTTTTCCGATCCGGCGCAACTGGCGCGGCTGGCCAGGTATCACGGCAACGATCTCAAGAAGGCCCAATGGGTGCTCGATGCCTGGACCGAGACCTGGCTGTCGCCGGCGTTCGCGAACTGGTCGCTGGACGAGGATCTGCGCAGGCTGCAATGTCCGGTGCTGGCGATGCATGGCGATCAGGACGAGTTCGGTTCGGCGCGGCATCCTCAGCGGATCGCGGGTTTGCCGTGGGCGTTCGAGGGGCAAGGGGAGTATGTGATGTTCGAGGGGTGCGGGCATGTGCCGCATCGTGAGCAACCGGCGCTGGTGCTGAAGACGGTGGCCGGCTTTCTGCAACGACGTTTTCCCGGTGCGGAGGCGGGGGATGCCTCTTGAACCGGGCCTGTGGTGGCCGGCACGGAGCGGCTTGACGCGTGGGGCGGAAGCTGCCGCAGGCGTCTGGCGGCCAGTGTTCAGTCTTCCGCGAGGGCCATTTTGTAGTCTCCCAATCCGCGCAGATACATCAGGCGGATAAAGAGGGCTCGGGAGCGATAGGTTTCCTGTGCGTAGAGATTGGCTTCTTGCAGTTCTTCTTCCGTCATTCGAAAATTCACCAAACGCGATTGGGCATTTGGTGGCATGCGTTCGATTAATTCCTTGGGTGCCATAAGATATTCTCCTTGGTTGTTGGTGCGACAACAACATTCTAGGAGAGCTCCATTTCATATGTCATCGAATAAAAGTGAATATTTGACAATACTTGGTGATCGGCTCGCGAAGGAGCGTTATCGCTGCGGTCATACCCAGAAATCCGTCGCCGACCAGCTCGCTATCACGGCCCGTACGCAAATCAAATATGAAATCGGCCAGACTGCTCCTGACGCTTATTATCTCCACGGCCTTTGCGAGATCGGCCTGGACGTCACCTATGTGCTGACCGGCATGCGCGGTGCGCATCCATCGGATGATGAAAGCGCATTGATCGCCGGCTATCGGCGCATCGATATGCATTCCCGATCGATCTTGATGGAGCTGATCAGCTCCATGGCGCAACTCGCGGACAGCGTGAGGAAGAAGAGGGATTTCTATGCTGTCGAAGGGGCGCCGCAGGACGAACTTTCCGACAAACCTGACGGCATCTCGTAGCGACCGGCGCGGCAAAAAAGAAGGCGGGCACGAAGCCCGCCTTCTTTTTTTCCCGAGAGATTTCTATCTCAAGTCGTTTTGGCCGCGGCCGCCGTCGCCGCGCGTGCCTGCACGTCGCGATTGAGCCTCCACACCAGCACGGAAGCCGCCAGCGTGGTGCCGACGATGACGAAGCCGACGATGTCGAAGTTCGCCAGCTTGCCGTCCGTGCCCAACGTGACGATGTGGCCTGCGATGATCGAGGCCACGCCGCCCGACAACTGCTGGATCGACGCGCTGATGGCGTTGAACGAGCCGCGCTGGGTAGGACCCGGCACCGAGGACACCAGCGCCTGGAATGGAATCATGCGCGAGAAGATCCCCAGGAACAGCACCGCGTTGATCACGATGATGACCGGCACGGTGACTGGTCCCAGGTGCGTATAGACCAGCACCATGACGATGGACAGGCAGGCGCCGAACATGAACACACGGAACTTGCCCACCTTGTCCGAAGCGCGGCCGATCAACGGACCGAAGCCGATGGTGCACAGGCCGGTGACCAGATACACCGTCGGCAGGTGATGCAGGTCGATGCCCAGATTGCCCACCAGGTAGGCGCTGCTGAACGGCATCAGCATGAAGCCGCCGGTCATCAGCAGAGCAGTCGTGGCGAAGGCGGTCAGGTAACGCGGCTCGGTCACCGTGTGATACAGATGCATCCAGGCGCTGTGTTCCTGCTTGAGCGTCAGGTGGCCGTCCACGGGCTGCATCTTCATCGCGACGACGATGCCGCCGATCAGGCCCAGCACCGCCATGGCGATGAAGGGCACGTGCCAGTTCCAGGTGTTCGACAGGTATAGACCGATGGGAATGCCCAGCACCTGGCTGGCCGCGAACGAGGTCTGGATCACGCCCATCACGCGGCCGCGCAGTTGCAGCGGGAACAGGTCGGTGGCGATCGCCAGCGCAATCGAACCGATCACGCCGCCGAACAGGCCGGTGACGACGCGGGCGATGAGCAGGCTCTCAAAGCTCTGCGCCAGGCCACACCACAAGGTGCCGATCACGAAGCCGCCGTAGAAAAACAGCAGCAGGCGCTTGCGGTCGAAGCGGTCGGCGAAGCCTGCCGTCAGGAGGCCGGATGCGCCGGCGCTGAAGGCGTAGGCGGACACCACCAGGCCGAACTGCTGGGCGGTGATCTGCATGTCGGGCATGATCATGGCGCCCAGCGGCGACATCAGCATGAAGTCCAGGATGACCGCGAACTGCAGGAAGGCCAGCAGGCCGACCACGGTCTTCTGGTAAGTGGTGAACTTCATGGTGGTGGATGCAACGGTCGTATTTTCTTTGTTATTCAAATGGGCTCCTTGGCTTTTCAATGGCTATGGGTGCGCGTGGCCCGCCGTGTGGAGGGCGGCGGACGGAAGAAAGAGGTAACGCGCAATCGCATGCCGGGGTGGCAGCGGTAAAGACGGATCAGGGCCGGGAATATTGTGCCGGGGTCAGTCTGTATGGAAGACGGACCGGCGCCGGTGCGGCGGACTGCAAGAGTATGCCTAAGAGGCTGTTGCGAAATTATTTTAAAAGTTGTTTTAACCGGGTCCAGCAAATCAAGGCGCAAGCCAATGACAGGAAGGCTTCGTGGATATGAGCATAGCGTTCGTAACGAATCTTCAGGCGCCGAAACGAGTGCAGCC
>WNDX01000248.1 GCA_009914615.1 Herbaspirillum frisingense
CGGCGTGTTCGAGTTGTACTTCGCTCATCAGCGCTTCGCCAAAATTGATTTGCGACAAGATGATGTCTACGATTGAAGTGTTACCTATGTCCCGACACACGTGTTACCTATGTCACCGGTCTATACAAATAACGATAAATGAGGAGCGCCATGTATCTTGGGATCGACCTGGGTACGTCGGAAGTCAAGGCGGTAGTGATCGGCGACGACGGCGCCTTGCTGGCGCTGGCCGGCAGCGCGCTGAACGTGTCGCGCCTGCACCCGCGCTGGTCGGAGCAGGCGCCGGCCGACTGGTGGCAGGCCGCCGGCGATACCGTGGCCAAGCTGCGCGCGCAGTTGGGGGACGCGCCATTCCGCGGCATCCGCGCCATCGGCCTGTCGGGCCAGATGCACGGCGCCGTGCTGCTGGACGCCAAGGATGAGGTATTGCGTCCGGCCATCCTGTGGAGCGATTCGCGCAGCGCGCCGGAATGCGCCGAGCTGACCCGGCGCGCGCCGCGCCTGCATGGCATCGCCGGCAACCTGGCCATGCCGGGTTTCACCGCGCCCAAGCTGATGTGGGTGGCGCGCCACGAACCCGAGCTGTTCGGCCGCATCGCCTCGGTGCTGCTGCCCAAGGATTGGCTGCGCCTGAAGATGACCGGGCGCAAGGTGTCCGATCCCTCGGACGCGGCTGGCACGCTGTGGCTGGACGTGGAGGGACGCAACTGGTCCGATGAACTGCTCGCCAGCGGCATGCGGCGCGACCAGATGCCGGCATTGGTGGACGGCAGCGCGCCTTCGGGCACGCTGCTGCCGGAAGTGGCGGCGGCCTGGGGCTTGAGCGACACGGTGATCGTGGCCGGCGGGGCCGGCGATGGCGCCGCCAGCGCGGTCGGCATCGGCGCGGTCAATCCGGGCGACGGCTTTGTCTCGCTGGGCACCTCGGGCGTGCTGTTCGTGGTCAACGACCGCTTCCGTCCCAATCCCGCGCGCGCCATCCATGCCTTCTGCCATACGCTGCCGCAGCGCTGGCACCAGATGAGCGTGATGCTGTCGGCGGCGAGCTGCCTGCGCTGGTTTTGCCGGCTGTGCTCGGTCGATGAAAAAAGCCTGCTGGCCGAGATCGAGCAGCTCGACCATGAGCAACTGGACAATGCTCCGCTATTCCTGCCCTACCTGTCCGGCGAGCGCACGCCGCACAACGATCCCTATGCCAGCGGCGTGTTCCACGGCCTGTCGCCGGAACACCAGCGCGCCGCGCTGGGCTATGCGGTGCTGGAGGGCGTGGCCTTCGGCATGGTCGATGGGCTGGATGCCTTGCGCGCGGCCGGCACCGATGTGAGCGAGCTGTCGCTGGTCGGCGGCGGCGCGCGCAGCGCC
The DNA here is from genome assembly GCA_009914615.1 of Herbaspirillum frisingense. GTDB lineage: Bacteria > Pseudomonadota > Gammaproteobacteria > Burkholderiales > Burkholderiaceae_D > Herbaspirillum > Herbaspirillum frisingense_B. The sequence continues at coordinate 1,363 of WNDX01000248.1, forward strand.
TACTGGGCACAGTTGATCGCCGACGCGCTCAACGTGCGCATCGTCACGCATGTGGGCAGCGAAGCCGGCGGTGCGCTTGGCGCTGCACGCCTGGCCTGGCTGGCCGACGGCGGCAGCGAAGCCGAGGTCTGCCGCAAGCCGGCGCGGCAGGCGCTGTTCGAGCCGGACGCCAGACGCCATCAGGTCTTGCAGGTACGGCTGCAGCGCTATCGCGACATCTATGCGCCGTTCCCGCCTTTGCAGGGGGAAGACGGCGGCTGAGTTTTCCACAGGCGGAAACGACAACGCCACGGATTCCCGGTGCAGGCCGGGAATCCGTGGCGTTTGTCTTTGATGCCGCCGCCCGGGCTTACGGCGGTTGAACTTGAACACGGAGATCGCCTGCAGCAGGCGCATGGTCTGCTCCTCCAGGCTGCCCGCGGCGGCGGCGGCTTGTTCCACCAGCGCCGCATTCTGCTGCGTGCCGGCATCCATCTGCGTCACCGCTTCGTGTACCTGGTTGATGCCTGCGCTCTGCTGCAGCGTGGCCTCGCTGATCTCGCCCATGATGCCGGACACGCGGCGCACCGATTCGACGATGTCGCGCATGGTGTTGCCGGCCTGTTCGACCTGGCGGTTGCCGACGGTGACCTTGTCCACCGAATCGTCGATCAGGGTCTTGATTTCCTTGGCGGCGCCGGCCGAGCGCTGGGCCAGCGAGCGCACTTCCGAGGCCACCACCGCGAAGCCGCGGCCCTGTTCGCCGGCGCGTGCTGCTTCTACCGCGGCGTTCAGCGCCAGGATGTTGGTCTGGAAGGCGATGCTGTCGATCAGGCCGATGATGTCCACGATCTTCTTCGACGATTCGCTGATCTCGTTCATCGTGTTGCCGGTGCTGGCCACCATGTCGCCGCCCTTCATGGCGATCGCCGAAGCCGAGCCGGCCAACTGGTTGGCCTGCACCGCGTGATCGGCGTTCTGGCGCACCGTCGAGGCCAACTGCTGCATGCTGGAAGCGGTTTCTTCCAGGTTGGCGGCCTGCGCCTCGGTGCGGCGCGACAGGTCCAGGTTGCCGGAGGCGATCTCGCGCGTGGCGACGTTGATGGTTTCGACGTTGGAGCGCACGTCGCCGATGATGGCGGTCAGGTTGACGTTCATCTGACGCAGCGCGCTCAGCAGGCGGCCGAGCTCGTCGTGGCGCTGGGTCTCGATGCGCGCCGAGAGGTCGCCGCCGGTGATGGCGTGGGTGACGTCGAGCGCCTGGCGCAGCGGCTTGATCAGCGCCCCGCGCAATGCCAGCCACAGCAGGATGGAAATCAGGCCGGAGGCCGCGGCCAGGCCGCTGATCCACCACTGGTGCAGGGTGGCGAAGCCGGCGAACATCACCGCCAGCTGGATCGCCAGCATCGCGCCCATCGAGAGGTTGATGCGGGTGCCCAGTTGCATGCGCGAGAGCTTGCCGAACCAGCCGGCCAGCCCGGTGCGCACCACTTCGCCGCGATGCAGGGCGATGCCCTTGGCCTGGCCGCGGCGGATCGATGCATACAGCTTTTCGGCGCCTTGCACGGCCTCCCGCCCGGGGCGTGTGCGCACCGACATGTAGCCCACCACCTGGCCGTTTTCGCGGATGGGCGTGACGTTGGCGCGCACCCAGTAGTGATCGCCGTTCTTGCTGCGGTTCTTGACCAGTCCGGTCCAGGGCGTGCCGCCCTTGATGGTCGCCCACATGTCGGCGAAGGCTTCGCCCGGCATGTCGGGATGGCGGATCAGGTTTTGCGGCGCGCCCAGCAATTCCTCTTCGGCGAAACCGCTGATTTCGATGAAGTAGGGATTGACGTAAGTGATGTTGCCCTTGAGATCGGTCTTGGAAACGATTGCCTTGCCATCGACCAGCAGGCGTTCCACGCCGCTGACCGGCATGTTCATGCGCATCTGTTACCCCCGTGTAAAGAAGCCTTAGAGGCTGTTGCAAAATTAAATTTCGGGGCTGTTAACTTCCCCGACTTGATGTTAACTTCCTGTCTTGTTTTTCCTGACGGGATGCGATGCCTAAAGAACTTGTCGACGATGAATTGTGGTCACTCA
>WNDX01000249.1 GCA_009914615.1 Herbaspirillum frisingense
TCGCAACAGTGCCTGCTGCCTGAACTCCAGGCTGAACTCCTGCCCCTTTCTGCCTGCCTTGCTCTTGGTCATCGTCCACCTCCTATTGCGATAGTTAATCGCTTATAGGGGTGTCCGTGAAACGGGGGCAAGATCACTTGCCCATGGCCTGCGCCACCGCGCCCGCTCCCTGCAGCGTCATGTTCTTCGGCTGTTGCATCACCGCCCGCCTGTCCCCGCTAAATGTTTTATATCGATGCCTTGCGGCGCTTTTTTGCTGCCTGCTCAGGGGCAACTCACGAGGCGCCCTGTGCAAGAAAAATGTAAATATATTTTCATTTTATTTTCGAGTAAAGAAAAAATACTTTCAAATTTCAAATATCGTTATAACGCACCAGAAGCACGCGAGAAAGCGTGAGAAATGCACTGATATAGGCGAGTTTTCTACCGCAGCGCACCAAAAACGACGCGCGCCGGATGACCGCCGGTGCGGATAAAATACGCTCCTTCGCGCGGCTTGACCACGTGATGTTGCCGGGTCTTCCCCGGCGCCGTCTTGTGGTCTTGCCGCCCGTTCCTTGTCCAGCCCGCCATCCGCTTTCCGCTTTTTTTTCGCCATGAATATCCGCTTCCTTGAAACCTTCGTCTGGCTGGCCAAGCTGCGCAACTTCCGGCTCACGGCCGAACGCCTGCACACCACGCAGGCCGCGGTCTCCAGCCGCATCGCCTCGCTCGAACAGGACTTCGGCGTGCGCCTGTTCGACCGCAGCGCGCGCGAGGTGGCGCTGACCGCCGACGGCAGCAAGGCGCTGGTGTATGCCGAGCGCATGGTCAAGCTCATGCGCGAGATGAAGGACGATATGTCCGACAAGCAGGTCTATGCAGGCGTGATCCGCATCGGCGTGATCGAATCCATCGTCCATAGCTGGTTCCCCGACTTCCTGGGTCGCCTGCACAAGACCTTCCCGCGCCTGCAGATCGAGATCGCCAGCGACACCACCATCCACCTGCACGAACAGTTCAGCAAGGGCAACCTCGACCTGGTGCTGCAGGCCGAGCCGGTGATCGGCCCCCAGGTCAGCAATATCGCGCTGTGCGAATTCCCCATGCGCTGGGTCGGCAGCCCCAAGCTCGACATCGGCAGCGAGACGCTGACGCTATCCGACCTGGCGGCCTTCCCGGTGGTCAGCTTCGCGCGCAATTCCGGCCCGCATGCGGTGATCGAGCGCATGTTCTCCAACAGCGAGCGCGGCAACCTGCATATCAATTGCATCGCCTCGGTGGCCACCATGATCCGGCTGGCGACCGACGGTTTCGGCATCGCGGCGGTGCCGCCTGCCATCATCCAGCGCGAGCTCAACGAGGAGATCCTGCACCTGCTGCGGGTCGATACCGAGTTCCCGGCGCTGACCCTGATCGCCTGCTTCCGCTCAGACCATGAGAATCCGTTGACCGAGACCGTGGCCCGCATCGCACAAGAAACCGCCGCCGACTTTGCACTCAATTGGGGCCGCGAGATCGCCCGGCTGCCCTCGCCGCCGGCCGCCGGCAAACCCGGCGGCGGCGACGGCGGCGCCCACTGACGCCAGGTCCGGCATGACGGCAAGGCTGTTGCCGCCTGCCGTGCAAATGATTTACGCGGCGTGCCCGGCCGCCGCATGCGGTCTCGCAACCGGGGCTTCATCTGCCATGCTGCACAGCACCATCATGAAGCGCCGCACGCCCCGGTTTTGCTCATAAGATTTTTCAATCATTCCTGTTCAGATTTTCTTGTTGGACAGCCTCCACCCCGCTTACCCATACTGAATTTAAGACCGGCACCCCGGCATGCCTCCTGGCATGCCCGAGGCAACAACAACAGCATCGCCGGGTCGCTCACAGTCCAGAGATCCACCAGACATCCGCGCGCCGCCGCAAGCCGGCCGGGGGGCTCAATCAATACTTAGGGAGGTAGTTCATGTCTTATTCCACATCCGCCACGCTCGGCCCGGGGGCCAATGCCGGCGGCAACGCATCCGAGATGGATGCCACCTATCGCAAGGTCGCCTGGCGCCTGATCCCCTTCCTGGTCTTCCTGTTCGTGCTGGCCTGGATCGACCGCGTCAACGTCGGCTTCGCCAAGCTGCAGATGCTGCAAGACCTGCAGTTCTCGGAAGCGATCTACGGCCTGGGCGCCGGCATCTTCTTCATCGGCTACTTCCTGTTCGAAGTGCCCAGCAACCTGCTGCTGGAAAAGATCGGCGCGCGCAAGACCCTGGCCCGCATCACCATCCTGTGGGGCCTGGCCTCGATGGCCATGGCCTACGTCAGCACACCGACCTCGTTCTATATCCTGCGCTTCCTGTTGGGCATCTTCGAAGCCGGCTTCTTCCCCGGCGTGGTGCTGTACCTGACCTACTGGTTCCCGGCCCAGCGCCGCGCCCGCGTCAACGGCCTGTTCATGACCTCGTTCGCCATCGCCGGCGCGGTCGGCGGCCCCATCGCCGGTCTCATCATGAGCAGCATGGAAGGCGTCGGTCACCTGGCCAACTGGCAATGGCTGTTCATCATCGAGGGCATCCCTTCGCTGCTGGCGGGCTTTGCCGTGCTGGCCTGGCTGCCGGAAAAGCCGGTCAACGCCAAATGGCTGTCGGACGCCGAAAAGACCGCCATCACCCAGGTGCTGGCCGCCGAGAACGCCGGCCCGGGCAAGCACTTCTCGTTCAAGGACGCCTGTGCCAACTATCGCGTGTGGATCTGCGCCGCCGTGTACTTCTGCGTGGTCAGCGGCAACGCCACCATCGCCTTCTGGGCGCCGTCGATCATCAAGGAGATCGGCATCAAGGGCAATCTGCAGATCGGCCTGATTTCAGCCATCCCCTTCATCGCCGGCACCCTGGCCATGATCTGGAACGGCATCCACTCCGACAAGACCGGCGAGCGCCGCATGCATAGCGCCATCGCCACCCTGATCGCCTGTATCGGCCTGATCGCCACCGGCCTGACGCTGGGCAACGCCGCCATCGCGCTGTGCTCGCTGACCATCGCCGCGGTCGGCATCCTGGCCGCCTTCCCGGTGTTCTGGTCGATCCCAGCCGCCTTCCTGGCCGGCACCGCGGCCGCCGGCGGCATCGCGTTGATCAACTCGATCGGCAACCTGGCCGGCTTCGTGGCGCCCTACATGATCGGCGCGCTCAAGACCAGCACCGGCTCGCTGTCCTCCGGCCTGTACTTCGTGGCCGCCCTGGAATTCCTCGCCAGCTTCCTGGTGGTGGTGTTCGTCAAGAAGCAATAAGAGGCTGTTGCAAAATTAAATTTCGGGGCTGTTAACTTCCCCGACTTGATGTTAACTTCCTGTCTTGTTTTTCCTGACGGGATGCGATGCCTAAAGAACTTGTCGACGATGAATTGTGGTCACTCA
>WNDX01000025.1 GCA_009914615.1 Herbaspirillum frisingense
GTGAGTCAGCGGATTCCATTAGGGCCCGCAGGGAGATATCCGCTGCAACAAGGCCGGATATAAAACTGCAGCCTAGCCTGTCCAACAGCACATACTGTTTCTTGCCAAACTGGAGGCGTCCATATAAAGAGTATGGATACCTTGCAAAACATGCGCGTGTTCGCGCGCGTGGTCGAAGCCGGCAGTTTCACCTCGGCAGCCCAGCAGATGGGGCTGACCACGGCCCACGTATCGCGCGCCGTGGCAGACCTGGAGCGCCATCTGCGCACGCGGCTGATGAACCGCACCACCCGCCGCTTCGCCCTGACCGAGGCCGGCGAACGCTATCTGCTGCGTTGCCAGCAAATCATGTCTTATGTCGAGGAAGCCGAAGCCGAAGCAAGTGCCGCCTACGTCAAGCCGTCCGGCCGTTTGCGAATCCATGCGATGACCAGTTTTGGGCAGCGCTACGTGATTCCGGCCATTTCGGGTTACCAGAAGCGCTATCCCGACGTGGCGGTGGAGCTGACCCTGGCCCAGCGCATCCCCGACATGCTGGAAGAGGGCTATGACGTGTCGCTGGTGCTGGCGCGCGAATTGCCGGATTCCGGCCTGATCTACCGTCAGCTCGGCAGCACCTTCAGCATGCTGTGCGCCTCGCCGGCCTACATCGATAAATACGGCGCGCCGCAGAAGCCGGCCGATCTGGTCAACCACGCCTGCCTGCAGCTGGTGAGCCCGATCTCGCCGCTGGATGAATGGATCATGGACGGGCCGGAAGGCGGCTCGGTCATCTCCGTCAAGAGCAATTTCCAGGTCAACGTGGCCGAGGCCATGCTGGCCGCCATCCGCGAAGGCATGGGGGTGGGCGTGCTGCCGATCTATTCGGCGGTCGATCCGCTGCGCGCCGGCACCATCGTGCGCGTGCTGCCGCAGCACCGGCTGCAGAACATGAACGTGTATGCGCTGTATCCCTCGCGCCAGTATCTGGACGCCAAGATCAGCACCTGGGTGGACTGGATGCACGAAAGCGTGGACAAGGCCCTGCAGGAAGACCATCAGGCGCTGGAGCGCATCGGCAGCCTGCGCGAAGAAATGCAGGGCATCGTTACCGCGCAGGAACATATTCCCTGAGCAGGCGCGGCGAACGCGTCACTTTCTGGCATCATCGAGGCCGGACAGCAACGACGCAAGACGATCACGGGGAGGGCATGCATGGGATGGCTGGCGGTAGGCGCGGGAGCGACACTGGGCGCATGGTTGCGCTGGCAATTGTCGGTGGTCTATAACGTCGCCGGCCACCTGGTGCCGATCGGTACGCTGGCGGCCAATTGGACGGGCGGCTACGTGATCGGCTTGCTGGTGGCCTATTTCGAACAGCATCCGGCCTTGCCGCCCGAATGGCGGCTGTTCGCCGTCACCGGTTTCCTGGGCGGGCTGACCACCTTTTCCACCTTCTCGGCCGAAGCCATGATCCTGCTGCAGCGCGGCGACTATCTCTGGGCCGTGGGCCATTCGGCGCTGCACCTGCTGGGCTCCATCGCGCTGTGCGTGGCCGGTTTCGCCACTTACCGCCATTTCTTTTCCTGATCCGTTCCCGACTTCCCGATGGCAGAAGCAATCCCGATATCCGATTGCCGTTTCCGCGTGCTGACCCTGTCCGGCAGCCTGCGTTCGGCCTCTTCCAATACCGCGTTGCTGGAGGCTGCGGCCCGGCTGGCGCCGCCGGCATTGTCGCTGCGGCAATATTATGGCTGGGGCGCGCTGCCCGCCTTCAATCCGGACCAGGAAGGACAGGCGCCCGACAGCGTGCTGGCCTTCCGCGACGCCTTGCGCAGCGTCGATGCGGTGCTGATCGCCAGTCCGGAATACGCCCACGGCGTGCCCGGTGCCTTCAAGAACGCGCTGGACTGGGTGGTGGGCAGTGGCGAGTTCATCCATAAGCCGGTGGCGGCCATCAATGCCTCCGGCCGCGCCGTGCATGCGCAGGCCTCGCTGCTCGATACTCTTACCATGATGAATGCCGATGTGGCGTTGACCGCATGCGCAGTGATCGCCTTGCCGACCAACCGGCTGGATGCGGCGGCGATGCTGGCCGATGCCGCGATCGCCGACGGCCTGCGCCGGGTGCTGGCCGCCTTGCACGCGCACTTGCTGGGGAAAGGTTCCGACGGCGCCGGCATGGCTTGACTTGTATCAAAGCTGCAGCATGCCGGCGGTATTGCTGCATCGCCTTGCTTGAAATTGTAACGGCCGGCCCAATTTTCCTATCATTGAAAAATTGGAGCGAATCATGCGTCTCGACAAACTCACCACAAAATTGCAGGAAGCGCTGGCCGACGCGCAATCCCAGGCGGTCGGCCACGACAATCAATATATCGAACCGGTGCACCTCATCATCGCCTTGCTGAACCAGGACGATGGCGGCGCGCGCTCGCTGCTGCAGCGCGCGGGCGTGAACGTGAACGGCCTGTCCACGGCCTTGCAGGGCGCCTTGCAGCGTCTGCCCCAGGTATCGGGCAACGGCGGTGAAGTGCAGGTCGGTCGCGAGCTGGTGGCCTTGCTGAACCTGGCCGACAAGGAAGCGCAAAAGCATGGCGACCAGTTCGTCGCCAGCGAAATGGTGCTGCTCGGGCTGGCCGACGACAAATCCGAGGCCGGCCGCGCCGCGCGCGAAAACGGCCTGACCCGCAAGGCGCTGGAAGCGGCCATCAAGGCCGTGCGCGGCGGCGCTTCGGTATCCTCGCAGCAGGATGAGGGCCAGCGCGAAGCGCTCAAGAAATACACCCTGGACCTGACCGAGCGCGCCCGTTCGGGCAAGCTCGATCCGGTGATCGGCCGCGACGATGAAATCCGCCGCGCGATCCAGGTGCTGCAACGCCGCAGCAAGAACAACCCGGTGCTGATCGGCGAACCCGGCGTGGGCAAGACGGCCATCGTCGAAGGCTTGGCGCAGCGCATCGTCAACGGCGAAGTGCCGGACAGCCTCAAGTCCAAGCGCGTGCTGTCGCTGGACATGGCGGCTCTGCTGGCCGGCGCCAAATATCGCGGTGAATTCGAAGAGCGCTTGAAGGCGGTCCTGAAGGAAATCGCCCAGGATGAAGGCCAGACCATCGTCTTCATCGACGAGCTGCATACCATGGTCGGCGCCGGCAAGGCCGAGGGCGCGATGGATGCCGGCAACATGCTCAAGCCGGCGCTGGCGCGTGGCGAGCTGCATTGCGTGGGCGCCACCACGCTGGATGAATACCGCCAGTACATCGAGAAGGATGCCGCGCTGGAGCGCCGCTTCCAGAAGATTCTGGTCGATGAGCCCAGCGTCGAAGCCACCATCGCCATCCTGCGCGGCCTTCAGGAGAAGTACGAAGTGCACCACGGCGTCGACATCACCGACCCGGCCATCGTGGCCGCGGCCGAGCTGTCGCACCGCTATATCACCGACCGCTTCCTGCCGGACAAGGCGATTGACCTGATCGACGAGGCCGCGGCCAAGATCAAGATCGAGATCGACTCCAAGCCGGAAGTCATGGACAAGCTCGATCGTCGCCTGATCCAACTGAAGATCGAGCGCGAAGCGGTCAAGCGCGAGAAGGATGAGGCTTCGCAGAAGCGCCTGCAGTTGATCGAGGAAGAGATCGAGAAGCTGGAGCGCGAATACGCCGATCTGGAGGAAATCTGGAAGGCCGAGAAATCGACCGCCCAGGGTGGCCAGCAGCTGAAGGAAGAGATCGAGAAGGTGCGCCTGCAGATGGAAGAGGCGACCCGCAAGAGCGACTGGCAAAAGGTTTCCGAGCTGAAGTACGGCAAGTTGGCCGAGCTGGAAGCCGCGCTGGAAGTGCAGAATAAGAAGGACGCCGCCGGCGTCGCGACGGAAAAGCCGAAGCTGGTGCGTACCCAGGTGGGCGCCGAGGAAATCGCCGAGATCGTGGCGCGCGCCACCGGCATCCCGGTCTCGCGCATGATGCAGGGCGAGCGCGAGAAGCTGCTGCACATGGAACAGGTGCTGCATGAGCGCGTGGTGGGCCAGGAAGAAGCGATCGTCGCCGTCTCCGACGCGATCCGCCGTTCGCGCGCCGGGTTGGGCGATCCGAGCAAGCCGTATGGCTCGTTCATGTTCCTGGGCCCCACCGGCGTGGGCAAGACCGAGCTGTGCAAGGCGCTGGCGTCCTATCTCTTCGATACCGAAGAGGCGATGATCCGCATCGACATGAGCGAGTTCATGGAGAAGCATTCCGTGGCCCGCCTGATCGGCGCGCCGCCGGGCTATGTCGGCTACGAAGAAGGCGGTTACCTGACCGAGGCCGTGCGCCGCAAGCCGTACAGCGTGATCCTGCTCGACGAGATCGAAAAGGCGCACCCGGATGTCTTCAACGTGCTGCTGCAAGTGCTGGACGACGGTCGCATGACCGATGGCCAGGGCCGCACCGTGGATTTCAAGAACACGGTGATCGTGATGACGTCCAACCTGGGTTCGCACAAGATCCAGTCGATGGAAGACAGCGATCCGGCGCTGGTGAAGCTGGCGGTGATGGCCGAGGTACGCACGCACTTCCGTCCGGAATTCATCAACCGGGTGGATGAGATCGTGGTGTTCCACGCGCTGGACGCCAGGAACATCGGCGCCATCGCCAAGATCCAGTTGCGCATCCTGGAACAGCGCCTGGCCAAGCTGGAGATCGGCTTGCAGATCAGCGAGGCCGGCTTGCAGAAGATCGCCGAGGCCGGTTTCGATCCGGTATATGGCGCGCGGCCGCTGAAGCGCGCAATCCAGCAGGAGATCGAAAACCCGCTGTCCAAGGAAATCCTGGCTGGCAAGTTCGGTCCCAAGGATGTGGTGCACGTCGATGTGCAGAACGGCCAGTTGAGCTTCAGCAAGTAAGGCAGGAAGGCGCGCTTGCGGGCGCGCCGGCCTGTGCATGGAGAACGGATGCTCCAATCGGACGGCGGATGCGTGGCGACACGTATCCGCCGTTTTTCATGCGCTGTTTCTCCCTGGCAGACGAAGCGATGTGTGCATGCAAAAAGTTGTCATGCATTTCATTTTAATTGGCAAAACGACCATGAGCGGCCTGCGGTGCAGGAGTTGTCGTGGCATTTATTCCCGCGCTTCGCAAAAATGATTCCCAAAGCAAGAGCGAATGTGCTATCTACTTGAGCTGGAACGATGCGCTGCCGCATGGGCTGAAATGTCGCCGCGGAGCGCTTTCGCATAGAATGCTTGTCTTTGGGAAATGCGGGGGCGGCGCCTTCGGCGATCTCGCGACGCCGGTGCAACGAGGCACGGCAGCAAGGAACACATGCTTAGAAACAGCGATAGCAGCGGTCTGACGAATCTCACCAGTCTCACGAATTTCACGAGTTTCACAAGGGGGCGATTCTGAAGCAGTCGTCTTTGCAACGGCTTTTCATCCTGCCGTTCATCTTCCTGATGGTTTGCCTGGCGCTGACCATAGGATGGTTCCTGTATCGCGCCGGTGACGATGCCACGGAAGTCCTGGCGCGTAATGCGCTGATGGAAGTGATGGGGCGCGTGAGTCAGGCGATTGATCGCCAGACCCTGAGCGCGCGCGAAAGCCTCAACGTGGTGGCGCCGCCGCCGGTGCCGTCGCCCAATCCCGGCGAAGCGCCCGCCGCGCTGCCTTTCCCCAGGGATCGCAAGCAGCTCGAAGAGCGCCTGTGGTTGGCTAATGCCTTGTTCGATGACCCCAGCTACGTCTATTTCGGCGGCGTTGACGGCAGTTTTCTCGGCATCAAGCAAGAGAGCCGCAACGTCTTCATGTACAGCGTGCGCGAACCCGAGGGCAAGAATTACGTCTATTACCTGCGCGGCCCCGGTGCCGAGATGAAGCTGGCCGCGATCCAGGACTACGAGCCGCGCAAGCGCCCCTGGTATCTGCAGGCAGTAGAGCACGGCCGCGAGACCTGGTCGTCGGTGTATGCCGATTTTCGCCTCAAGCACCTGGGTATCAACCTGTCCAAGCCCATCTTCGATGCCGATGGGAACCTGATGGGCGTGGCCAACAGCAGCATCGGCCTGCTGCAGCTCACCACCTTCCTGCGCCAGTTGCCGCTGGGGCGTAACGGTGTGGCCTTTGTCACCGAGCTCAAGGGCGACATGATCGCCACTTCCTTCAATGAGCCGCTGCACGAGATCAAGGACAATACCGGCGAATTCACACGCCTGACCGCGCAGCAGAGCAAGTCGCCGCTGGTGCAACAGGCGTTCGACGAGGTGCACAATTACCTGGCGCTGCATACCGCCGAGCCGGGCAAACTGATCCTGCTGGGCGCGCGTAGTGAGGGCAGCAAGATCGAGGTGGCGTTCCGCCTGCATCATGACGAGGCCGGTCTGGATTGGCTGGCCATCAGCGCGGCGCCGCGTTCCGATTTCCTCGGCTCGGTGACGGGCGGCGTCTATCAGACCTTGCTGCTGGGCCTGGTGGCGGTGTGCCTGACCTTCGTGATCGGTTTCCTGCTGCTGCGTTGGGTGCTGCGCGATATCCGCAAGCTGACGCTGGCGGCCCAGAGCATCGGCAACGGCAGTCCGTTCCCGGCCCTCAACATCGATCGCAACGATGAGATCGGCCAGCTCGCGCAGAGCTTCCAGGAGATGGAGCGCAACCTGCGCACCGATCGCCTGACCAATGTGCTCAACCGCGATTCGCTGATTGCGCAGATCGATTTCCGCCGCCGCAATGCTTCCGAGGCCAATCCGCTGCGCTTCTCGATGCTGTTCATCGATCTCGACCGTTTCAAGGCGGTCAACGACGAGTTCGGTCATGACGAAGGCGACAAGGTGCTCATCGCCATCGCCGAGCGCCTGCAGCACACCTTGCGCCACGACGATTCGGTGGCGCGTTTCGGCGGCGACGAGTTCGTGGTCTATCTGCATGGCGTGACCGACATCGAGGTCGCGCGCACCATCGCCGACAAGATCCGCCACTCGGTCAACAAGCCCATCGAAGGCCGCGACGGCAACCAGTACACGGTCGATGCCTCGGTGGGCGTCTCGCTCTACCCGGAAGACGGCCTGGATGTCGAAACCCTGCTGCGCGTGGCCGATTCCCGCATGTTCGACCAGAAACGCCTGCATCGCATGCTGTCGGTGTGAGGCGGCAATCCATCCGTGAAATCAAGGAGAACGTCATGAGCTTTGCCACCTGCGATCTGTGCGATGCCAATGAAGACAAGCTGGCCGCCGGCACGCTGCACGTCCTGCCGCCCATCTTTGCCTCGTTCGGACGCAAGCAGGCATTCGCGGGACCGGCCAAGACCTTGAAGGTGTTCGAAGACAACGTGCTGGTGCGCGCCGCGCTGGAAACGCCCGGCAACGGCCAGGTGCTGGTGGTGGACGGCGGCGGCAGCCTGCGCTGCGCGCTGGTGGGCGGCAATCTCGGCCAGTTGGCGGAGAAGAACGGCTGGGCCGGCATCCTCGTCAACGGCTGCGTGCGCGATGCGCTCGAACTGAATGCTTGCGAAGTCGGCATCCGCGCTCTGGCCACGCATCCGCAGCGCAGCTTCCGCAAGGGCGCGGGCGACGCCGACATCAAGGTCGGCATTGCCGGTGTGGCGGTGTATCCGGGCGACTGGATCTATGCCGATGTGGATGGAGTGCTGGTGTCGCGCGCGCCGCTCTAGGCGAAGCTTGCGCCTGCGCCGTCGGCAAGCCCGGCGCACATCCCGGCGCGCATCCCGGCGCGCATCTCAGAAGTCCAGTTGCTCCGGCGGCAGGCCTGGCACCGCGGCGATCTTTTCCTGGATCCGCGGCCGCAGTGTGCTGCTGTTTTCCTGCTTGGCGTAGGCCGGCTGGGTGATGCCGGGCCGGCCGGCGACGTCTGCCTGCATCCGGCGGTCACGCCGCCCGGGAGCGACCGCCGTGAAAGAGACGCGTCAGTTCTTGCGCAGGATATTGTCGATGGCCGTGGTCTGCGTGACGATCTCCTGCAGGTCCTGATTCAGCAGGCTGGTGCGGCGGCGCAGCGTCTCCCATCCCGACCAGGCGCTGGCTTCGGCGGGGACGGGCTCCGGCGTGACCGGGCCGACCAGTTCGATCTTGCCCGACAGCGCCTTCTGTTCCGGCGCTTCCGGCGAGACTGTCACGGCGCCGCTGCGCTTCTTCGACTTCGGGGCCAGGATGCGCTGCGCCTCGGCCAGGTGTTCGCTGGCTTCGAGATAGGTTTCTTCGATCAGCTTGTTGACCGCGCCTTCCGGCACGTTGTCCTGATGGCGCCGCAGCATCAGGCGCAGCGCGGCGATGTGGGCCGCGACCAGGTAGTTCTGCACGATGAAGCGGTTGAGTTCCTTGACCGCGCGATGTTTGGTGACCGGTTCGTCCATCATGCGCACCAGCGCCGAGATCAGCGCCGCCAGGCTATCCATGAAACCCTTGCGGCAGACGCGGTAGAAGAAGTCGTCCTTGACCTTGCCCTCCAGCATGTCGCGACTGGCCGTCAGGTAGCGCTGGCTGGACTTGAGCACGTTGCGCAGCAGCTTGGGCAGGTCGCGGTATTCCCAGGCCGGCAGCACATAGCTGAACAGGGTGGCGATGACCACGCCGATGACGGTATCGATCAGGCGCTCGCCGATCACGCCCTGGTGCCCTGCCGGCACCAGCAGGTTCAGCAGCATCAGGATCTGCACCGAGGCAGCGATGGCGGTATAGCGGTACTTCACATAGGTGAAGGCCGGCGCCGCCACGCTGGCGGCGAACAGCACCGCCATCTGGCCCATCGGGTTGTGCACGAAGCGCAGGATCAGCATCGTGATCAGGCAGCCGATGATGGTGCCGATCAGGCGATCGGCCATGCGCTGCTTGGTCGCGCTGAAATTGGGTTTGAGGATGATCACGATGGTCAGCACGATCCAGTAGCCGTGCGCCATGTAGGGCAGGTGGTTGGAGATCCACAGCCCGGTGGTCACCGCCAGCGCCACGCGGATGGCAAAGCGGAAGATCGGCGACTGCCAGCGCAGGTTGACCAGCAGCATGTTGAACTTGAACTTCTGCTGGGTCAGGAAGGGCGTCATGTCCGAGCCCGGCAGGATAGGGATGGGATCGACCGGATTTTGCGTGGCCTGGTGCAACTGGCCGATCAGTTCCATGATGTCGCGGATCTTGTTGTAGGTTACGCGCAGAATGGTCAGCGCTTCCTCCGAAGCCTGGTTGGGGCCAGGCTGGGACATCTGCTGCATTTCATACTGGATCGCGCGCAGCTCCGCCTTGTAGCTCACCGTCGGCGTGGAAGCCTTCTTGCGGGTGATGGCATAGGCGATCGATTCGATGTCTTCGCCAGCCTTGTTGGCCAGGTCGCGCAGGAAGATCATCACGTCGGCGTTACCGAAGTGATTGCGCAGGAAAGCGTAATCGGCGTGGGTGGAGAGCACCTGTTCGTAGAGCTCCAGCATGGACAGGTGCACCTGCACCAGCAGGCCGTCCTGCTTGGTGTAGAGGTCGCGCAGGATCAGGTCGCGCGACGCCTGCTGCTTGTCGGCCACCACGATCTGCTGGCGCACCAGTTGGTTGAACTGGTTGGCCAGGTCGTGACGCACATCATAGAAGTCGGCCTTGATGCGCAGGTAGCGCGCCAGCTCGAACAGGGCTTCGGCCAGCACCTGTTGCTTGATGCGGCGGCGCAGAAACCACGACACCGCCATCGAATACGCCAGATAACCCAGGCCGCCGCCCAGGAACAGCGCCGCATGCAGGAGGGCGTCGGCGATCGGCACCTGATTTTCCATCGACAGCGTCATCACCATCAGCGCGGCGAACTGCAGCGGCATGGTCTTCTTGCCATACACCACCATCATGCTGGCAAAGAAGCTGACCACCACCATCATGGCGCTGACCAGCCAGGGGATGGGCGCGGCCAGGCTGATGATGAGCATCACCAGCGTACACAGCAGCACACCGGCCAGCATTTCGTTGAACTTGTGGCGCAAGGGGCTGGGCAGATCCATCAGGCTGGTGCACAGCGCGCCCAGGAACACCGTCATGGTGGTCTGCATGTCGGCCACGTTGTAGACCAGCATGGTGAAGCCGACCACCCCGATCGCGATCCGCACCCCAGTATAGAAATAATGACTGAATAGAAACGTGCGGATGTCCAGGGCGTAATGCATGAAGACTTTCGACGTTGAATCGCCGTTCAATTTGGTAGGCGCTTATTTTGTGCCTTCTTTGACGATTAAACAACCGAAGGGCAGGCGTCGCTTCAAAACAAATACGTTGAACGAAACGGGCAGTCGCCGGTCTCGGCCGGCGCGTGCCTGCGCGAGGCGGAACGGAGGGCGCGCGAGCTGAAGTTTTTTCACCGCCGTCCCATCGCGCAGCAGGGCGGAGCGGCGGTGGAGGGCGAGGATCAGGGCAGGGGGAACACCAGGCAGGTGGTAGTGGCATGGGCGTACAGCTTGCCGTCGGCGTCATAGATGCGGCCCTCGGCGATGCCCACCTGCTTGCCGACCTGGATCACCTTGCCTTCGGCGCGCACCGGGCCGGTCTTGTCGGTCAGGGCGCGCACCAGGTTCACTTTCAATTCCAGTGTGGTGTAGCCCAAACCTTGCGGCAGCATGGAATGCACCGCGCAGCCTACCGCTGAATCCAGCAGCGTGCAGAAATAGCCGCCGTGCACGCTGCCCAGCGGATTGTAGTGGCGCCGGTCGGGCGTGCCCTGGAATACGATGCGGCCGGGTTCGCCTTCGACCGGGATGAAATCCATGGTGTCGCCGATCGGCACCGAGGGCAGCAGGCCGTCCCAGATCTTCTGCAGGAAATCCATCCCACTGCCGGCCTTTAGATCGGCCAGGCTGGATACGCCCGGCGGCGCCAGCTTGGCGCGGACCGCCTCTTCCTGCCGGCGCCACAGCGCCAGCGTCTCTTCTTTTGTCGTCATTTGTCTTCCTCCGGGCTTGGGGCGCCCGCTGCGCAGTGATAAAGGCTTGCCTGAAGCAAGTCACTTTTATTATGCAAGACGAGACGATCTCAGTCAAAAAATTTCGAACGTTCGTATTAAATGGAGTTGCCCATGCCGAAGACGACGGCAGAGCTTCTTGAAAACGCTGCTTTTTCACGATGAGAATTTTTCATTTCGCATCGTGAAAAGTGCAAGTGCGCAGCATCAAAATCATTTTTCATTTCCCGGATTTTCATTCCGTATCGCAAAAAATGATCGATAAGTATTTGATTTTATTGATGTAAAAAATTTACCTATGTCTTATATAAGACATTGTTGCTCCGCACATGGGAGGACTACTATGAAGTCATGGAATTCGCGATTTCATCCGGTTTTGAACCACCTCACCATTGACGACAAAGGAGATCACCATGAGCACACGTGAACAGCAAATCCAGGCACTGGAGCGCGACTGGGCGGAAAATCCGCGCTGGAAGGGCATCAAGCGCAACTACACCGCGGCCGATGTGGTCCGCCTGCGCGGCTCGTTGCAAGTCGAGCACACGTTGGCCAAGCGCGGCGCCGACAAGCTGTGGAACCTGGTTCATCACGAGCCCTTCGTCAACGCGCTGGGCGCGCTGACCGGCAACCAGGCCATGCAGCAGGTCAAGGCCGGCCTGAAGGCAATCTACCTATCCGGCTGGCAAGTCGCCGGCGACGCCAACCTGGCCGGCGAGATGTATCCCGACCAGTCTCTGTACCCGGCCAATTCGGTGCCGATGGTGGTCAAGCGCATCAATAACACCTTCGCCCGCGCCGACCAGATCCAGTGGTCCGAAGGCAAGGATGACATCGATTTCTTCGCGCCCATCGTGGCCGATGCCGAAGCCGGTTTCGGCGGCGTGCTGAACGCCTTCGAGCTGATGAAGTCGATGATCGAAGCGGGCGCCGCCGGCGTGCATTTCGAAGACCAGTTGGCGTCGGTGAAGAAGTGCGGCCACATGGGCGGCAAGGTGCTGGTGCCGACCCGCGAAGCCTGCGAGAAGCTGAACGCGGCGCGCCTGGCGGCCGACGTGATGGGCACCAAGACCCTGGTGATCGCCCGCACCGACGCCGAAGCGGCCGACCTGCTGACTTCCGACGTGGATGCCAACGACAAGCCCTTCCTGTCCGGCGAGCGCACCGTCGAAGGCTTCTTCAAGACCCATCCTGGCATCGACCAGGCGGTCTCGCGCGGCCTGGCCTATGCGGAATACGCCGACATGGTCTGGTGTGAAACCGGCAAGCCCGACCTGGCCTTCGCCAAGACCTTCGCCGAAGCCATCCACGCCAAGTTCCCGGGCAAGCTGCTGGCCTATAACTGCTCGCCGTCGTTCAACTGGAAGAAGAACCTGGACGACGCCACCATCGCCAAGTTCCAGCGCGAGCTGGGCGCGATGGGCTACAAGTTCCAGTTCATCACGCTGGCCGGCTTCCACGCGCTGAACTACTCGATGTTCAACCTGGCGCATGGCTACGCCCGCAACCAGATGTCGGCCTTCGTGGAGCTGCAGGAAGCCGAATTCGCCGCGGCGACCAAGGGCTTCACCGCGGTCAAGCACCAGCGCGAAGTGGGCACCGGTTATTTCGACGCCGTGACCCAGGCGATCCAGCAAGGCCAATCTTCGACCACTGCCCTGCATGGCTCGACCGAGGACGAACAGTTCTTCGACGACAAGAGCGAAAAGAAGGCCGCCTGATGGCGATGATGTGAGTTTGTGTGTGGTGTGACGCCGGTCCACATCCTTGCGTGGGCCGGTCGGGGTGATCCCCCGCTCTGAAACCGTACCTCAAAAGGGTACGGTTTTTTTTATGCCGGCGTCGCCGCGCTGCGGCTCAATGATTGACAGCGTGCGCTGCGCGCTGATGCGGCCGTCGCGCACCTCGAACACCTCGTCGCCCAGCGCATCGACGTCGGCCGGGTCGTGGGTGATGAGCAGCATGTGCACGTCCAGTCGTTCCCGCAGTTCCGCCAGTTCGAGCCGCATGCGTTCGCGCAACGAGAGATCGAGGGCGGAGAAGGGCTCATCCAGCAGGAGGATGTCGGGTTCGGACACCAACGCGCGCGCCAGCGCCACGCGCTGCCGCTGGCCGCCCGAAATCTGGCCCGGATGGCTGCCGGCGACGGCTTGCAGTTCGAAGGCCTCCAGCCATTTGCGCACGGCCGGATGTTCCGCCGGGCGGCGCAGGTTGAGACAGCCGCGCGCCAGGCCGAAGGCGATGTTTTGCGCCACCGTCAGGTGCGGAAACAGCGCGTAGTCCTGGAACAGATAAGCCACGTTGCGTTCCTGCGGCCGCAGGTTGATCTGCTGCGCGGCATCGAACAGCGTGCGCCCATCGAGCCGGATGTGGCCGGTATCGGGCGTCATCAGGCCGGCCATGGCCTTGAGCGTCAGGCTCTTGCCCGAGCCCGACGGGCCGTACAGCACGATGCGGTCGCTGTCGGAGGCGAAGGCGACGTCGAGGTCGAACACGCGGTCGCCTGCGCGCAGCTTCTTCTGGATCTGGAGTTCGACGCTCACGGTAAATGCGAAGGAAACGAGGAAAAGAGAGCTTAACGCAACTGTGGCTGCGAGCGATCCGGCACCAGGCGGCCGGCCAGCATCAGCAGCACCACGCAGGTCACCGAGGTGATCACCACCAGCATGGTGGCGGCGCCGTCGTCGCCGGCCTGCACCGCTTCATAGATGGCGACCGACAGTGTCTGCGTGCGGCCCGGCAGGTTGCCCGCCACCATCAGCGTGGCGCCGAATTCGCCCAGTGCGCGGGCAAAGGCCAGCAACACGCCGGCCGTGATGCCCTTGGTCGCCAGCGGCAGGCTGACGCGGAAGAACACGCCGGCTTCGGAGACGCCCAGCACGCGGGCGGCGTTTTCCAGCTGATGATCGACGTTTTCGAAAGCGGCGCGGGCCGCCTTGAGCACCAGCGGGAAGGCCACCACGGTCGAGGCCACCACCGCGCCTTGCCAGGTGAAGACCAACTGTATGCCCACGCTTTCCAGCCAGGCGCCGAAGGTGCCGCGGCGGCCGAACAGCACCAGCAGGTAGTAGCCCAGCACCGTGGGCGGCAGCACCAGCGGCAGCGTCAGCACCGAGTCGATGAAGTCGCGCAGCGGCGAGCGCCAGCGCGACAGCCCGTAGGCCGCCGCCACGCCCAGCACCATGTTGAGCAGGGTGGCCAAGCCGGCGACCTTGAGCGACAGCAAGAGCGGAGTCCAGACCGGATGCATGGCGGCTAGGATGGGCGTCGGTCGATTACGGCTTCAGGAAGCCGTAGCGTGCCAGTACTCCCTGGCCGGTCGGCGACAGCACGTAGCTGACGAACTTGTCGGCCAGTTCCTTCTGCTGGGTGCCGGCGGTCACGGCGATCGGGTAGGTGGCCGGGGTGTCGGAGGGAATGCGCACGGCGACCTTGACCTTGTCCGGCATCACGGCGGCGTCGGTGGCGAACACGAAGCCGGCATCGACTTCACCGCGCGAGACGTAGTCCAGGCTGGTGCGCACGTTTTCCGCCATCACGCCCTTGGCCTGAACCTGCGACCACAGGCCGGCCTGTTCCAGCGCGTTCTTGGTATAGCGGCCGAAGGGCACGGAGGCCGGATTGCCCAGCGCGATGCGCTTGTACTCGGCCTTGGTCAGGTCGTTCAACGCGGCCGGCTGCAGCTTAGCGTCATGCGGCACGATCAGCACGATCTGGTTGGCGGCGAAGTTCTTGCGGGTGGCCGGGTTGACGGCCTTTTCGGTGACCGCCTTGTCCATCGCGGTCTGATCGGCCGAGGCGAACACGTCGGCCGGCGCGCCGCGCACGATCTGCTGCATCAGGATGTCGGAGGCGCCGAAGTTGGTCACCACCTTCACGCCCGGATTCTGCTGTTCGAACGACTGCGCCAGATCCTTGAAGGCATTGGTCAGGCTGGCGGCGGCCGACACCACCAGGTCGGTGGCCTGCGCGGCGCCCGCGGAAAACATCAGGGTGGCGGCAAACGCCGTGCCGAGGGCGGCTTTCAGGCGAGTGTTCTTCAGCATGTGAGGTCCTTTGTTCTGGTATGGGAAGACGATATGCAGCGGCGCACGGGCGCAGACAAGCAAAAGCGCGCGGACCCCGGGGCGACGCGCGCTTGTTGAATCCGTCGCAATATACGCAAGGATATAGCGAACGTCAACCGAGCGCAGCGCTGTACCTTTTGTGCCGCAGGCCAGGTGTATTTGCCGCCGCCAAGGCCGCTTGCGGCGGCGCCATGTTGGAAGCCTCGGGCGGCCCTTGTACAATCACGCGCATGAATTATTCCAAGACCATCAGATTGCGCGTGATGCAGGGCGACGCCATCGCCTTCGGCCCGGGGAAGGCCGATCTCTTGCAAGCCATCGAACATACCGGATCGATCTCCGGCGCCGCGCGCGAGATGGAAATGTCGTATCGCCGCGCCTGGCTGCTGGTGGAGGAGATGAACCGCTGCTTCGTCAGTCCGCTGGTGACCACTGCCACCGGCGGCGCGCGCGGCGCCGGTGCGGTGGTGACCGACCTGGGGCGCGATGTGCTGGCGCGCTACCGCCGCATGCAGAAGAAGGCTGACGCCAGCATCGCCGCCGATCTCGGCCACCTGCGCGCGCTGATGAGCGGCGCAGACTGACGGGCCGCCGACGATGCGTGAACTCTGGCTCAAATACCGGCTGCGCGTGCTCAATGCCTGCCGCGTCTCGGAAAACCATTCCATGCTGCTCTGGGGCGCGCTGGCCGGGTTCGTGGGTGCGCTGGCGACGATCGCCTTCCGCGAATGCATCGCGCTGCTGCAGTCGCTGTTGACCGGGCAGAACGGCAGTTTCGTCGATATCGCCAAGGGCTTGCCCTGGTATATGCGGGTGCTGCTGCCGACCTGCGGGGGCGTGGTGGCCGGCCTGTTCCTGGTATGGGCCAAGCGCACCCCGGCCGGCGCCGGCGGCGACTATATGGAAGCGGTGGCCATCGGCGACGGCGCCATTCCGGTGCGCAATACGCTGCTGCGCAGCCTCTCTTCTCTGGCTACCATCGCCTCGGGCGGCTCGATCGGACGCGAAGGGCCGATGGTGCAACTGGCGGCGCTGTGCGCTTCGCTGGTGGGCAAGTTCTCGCATTTTCCGTCGTCCCGGCTGCGGCTCTTGGTGGCCTGCGGCGCGGCGGCCGGCATCACCTCGGCGTACAACGCACCCATCGCAGGCGCCTTCTTCATCACGGAGATCGTGCTCGGCTCGCTGGTCATGGAAAGCTTCGGCCCCATCGTGGTGGCTTCGGTGGTCGCCAATATCACCATGCGCGAGTTGCCAGGTTACCGGGCGGCTTATGAAATGCCGTTCTTCCCCGAGATCGCCGGCTGGGAAGTCTTGCTGTTCGTGGTACTGGGCGTGCTGGCCGGCGTGCTGGCGCCACAGTTCCTGCGCGTGCTGGAGTTCGGCAAACTGGCGTTCGGCAAGCTGAAATTGCCGCTGCCCGTGCGCCTGGGCGTGGGCGGCCTGCTGGTCGGGCTGATCTCGGTGCAGGTGCCGGAGGTGTGGGGCAACGGCTATAGCCTGGTCAATTCGCTGCTGCATACCAGCTGGGTCTGGCAGGCAGTGCTGACGCTGCTGCTGGTCAAGATCCTGGCGACGTCGATCACGGTCGGATCGGGCGCGGTGGGCGGTATCTTCACGCCGGTGCTGTTCGTCGGCGCCGCGGTCGGTTTCCTGTTCGGCGATGCGGCGCAGGCGCTGTTGCCGTTCCACATGTCGCAGCCGTTCGCCTATGCGATGGTGGGGATGGGCGCCTTCCTGGCGGCCGCTTCGAACGCGCCGCTGATGGCGATCCTGATGATCTTCGAAATGACGTTGAGCTATCAGGTGGTGCTGCCGCTGATGCTGTCTTGCGTGGTGGCGTACGTCATCGCCCGCAGCATCAATGGCCGCTCGATGTACGACATCACACTCAAGCGACACCGCGATGCCGAGGAGCGTCTGCGGCTGCGCGGCACCCATATGAGCGAACTGATCCGGCCGGCCGAGACCGTGTTGCGCGAAAACGCCAGCCTGGAGGAAGTGAGCGCGGTGTTCCTCAAATATCCGGTCAAGTATGTCTATGTAGTGGACGAGGGCGAGCGCTATCAAGGCGTGGTGGCGCTGCAAGACATTACGTCCTGGCTGCTGGACAAGAAGGAGCCCGCCGGTCGTACGGCTCGCGATTTCCTGCGCCGGCATTTCCTGCATGAAGTGACGCCGGACATGTCCCTGGGCGAGGCGCTGCAATTGTTCCTGGATCACCAGGGCGAACGCCTGCCGGTGATCGCCAATGCAGAAGATCCGCGTCTGCTGGGCGTGGTGTACAAGACGTCGCTGCTGGACGCCTATTTCCGGCTGGATCGCGCCGGCAGCTAGATGATGTAAATTTCTGTTAATCATTTACATTTGCGTACTGCGTGAGTGGCTATTTTACGGCTCGCATACTGTTGCAAAGCCGCAAACACCGCTGCCATGGCGGAGACTACGAAAATGAAAGCTGCTGTTTCTTTGTAACAAACGCGGCTTGGCGAGCCTACGAACTTCGTATCCTTGCTAGAATGCCAAACGTTTTCCTCTCATCGTATTGTGGTTTTTTGCCAAGTCATACGATTTCCAACCCCATCCAAGAACAGAATTTCCCATGCTGAGTTATCGCCACGCTTTTCACGCCGGCAATCACGCCGATGTCCTGAAGCACATGGTGATCATCCAGTTGATGCGCTATCTCGGGCAGAAAGACACTGCCTACATGGTCATCGACACGCACGCTGGCGCCGGCGTCTATGCGCTGGACGGCGATTACGCCAGCAAGAACGCCGAGTACGACACCGGCATCGCCAAGCTGTGGGACCGCAAGGACCTGCCCGCGGCCGTGAAGGAGTACGTCGAGCTGGTGAAGTCGCTCAACCCGAGCGGCAAGATGCGGTATTACCCGGGCTCGCCGTATTGCGCCGAAAAGGTGATGCGCGAACAGGATCGCCTGCGCCTGTTCGAGCTGCATCCCACCGAGGGCAAGGTGCTGGAAGAGAATTTCCGCAAGCTGGAGGCGCATGCCGCGGCGCAAGGGCAGCGCCCGTCCGCGCGCGGCAAGCGCGTGATGGTGCAGCGCGCCGACGGCTTCCAGGGCCTGAAGGCCTTGTTGCCGCCGCCGTCGCGCCGCGGCCTGGTGCTGATCGATCCGCCTTATGAAGACAAGCGCGATTATGCGCACGTGGCCCAGGTGCTGGCCGACGCGCTGACGCGTTTCCCCACCGGCATGTATGCGGTGTGGTATCCGGTCCTGCAGCGCAACGAGTCGCGCCAGTTGCCGGAACGTCTCAAGCGCCTGGGCGCCAAGAGCTGGCTGAACGTCACGCTGTCCATCCACGGCCCGGCGCCGGACGGCTTCGGTTTGCACAACAGCGGGATGTTCATCCTCAACCCGCCGTGGACGCTGGAACCGATGCTGAAGGAACTGATGCCTTATCTGGTCGATGTCCTGGGCGTGGATGAGGGCGCCGGTTTCGTCCTGGAATCAGGGGAAACGTAATGAAGAGTTATACTTGCGTTGTGATTTTTGGTGATTTTTTGAAGGCGGAGTTGTCTAAGGCGCCCGGAGCGATGCCGAATCGGCATACAATGGGGAAATTGCTGAAAATAAAGACTCAACGCAACGCTTGGGGTAACTAAAATAACAACCATGTCTGATCAGTCATCCGACCAATCCACCCCTGCGCACCACGCCCTGGATTTCTTCCTGGCCCGGCAGCCCATCCTCAACCGTGAGCAGGATCTGATCGGCTATGAGCTGCTGTTTCGCAGCGCCGCCTTCGGTCCGGCCAATGTCAAGGATGGCGTGACGGCGACCGCGGCGGTGATCGCGCACGCGTCGGAGCTGGGCTTGTCCAACGTCATCGGCAATCTGCAAGGCTTCATCAACGTCGATGCGGCCGTGTTGATGAGCGATTTCATCTACTTCCTGCCGGCCGACAAGGTAGTGCTGGAGATCCTGGAGACCGTCAAGGTCACGCCCGAACTGGTGGCGCGCGTGCGCGAGCTGGTCAAGGCGGGTTACGTGTTCGCGCTGGACGACGTGGTGGCGGAATCAGAAGAGATCGAAGAACTGTTGCCACTGGTGAAGATCATCAAGATCGACGTCATGGAAGTCGATCCCAGCAAGCTGCTCAAGCTGTCCGTGCACTTCAAGCGCGCCCAGAAGGAGCTGCTGGCCGAGAAGGTCGAGACCCTGCAGCAATTCAATGACTGCGTGACCTTCGGCTTCGATTATTTCCAGGGCTATTACTTCGCCAAGCCGATGATCCTCCAGGGCAAGAAGCTGGAGGCGTCGAAGATGGTGATCATGCACCTGCTCACGCTGCTGGTGCGCAACGTCGATAACGGCGAGATCGTGCGCTACATCAAGCGCGACGTGGCGCTGAGCCTGACGCTGCTGCGCCTGGTGAATACGCCGGTGTACGGTTTCCAGAAATTCATCGATTCGCTGGGCCAGGCTCTGATCGTCCTGGGCCGCCGTCAGCTGAAGCGCTGGCTGCAGATCCTGCTGTTCGCCAATACCGACAAGGAAAAGGCGCATGCCATGTCGCCGCTGATGATCCTGGCGGCCACGCGCGGCAAGATGCTGGAGCTGATCGCCGCCAAGATCCGTCCGGGCCGGCGCAAGATGTCCGAGATGGCCTTTACCGTCGGCATCATGTCGCTGGTGGACGCGCTCTTTGGCATGAGCATGGAAAGCGTGCTGCGCCAGATCACCGTCAGCACCGAGATCCGCGAGGCGCTGCTGCGCCGCACCGGCTTCTACGGCATGGCGCTCAAGCTGGTCGAGTGCACCGAGCAACGCGATCAGGATCAGGTGGAGATGCAGCGCCTGCTGGACGAGCTGCAGTTGTCGGCCGACGATTTCTTCGAAGCGGAAAAGTACGCCTTCGAGTGGGGCAACAGCATCTCCACCAACAATATCGGCCAGCAAGGCGGCATGATGCCGATGACGCCGCCGCCGGATGGTTATATCGACGACGATGACGACGACTGACGCGCTTTGGCGCCGGATGTGACGCAAGAAAAAGGCTGCCGTGACGGGCAGCCTTTTTTGTTTTCAGCCTGTCGCGGTGGACCGGGTATGCGCCTAGTGCGAGCGCGATTTGTTCCATTTCCGCATGCGCGCCGCCAGTCGCCTGAACAGCCGCACCAGGCGGCCGCCGGTCGAGCGCGGCGAACCGGCCAGGCGCGCTTTCCAACCGGCGATCATGTTGCGCACGGTGGCGCGTATCGCCCTCACCAAGCGTTGCACCTGTTGCCAGCCGGCGCTGGCGTGCAATTGCGCGATCAGCCTGTCCTTGAATGCCAGCAGCCTGTCATGCGCGCGCTGGAACCAGCCCAGCGACAGCAGGCTGCGCCGCGTGAGCGCGTAGATGCGCGCCACCAGCGCGGTACCGAGCACCTTGGCGCCGAGGATGATGATCAGGCCCAGCGTCGGATGGCCGTGGGTGATGGAGAGCAGGGCGAGGATCTTGACCGGTAGCAGCAACAAGGTCGGCGCCAGGAAGATCAGCAGCGCCGCATACGGCGAGAGTTTTTCCACCCAGCGCTGCAGCCGGATCAGGAAGGGCCAGGCCGGGATGCGTGCCAGCACCGCCTGGGTTGCGTCCCACAGCCATTCTTCCAGCATCAGCAACAGCGCGGCCGTGTAGATCAGCGGCGCCAGCGGGGCGGGCGGCGTGGCGGCGGCGAGGATTGTTCCATGGAAGCCGGTCAGACCTGGCGCGCCTGGATCAGCGACAGCCAGCGATCGCCCCATTTGACGTCGCTCATGCAGGAGGCATAGCCGGTCACGGTGCGCGCGGCGCGCTCCAGCAGTTGGATATCGGCCTCGTGCTGGCGCGCCACGTGCGGGTCTTCCAGGAACAGCACGCGCCGGCACTGCTGTTCCAGGATCAGTTCGGCAATCTGCGCGTCGCCGCCCAGAGGGCCGGAGAGGAAGGGCTTGACCCAGTTGCGGCCGGCCTCGCCCTTGATCTTCATTGCCAGCTGGTTGAGCAGGCCGCCGGTGGTGCCGGTAGCGCAGCGGAAGGCGAACTTGTCGAGTACGTCGAAATGCTTTTCGGCCAGCTCCAGCATGCGCGACTTCATGGCGTCGTGGGCGATCAGGGCGATGCCTTCCTGGTCCAGCTTGAAGCGGTCGTCGAACACCGCGTCCGGCGCGGCGCCGTTGGCGATCGATTCCAGTTCGAACCATTCCTGGGCGCCGGCCAGCGTGGACAGGAAAGGCTTGCCGTGGATCACGCACTGGCGCTTCAGCGCCACCGCTTCGGGGAAGGTGGAGGACGGATCGACCGGGTCGATCAGGTAGATCACGGCATCCAGTGTGCGCTCGGGGTCGGCGTCCACGGTGCGCGAGACCAGCTTCATCAGCCCGCCTTGACGGCCGTAGGGGAAGCGCACCAGGTGCGGATAGCCTGGCAGCAGATCCATCTGGCCGATGGCGTCCAGCGTGCGACCAACCACGATCAGCTCCGGCTGCAGCGTTTCGATACGCGTGCGCGAACCGGTCAGCAACTGGACCAGAGCGGAATCGGGCGCGTCCTGGTGGGCGCGGTTGGCAATCAGGCCGATGCGGTAGCGGGGAGCGATGGAGGACATGATGGTGGCGGGATCAGTGAAATGGCGGATGGTGGCGCTGATGGTGACGCTATCGGCGCCGGGAAGCAAATTATCGCCGAGTGCGCGCGAAAGGGCGAGTGCCGGCCGCGCAAAACCGGTCTTCGCAGCACAGTCGCTCGGCCATTTGTGGCGTCAACTGTACCGTTGCCGCGGCCTGCATGCGGCTACAATAAGGTTTGAGCACGCTGCAAGGCGGCAAGCATATCCGGACAGAATCCAGCATGAACAAGGCCTTTGTAAAAGAATCCGACGGCGGCGACGACGATGACGAGCTCGCCTTGCCCGCCATTCCGGCCGGCGCCAACAACTACATGACGCCACAGGGACACCAGCGCATCAAGGACGAGCTGCTGCACCTGATCGACGAGGAGCGGCCGGAGGTGGTCAAGATCGTCTCCTGGGCGGCCTCCAACGGCGATCGCTCCGAGAACGGCGACTACCTGTACGGCAAGAAGCGCCTGCGTGAGATCGATCGCCGCATCCGCTTCCTGACCAAGCGCCTGGATTTCGCCGAAGTGGTGGATCCGGCCGTGCACCACGGCAGCGACCAGGTCTTCTTCGGCGCCACGGTCACCTATGAGAACCAGAAGGGGGAAGAACATACGGTGACCATCGTCGGCATCGACGAGCTCGACCCGCTCAAGGGCAAGATCAGCTGGATCTCGCCGGTGGCGCGTGCGCTGACCAAGTCGCGCGAGGGCGACGAAGTGGTGCTGCAGACGCCGTCCGGCATCGAACACCTGACCGTGCTGGAAGTGAGCTATCCGGCGCCGCATTAGGCGGGCCGGCGCAGCAGGCAAGAATCCGATCCATCACCACGCCAGATCCTGCATGCACGGCGCATGCGGGACGGTCATTGCCGCGAGCGCCGCCGACGGCGCCGGGCGTACCGCATTCAAACCATCCACGGGGAAACCATGTCCATCGTTTTTGCCAGCCTGAACCATCCGCAGCGCGTCGTTCTCGCGGCGGAGGTGCACTCGCGGCCCTTCCTGCAGCTCACGCGCTCGGAGACGCTGACGCATCTGGCCGTCTACGTGCGTGAAGACGGCAACGGTAGCCAGCACGCGCTCGCCCAGCATGCGCTGCTGGACGCGCTGTGCGCGCATTTCGGCGTGGCCGCGCCGGGCGCCGAGGCCAAGCACTTCTATCACGATTTCGGGCGCTTCCGTCTGAAGTGGGAGTGCCATACCGAATTCGCCACCTACACCTTCGCCCAGGCGCATGACGAAGCGCTATCCACCGCCGACGCCTTCGCCCGCGCGCCGTTGTCGCACATTCCGCAGCAGTGGCTGCTGTCGCTGCAGGGCAAGCTGATGGTGGCGGCGCATGTGGTGGTCGAGCCCGGCGCCGACGATACTGCGGCCACCGCGGGCACCATGCAGCGCATCTTCGAAGGCAAGCTGATGAGTTCCAGCAAGGTATTGCAGGGCGGCGAGATCTGGACCGATTTCCAGATCCAGTCGGACGGCTTCTCGCGCTTCGTGGTGCGCGACATCGACCTGCGCGAACTGCAGGGCGGCCGTCTGGCGCAGCGCATCCTGGAAATCGAAACCTATCGCATGATGGCGCTGCTGGGCCTGCCGCACGCCCAGCAGTCGGGGCCGCTGCTCAACGGCATCGAAGGCGACCTGGCGGCGCTGACCGCGGCCATGGTGCAATCCGAACAATCGACCGGCGGCACACCGGAAGAACAAGCGGAGGACGAGCGCGTGCTGCGCAAGATCACCGGGCTGGCCGCGCGCATCGAAAAGCTGTCGCTGGAAAACAGCTACCGCTTCTCGGCCTCGCAAGCCTACTTCAGGCTGGTGCAGGCGCGCATCGAGGAATTGCGCGAGCAACGCATCGAAGGCGTGCCAACCATCGGCGAATTCATGGAGCGTCGCCTGGCGCCGGCGATGAACACTTGCCAGGCTATCGCGCGCCGGCAGGAGGCGTTGGCCGAGCGCATCGCCCATACCAACGACCTGCTGCGCACCCGCATCGGCATCGTGCAGGAACAGCAGAACCGCCAGATCCTGGAATCAATGAATGCGCGCGCGGCCCAGCAACTGAAGCTGCAGCAGGCGGTCGAAGGGCTGTCGGTGGCAGCGATCTCGTATTACGTGATCGGCCTGATCGGCTACGCGGGCAAGGCCGCCAAGGCAGCCGGCCTGCCGGTCAATCCGGATCTGGCGACCGGCATCGTGGTGCCGGTGGTGGCGGCTTGCGTCTGGCTGGGGCTGCGCCGCATGCACAAGGGCCTGGGCCAGCACTGAGGCGCGCTCATGCAAACGGGGCGGACCGCTTGTGGCGGCCCGCCCCGTCGAGCAGAAGGGTGCGCGCTCAGATGCCGCGCATCAGACGCTTGCAGTGATCTTTTGCTGGGCGCTGGCCACGGCTTGCTTGATGGCTTCTTCGCCCATGGACACGCCCTCGGCGACCACCAGTTCGACATCGGTGATGCCGATGAAACCCAGGGCGCTCTTGATGTACTTGCCCTGGAAGTCCATGGCTTCCATCGGGCCTTCGGAATACTTGCCGCCACGCGACAGGATCACGATGGCCTTCTTGCCGGTGGCCAGGCCGACCGGGCCGGTTTCGGTGTAGCGGAAGGTGCGGCCGGCGCGGAACACGTGGTCGATCCAGGTCTTCAGCGTGGACGGCGGGGCGAAGTTGTACATCGGCACGCCGATGACCAGGGTGTCGGCCGCCAGCAGCTCATCGACCAGCGCATCGGATTGCTTGATCAGGGCGGCTTGCTCGGCGCTGAGGTTCTCGGCCGGGGTGAAGTAGGCGCCCAACAGGGCTTCGGTCAGGTGCGGCAGCGCGTCGTTGGCCAGGTCGCGGTGGACGATGGTGCCGCCCGGGTTCTTGGCCTTCCACTGTTCGGCGAAGGACGCGGTCAGTTGGCGCGAGATGGAGCCGCTGGTGCGGGCGCTGGAGTCGATATGCAGCAAGGTGCTCATGGTCAATCCTTTCGGTGGGCATCGCCGTTGCTTGCTTGGATGCAACGGCTGCGTTGGTCTGGTTGGCCGGCGGAAAAGCCCGCGGCGGATCATCAAAATGCTGCGCCGGAAGCGGAGGAGGCGAATTCGCTGTATCGTTGCGTCCTGATCTGTTGCTTGCGGCGTTGGTAGAACAATACCCAGTTTTCATTTCGGCCAGTAGATGCGAGAATCGCATTTCACTGATCCATTTTTGGTGGTAATTGATCATGCTCGACCTGAACGATATCTGGCTCTTCGTCCACGTGGTGCGCGCCGGCAGTTTCGCCGCCGCCGGCCGCAAGCTGTCCATGCCCCCCAATACCATCAGCCGCCGCCTGCAGGCCTTGGAGGCCGGCATGGGCGTGCGCCTGCTGCAGCGCTCGACGCGCCAGCTCAACATGACCGCCGCCGGCCGTGAGTTCTTCGAGCGCTGCGCGCCGGGCCTGGAGGATATCGAGCACGCCAGCGCCAGCCTCACCGAAAGCAACGGCGAGCCCTCCGGCAGCTTGCGCGTGGCGGCGCCGGTGGATTTCTTCGATAACTTCTCGATCGAGTGGATGCACGAGTTCATGCGCCTGTATCCCAAGGTGCAACTGGAGTTCGTGCTCAACGACGGCCGCGCCGACCTGATTGCCGAGGGCATCGATCTGGCCTTCCGCGGCGGCATCCTGCCCGATTCCAGCCTGGTGGCAAGAAAGCTGGTGGAAAGCCACCGCGGCTTGGTCGCCAGCCCGCGCTACCTGGAACGCTTCGGTACGCCGCGCACCCTGGCCGACCTGATGGATCACGCCTGCCTGGCGGCGTCGCAGGCGCCGCAAAACACCACCTGGAAGCTGGAAGGGCCGCAAGGGCCGGAGTCGGTGCGAGTCAATCCGCGGCTGTGCATCAATACCGCACAAGGTCAGCTGCGCGCGGCGCGCGCCGGCCTCGGAATTGCGTTGCTGCCGACCATGCTGGCCTCGGAAGACTTGCGCAACGGCACGCTGGTACACATCCTGCCTGATTACCAGCGCGACGCCATGGGCTTGTATGCGGTGTATGTGCATCGCCGGCAGCTGCCCAGCGCGGTCAGCGCCCTGATCGATTTTTTCGCCGACAAGCTGGAACGCGGCATCGCCGACAAGGGCGAGCAGGTTTGCCAGGAACATTTCGCGCGCGAAGATGCGGCCAAGCAGACCAAAGCCATCGAAGTGCTCAAGCGTGGCCGGGACGTGGCGGAAACTATGGAAACGGAGAAGGCCGCCGTGTGATGCGCTTGTCCGCCTGAATGAAAAACGCCCGCATGCGCGGGCGTTTTCGTTTTTTGGCTGGGTTTGCGGGCCTCAGGCTATCTATCAGTGCGGCAGCGTCAGCCGCGCTCACGCAGGATACGCGTCACGCTGTCGATCTTGCGGATGCCGCGCATGGTGCGGGCCAGGTGGACGCGATCTTCGACCTGGATGGTGAAGCGCAGATACTTCATCGAGGAGCCGCCATCGTCGTCCATGCTGACCGAGACGATGTTGGCGTCGGCTTCGCCGATCTCGGCGGCAATGCGGGCCAGGGTGCCGCGCTCGTTGTGAATCAGGATGGTGATGCGGCAATCGAAGCGGCGGTTGAGGTCGTAGCCCCAGACCAGCTCGATCCATCGATCCGGTTCCTTCTCGTGCAGGCGCTTGGCGGTTTCGCATTCCTGGGTGTGCACGATCAGTGTCTGATCCGGCTTGAGGTAGCCGGTCAGGCTGTCGCCCGGAATCGGCATACAGCACGACGACAGTTGGGCCGAGGCGCCTTCGCTGCCGGTGATGACCACCGGATCCGGCTTGTTGGGCAGCATGTGGCCTTCCGGATCCAGCTGCGGCACGCTGGCGCCGGTATCCATCATGGTCATGATGTGGCGTGCCACCAGCGGCGCCATGCGGGTGCCGATGCCGATCTCGGCATACAGGTCGTCCATGGTCTTGGCGCTGGATTCGTTGAGCAGGCGCTCGACGATGCCGGTCGGCAGTTCCGGTTCGATGCCCAGCGTGTGCAGGGCATTGCCCAGCAGGCGCCGGCCGACGGCTTGCGATTCGATCTTGTTGGCCGTGCGCAGGCGATGTCGGATCGCGGAGCGCGCCTTGCCGGTGCGCACATAGCCCAGCCAGTTGGGGCTGGGGCGCGAGGTCGGCGAGGTGATGATCTCGACGATGTCGCCGTTGTGCAGCTCGGAGCGCAGCGGCGCCGGTTCGTGATTGATGATGGCCGAGGTGGTCTGGTCGCCGATGTCGGTGTGGATGCTGTAGGCGAAGTCCAGCGCGGTGGCGCCGCGCGGCAGGGCGATGATCTTGGACTTGGGCGTGAACACGTAGACCGAGTCGGGGAACAGATCCACCTTGACGTGTTCCAGGAACTCGGCCGAGTCGCCGGTCTGCTTCTGGATGTCCAGCAGCGATTGCAGCCAGGCATGGGTGCGCTGCTGCAGATCGGTCAGGTTGCCTTCGTCGTCCTTGTAGAGCCAGTGCGCCGCCACGCCGGATTCGGCCACGCGGTGCATCTCGCGGGTGCGGATCTGGAATTCCACCGGCGTGCCGTAGGGGCCGATCAGGGTGGTGTGCAGCGACTGGTAGCCATTCAGCTTGGGAATGGCGATGTAATCCTTGAACTTGCCCGGCATCGGCTTGAACAGCGAGTGCAGGGTGCCCAGCGCCACGTAACAGTTGGCGAAGCTGTCCACCACCACGCGGAAGCCGTACACGTCCAGCACCTGCGAGAAGGTCAGGTGCTTGTTGCGCATCTTGCGGTAGATGCCGTACAGGGTCTTTTCACGGCCATCGACCTGGGCCGGGATGCCGGCGGCGATCAGCGTGCTGGTCACCGATTCCATGATCTTGGTCACCACCTCGCGGCGGTTGCCGCGCGCCGCCTTGACGGCCTTGAGCAGGGTGCGGTGGCGCAGCGGGTAGAGGTGCGAGAACGACAGTTCCTGCAGCTCGCGGTAGATGTTGTTCAGGCCCAGACGGTGCGCGATGGGCACATAGACTTCCATGGTCTCGCGCGAGATGCGGCGCTTCTTGTCCGGCGGCATCGAGCCCAGCGTGCGCATGTTGTGCAGGCGGTCGGCCAGCTTGACCAGGATCACGCGCACGTCGCGCGCCATCGCCAGCAGCATCTTGCGGAAATTCTCGGCCTGGGCTTCGACCTGGCTCTGGAATTCGATCTTGTCCAGCTTGGACAGCCCGTCCACCAGCGAGGCCACCGGGGCGCCGAAACGCTCGATCAGTTCTTCCTTCTTGACGCCCTGGTCTTCCATCACGTCGTGCAGGAAGGCCGCCATCATGGCCTGGGCGTCCAGCTTCCACTCGGCGCAGATCTCGGCCACCGCCAGCGGATGCGAGATATAGGGCTCGCCGGACTTGCGCATCTGGCCCAGGTGCATCTCGTCGGCGAAGCGATAGGCTTCCTTGACCTTCTTCAGTTCGGAGGGCGTGAGGTATTCTTCGAGCTTGGGCGTCAGATGGGCGAACGTCGCCACGCCGCTATGTGCAGCGGCGGAGGCGATGTCGTTCGGGGGAGTCGGGCGGCCGGAACCGGCTGCTCGTTTGTTGCTAGATGTCGCTGATAAGGTGGAGTCGGTGGGGGTGAGGCTCATGCTTGACCGTTATCAGCTTCATGGACGGACCAGGATCAGGCCGGAACCTTCTTCAGCATTTCCACGCCGACCTTGCCTGCGGCGATTTCGCGCAGGGCGGTCACGGTCGGCTTGTCCTTGGCGTCAACCTTGGGGGTATGGCCCTGCAGCAGCTGGCGTGCGCGGTAGGTGGCCGACAGGGTCAGCTGGAAGCGGTTCGGGATTTGCTTGAGGCAATCTTCGATGGTGATACGGGCCATGTTAAAACTCCTGAATGACGGTCTTGCTCGGATTGGGTGAAATTGCCCCGGCGGCTGCGCGCTGCGGCTCAAGTCGCGTGGATGCCCAACTGGGTGAACAGGTAGGCGTTGCGCGCGGCTTGCTGCGGGAAGCGGCAGCGGGCAGCCTGGACAATCGCCGTCAGCTCGGACAAAGCGACGGCAAACTCTTGATTGATAATAACATATTCGAACTCGGGAGAGTGCGCGATTTCGCCGCCGGCGGCCAGGATGCGGCGCGTGATGACGTGCGGTTCGTCCTGTCCGCGCTTTTTCAGGCGCTCTTCCAGGGCCGCGATCGAGGGCGGTAGGATGAAGATGCCGATGGCGTTGGAAAACTGCTTCTTCACCTGCTGCGCGCCTTGCCAGTCGATTTCCAGCAGCACGTCGGTGCCGTTGGCGATCTGGTCGGCGATCATCAGGCGCGAAGTGCCGTAGTAGTTGCCATGCACCTCGGCCCATTCCAGGAATTCGCCCTCGGCCTGGCGCTTGAGGAAGTCTTCGGCGCTGGTGAAATAGTATTCGCGGCCGTGCTCCTCGCCCGGGCGCGGTGCGCGGGTGGTGTAGGAGATCGACAGCTTGATGGCCGGTTCCTGCTTCAGCAAGGCATTGACGAGGGTCGATTTGCCGGCGCCGGAGGGGGCGACCACCATGAACAGGCTGCCGGAAGTAGGGGTTTTAGCTGGCATGGGATCCTCGCTGTTTTTGTTTTGACGTGACGATGTAGGGCTGATGGCGGGACGCCGTCCCGCCGGCTTCATTCAAGATTCTGGACCTGCTCGCGCATCTGGTCGATCAGGAGTTTGAGCTCCATCGAAGCGTCGGCCAGTTCTTTGACGGCGGCCTTGGAACCGACGGTGTTGGCCTCGCGATTGAGCTCTTGCATCATGAAATCGAGGCGCTTGCCGACCTGGCCACCTTTCTTCAGGATGTGGCGGGTCTCGGCCAGGTGCGCCGACAGGCGCGCCAGCTCTTCGGCGATGTCGATGCGGATGCCGTAGAGCGTGACTTCCTGGCGGATGCGTTCCAGCGATTCCTCGCGCGTGGCCAGCGGCGCGGCGCCGTTCTGGCTTTGCAGCGCCAGGCCCAGGGCCTCGGTCATGCGCTCGGTGGCCTTTTGCTGGAATTGCTCGATCAGTTGCGGCACCAGTGGCGTGATGCGGGCGACGATGGCTTCCATCGCGTCCACCCGGGCCAGGATCACGGCCTGCAACGCCGCGCCTTCGCGCGCGCGGGTCTCGACGAAGGCTTCCAGGGTCTGGCCCATGGTGGCGAGGATGTCGGCTTGCAGCGTTTCCTGGCTGATTTCGGCTTCTTCCATCACGCCCGGCCAGCGCAGCAGTTCGTTGACCGACAGCGGCGCGGCGTCGGGGAATTGGGCGCGCAACTGGTCTTGCAGTGCCGACAGGGTGGCCACGAGGCCGGCATTGAGCGCCTGGCTGTTGCCGGTGGCGGCCTTGCGGCCAAAGGACAGGCGGCATTCCACCTTGCCGCGTACCAGGCGGCCCATGATGGCTTCGCGCAGCATGGGTTCGACCGCGCGCAGGTCATCGTTGATGCGGAACTGCAGGTCGAGGAAGCGCGAGTTGACGCTCTTCATTTCGATCGTGACCGTGCCGGCGGTGGTTTCACGGGTGGTGACGGCGTAGCCGGTCATGCTGTAAATGGTCAAATTCTGGCTCCGGTGCGCCGGCTGGCGCCGCGGTGAAGCGGCGGCGCGCTGGCAAGTCGTTGGTCTGATTGTGGGCGATGCGGTGTTGATGAAGCCGGATGCCGCCGGGCGGCATCCTGATCCTTTACAATGCCGGTTTTTGACAATTCCGGCAGCCGCCTTTGACGGTCCGCGCAGGGCATCGCCCGGGTCGGATCCCGCATTTTAAAGAAGATTGGCGGCGGCGCGCTATCAAAAGATCAAAATTGGCGGTTTTCATGGCCGCCGGCATTCCATTCAGCCAGACCAGACAAGGATTACCATGACTGCATCCCAGCGCCCCAGCGGCCGTACCGTTTCCCAACTGCGCGACGTGCGCCTCACGCGCCACTACACCAAGCATGCCGAAGGTTCGGTGCTGGTCGAGTTCGGCGACACCCGCGTGCTGTGCACCGCGTCGATCGAAGAGAAGGTGCCTGGTTTCCTGAAGGGCCGCGGGCAGGGCTGGCTGACCGCCGAGTACGGCATGCTGCCGCGCTCCACTCACACCCGCATGGATCGCGAGGCGGCCAAGGGCAAGCAATCCGGCCGCACCCAGGAAATCCAGCGCCTGATCGGCCGCGCGCTGCGCGCTGCCTTCGATCTGGAAGCCTTCGGCGAGCGAACCCTGCACCTGGACTGCGACGTGCTGCAGGCCGACGGCGGTACCCGCACCGCGGCGATCACCGGCGCCATGGTGGCGGCCTACGACGCCTTCTCGGTGCTGAAGTCGCGTGGCCTGGTGGAGACCATCCCGCTGAAGCACTTCGTGGCGGCGATCTCGGTGGGTGTGTACAAGGGCGTGCCGGTGCTGGATCTGGATTACCTTGAAGATTCCGACTGCGATACCGACATGAACGTGGTCATGACCGACGCCGGTCATTTCGTCGAAGTGCAGGGCACCGCCGAAGGCGCGGCATTCGACCGCAATGCGCTCAACAGCCTGCTGGACCTGGCGCAGCAAGGCATCGCCACACTCAACACGCTGCAGAAGCAGGCGCTGGGCCTGTAAGCCCGGGGCGCGTAGCAGCGGTCCGCGAATCGCTTTACAATGCGGCTTTCACGGAAAACGCCATGTTGAATCGACGACATGGCGTTTTTCATTGCACCACGCAAACTTTGCAAACGATATAAGCCAGACAAGCATGGATACCAAGCAAAAGATCGTGATGGCGTCGAACAACGCCGGCAAGCTCAAGGAATTCGCCAGTCTGCTGGGCGGCATCGGCCTGGACGTGCGCCCGCAGGGCGAGTTCAACGTGCCGGAAGCGGAAGAGCCTTTCGGCACCTTCGTCGAAAACGCCCTGACCAAGGCGCGCCACGCTGCCCGCCTGACCGGCCTGCCGGCGCTGGCCGACGATTCCGGTGTCTGCGTCAACGCCCTGGGCGGCGCGCCGGGCGTGTATTCGGCGCGCTATGCCGGCGAGCCCAAGTCGGACGCGGCCAACAACGCCAAGCTGATCCGGGAGTTGTCGGCCCATGCCGACAAATCGGCGTATTACTACTGTGTGCTGGTCTACGTGCGCCATGCCGACGACCCGCAACCGGTGATCGCCGATGGCGTCTGGAAGGGCGAAATTGTCGCCGACGCACGCGGCGAGGGCGGTTTCGGCTACGACCCGTATTTCCTGCTGCCGGAACTGGGCAAGACCGCCGCCGAACTCAGCGCGGCCGAGAAGAATGCTGTTTCGCACCGGGGCCACGCCTTGCGTGCGCTGGTAGAGAAGCTGAAATGATCCCCATCAAACCGGTCGCGGCCAACGTGCCCGCCGAACAGGCGGCCTCCGGCTCGGCGCAGGCCGCGCTGGCCTTCCTGAAACCGGGCAGCCTGCAACTGTCGGCACTGCCGCCGCTGTCGCTGTATGTGCATTTCCCGTGGTGCGTGCGCAAGTGCCCCTACTGCGATTTCAATTCGCACGAGGTCAAGGGCAGCTTCCCCGAGCAGGAATACCTGGATGCGCTGCGCACCGATCTGGAAATGGCGCTGCCGCTGATCTGGGGCCGGAAGATCTACACGATCTTCATCGGCGGCGGCACGCCCAGCCTGCTGTCGGCGGCCGGCCTGGATCGTCTGCTGTCGGATCTGCGCACCTTGCTGCCCTTCGACGGCGACATCGAGATCACGATGGAAGCCAATCCCGGCACGTTCGAGGCCGAGAAATTCCGCTCCTACCGAGAGAGTGGCATCAACCGTTTGTCGATCGGCATCCAGAGCTTCAATGCCCGCCATCTGCAGGCCTTGGGCCGCATCCATGACGGCGACCAGGCGCTGAAGGCGGTGGAGATCGCCCACGCCAATTTCGATAATTTCAATCTGGATCTGATGTACGCGCTGCCGCAGCAGACGCTGGCCGAGGCGCGCGCCGACATCGAGACCGCCATCGCCTTCGCGCCGCCGCATCTGTCGCTGTACCACCTGACGCTGGAGCCGAACACGCTGTTCGCCAAGTATCCGCCGCCGGTGCCGGACGACGACACCAGTGCCGACATGCAAGACCTGATCGCGGAACTGACTTCGGCTGGCGGCTATGCCAACTATGAGGTCTCGGCCTACGCACAGGCCAAACGGCGCGCCAAGCACAACCTGAACTACTGGCAATTCGGCGACTATCTCGGCATCGGCGCCGGCGCACACTCCAAGCTGTCCTTCCCGCACCGCATCGTGCGCCAGATGCGCTACAAGCATCCTCAGACCTATCTGGAGCAGGCAAGGGCCGGCACGCCCGTCCAGGAAGAGGCTGAGATCGGGCGCGACGCGCTGGGCTTCGAGTTCATGCTCAACGCCTTGCGCCTGACCGAAGGCTTCCCGCCCAACCTGTTCGCCGAGCGCACCGGCATGGGCCTGAACCAGATCGAAAAACAGCTCAACCTGGCCGAACAGAAGGGAATGTTGTATCGGGATCACGCTTTGATCCGTCCGACCGATTTGGGGCGCCGTTTTTTAAATGATTTGCAAGAAATCTTCCTGTTGGATTAAAGCTTGCTTGCAAGTGTCTTTTTATCAGGTATATTTAGAAAAATTTGAATTTAATTAAGTATTCTGCTGGGAAACTTTTTTACAGTTTTTCAACATGACGGAGCGTCTCCGGTAGTAAAAAGAGGGGCGCCGAGATAAAAAATATGGCTGTCCAGGATAAAAGCGTTCCTTTTCCTCTCGTGTATTTACAGCCTGTCGCCGACGTTCATCACGTATGGACAGCGCTGTCGTTGCACATCTCACCCATCGATGAGGATGGCAGTGTCTTGCTATCCCGCCTTTTCAATGAGTTCGGCTTGCACGACGCATTGGGTGGGTTGACCTGCATCATCCCCGTGCGCGATCCGGCGGTATTTGCCCCCGAGTTTGCCAATCCCATCCCGGAAGGCCAGTTGGCGCTGCGTGTGCCGGTCGAGCATTGCGTGGATCCGGGCAAGATCGATGCGCTGGACTGGCTCTACAGCCGCGGCTTCGCCATCATCGCCGACGGCTTGCCGGCGCAGGGCGCCAGCGTCTTCCCCTTCGTCGAATCGATGGCGCTGGACGCCAGCGTGGGCAGCCTGCCGGACGCGGTGCAATGGATCAACAAGCTGCGCGGTCCGCACCTGGTGGAAAACGTCGGTGACGCAGTGCAGTTCGACCTGTGCCGCGCCGAGGGCTTCCGCTGGTTCTCGGGCGATTACGCCTTGCATCCCGACAGCCGTCTGTCGCAAAAGAATTCGATTTCGCGCGCGCGCCTGCTGAAGCTGCTGGAGCTGGTGGCGCGCGATGCCGACGCCAACGAGTTGGAATCGCTGCTCAAGCAGGATCCGGCGCTGTCCTATCAGTTGTTCAAACTGGTCAGTTCGGCCGCTTTCGGCTTCTCGGCGCACATCACCAATTTCACCCAGGCCATCAACCTGCTGGGCCGCCGCCAATTGCAGCGCTGGCTGCAACTGCTGCTGTACGCGCGCTTCCCGGGCGACGAATCGGCCAATCCGCTGCTGCCGCGCGCGGCCGCGCGCGCCGCGATGATGGAAGCCATGGCGCATCGCGTCGATTGCACGCGCGAAGAACTGGACCGCGCCTTCATCACCGGCATGTTCTCGCTGCTGGACATCCTGCTGGGCATGCCGCTCAACGACATCATCGAGCCGCTCAAGCTGCCGGTGGACATCGTCAACGCGCTGACCACCCGCACCGGGCGCCTGGGCAAGCTGCTGGACGTGGTGGAACGTTCCGAATACGGCCGCATTCCCTTGCGCCACACCGATCTGGACGCCGCCGGCCTCGATGCGCGGGTATATTGCGAATGCCTGATACAGGCCTTTAACTGGGCAACCCGCGTCAGTACAGAGGCCTGATTTCCATGATTTCCTCCGTCGGCACCGATGATCTGGCATGTTGTTCTGCATTGCTGGATGCGATGCAGAACCTGCAAGGCATGGCGCTACACGCGGCGCTTGGCGGCATCGCCTCGGGTTTCCTGAAGCGCCCCGGCGGACGCTATATGAGCGGCGCCGCGCCGGAAACCGCCGGCGGCCTGCGCCAGCCGGTCGAGCACGACGGCGACCTGTTCGGTCATTTCCTCTTTCCCGCGCTCACGCGCCCCTATACCGAAATCGAGCGGAGTCGCCTGGCCATGCTGGCCGGCTTCACCGGCCGCCTGATGCAGCGCCGCGCCGAGACCGAAAAGCGTGGCCGCTCGCTGGACCAGATCGAAGCCAAGCTGGAGCAGCAGGCGCAGATCCTGAACCAGATGCACGAGTCCGTGATCACCATGGATCCGGCCGGCTTCATCACCAGCTGGAACCGCGGCGCCGAGCAATTGTTCGGCTATACCGCAATGGAAGCGATCGGCCGCAACGTGCTGTTCCTCTACGAAAACGAGGATGAGGAAGATTCGGTCGCCGACATGTTCCTGGAGCAGGGCGGGCGCGAGATGGAGGTGCGACGCCGCAAGAAATCCGGCGAGACCTTCTGGGCCAGCCTGTCGCTGTCCGTCATGCGCGACCAGCACGGCAATCCCATCGGTCTGATCGGCTACCTCAACGACATCACCGAGCGCAAGAACGCCGAAAAGCTGATCCATCATCTGGCCTATTACGACTCGCTGACCGGCCTGCCCAACCGCACGCTGCTGACCCGCACCGTGGACCAGGCGCTGCTGGAAGCGCAGCAGGGCAGCATGCACGGCTGCGTGATGTTCATCGACCTGAACCGCTTCAAGCCCATCAACGACACCCTGGGTCACGTGGCTGGCGACATGCTGCTGGTCGAAGTGGCGATCCGCCTGCGCCGCACCTTGCGCGAGCAGGACGTGGTGGCGCGCCTGGGCGCGGACGAATTCGCGGTGGCGCTGTTCGACATCGACAAGGACTACCACCCCGGCTTCGTGGCGCAAAAGCTGCTGGCCCTGTTCGACGAACCGTTCTTCATCGACGGCCACGAGCTGCGCGTGGGCGCCAGCATCGGCGTGAGCATGTATCCGGAAGATGCCAGCGACACCGAAACCCTGCTGCGCCTGGCCGACATCGCCATGTATCGCGCCAAGCAGGGCGGCGAGAACAACGAAGGCGGCTACGCGTACTACAGCGAAGAGATGAACCGCAACACGCTGGATCTGCTGCGCATCGAAACCGGCCTGCTGCACGCCTTCGAATACAACGAACTGCTGCTGTACTACCAGCCCAAGGTGGACATGGCGACCGGCGCCATCACCGGCGCCGAAGCGCTGGTGCGCTGGCAGCACCCGGAGCGCGGCCTGCTGCTGCCGGGCGAATTCATCCCGATCGCCGAAGAGACCGGCCTGATCGTGCAACTGAGCGACTGGGTGCTGGACGCCGTGTGCCGCCAGGCGCGATCGTGGAAGGACGCCGGCATGGCGCCAATGCGCATCGCCCTGAACGTGACCGCGCGAGAATTCACACGCTCGCTGCCGGACCGCGTGCGCGCGGCGCTGAGCCGCCACATGCTCAGCGGCGACTGGCTGGAACTGGAAATCACGGAGAGCATGCTGATGCACAGCACCGACCGTGTGATCTCCATCATGGAAAAGATTTGCAGCCTGGGCATCACGATTTCGCTGGATGACTTCGGCACCGGCTATTCCAGCCTGTCCTACCTCAAGCGTTTCCCTATCAATACGCTCAAGATCGACCGCTCGTTCACCATGGGCATCCCGGACGACACCAACGACTGCGCCATCGCCAGCGCCATCATCGGCATTGCCAAGCAGTTGCGCCACAAGGTGATCGCCGAAGGCGTGGAGACCGAGAAACAGTTCAGCTTCCTGCGCGAAGCCGGCTGTAACGAACTGCAGGGCTATATCTTCTCGCGCCCGGTCCCGGCCGCCGACTTCCACGCCATGCTGCTGGAAGGCCGCCGGCTCAAGATCGTCAGCGAGCATCCTTCGCTGCCGCTGGACGAAGCAGGCGCCTGAGCCTCTGCCGGCGCCGGTCAGCTATCCCATTTCAGCATCTCCCTTGATCGACGGTCTTTGCTCGCGCATCAAGGCAGCAGGCGTCATTCGCGTCTGATTCATCCTCGGATGGCCGGTCTGCGGAATCATTCCTGAGCGGACGGCGTCTATCATCCGTTGTCCCCTCCAAATGGCGAGCGTGTCCAGAATTGCGCTCTCCGACGGATGAGTGGGATGATGCCGTGGGCAGCAAGGCTTCGAGGCAAAGACGGTGAATGGCAAAGGCTCCGCCCGTTTTGTGGGTTTCAGAATTTGGGGAAAATCTTGGAATTACATCGATTTCCGTCGGAAGATGACGCTGGAATCACATTTTATGCATCGAAGCAGAATATCTTTGCAAGCCTCATTTCGATCACTACAAGGATCCATACTATGAAACGATTGTTTGTCTTAGTGGCGGCACTGAGCGCCGGCCCGGCGTTCGCCGCATCCGACGCGCAGATCAAGGTGCCGCTCAATTTCGTCAACGCGCAAGGCGCCACCGCGCCGGCGGGCGAGGTGACCATCACCGAATCGCCCTACGGCCTGATCTTCACGCCCGCACTGAGCGGCCTGCCCAGCGGCATCCACGGCTTCCACATCCACCAGAACCCGTCCTGCGATCCGCTGAACAAGGACGGCAAGATGGAACCGGCGCTGGCCGCCGGCGGCCACTGGGATCCGCAAAAGACCAACAAGCACGCCGGCCCCTATGGCGACGGCCATCTGGGCGACCTGCCGGCCCTGTACGCCACGGCTGAAGGCAAGGCCGAATACCCGGTGTTGGCGCCGCGCCTCAAGACCCTGGCCGAGATTCGCGGCCATGCCCTGATGGTGCACGTGGGCGCGGACAACCACGCCGACCACCCGGCGCCGCTGGGCGGCGGCGGGGCGCGCCTGGCGTGCGGGGTGATTCAGTAAGCTCGTCTTGCGCAAGAATGAAAAAGCCCGCTCATGCGGGCTTTTTTCATGGCGGCGACTGCATCGGAGCATCCGCCGTATTGCAGCCGGCGCACCGGACGTGCCCGGCGCGGCGGTGTAATGACCCACTAAAAACCTGCTCAGTAGATAATCCTAAAAGGAAATCAAAATGAGCAAGGTCATGGAAGAAGAATTCAAGCGTTGGACAGCCAAGCGCAAAGCGGCGCTGGTGATGGAAATCA
>WNDX01000250.1 GCA_009914615.1 Herbaspirillum frisingense
TGAGTGACCACAATTCATCGTCGACAAGTTCTTTAGGCATCGCATCCCGTCAGGAAAAACAAGACAGGAAGTTAACATCAAGTCGGGGAAGTTAACAGCCCCGAAATTTAATTTTGCAACAGCCTCTTAGACGTTTGCCGACCCGAAAGACCGCAACACAACGGCGCGTCGTCCATTACATCAAACCGTCATAAAGCGCTGCCATCGCGGCTTCGTATCAAACCGCGCGGCCGCAATGCAGATTCCGCGCCCACGCATGGTGTTCTGATATCAGACGCGATCCGCGGCGCGCACGGACAAGTGCGCGGCTCTGGCCTTATCGGCGTTGCTGGCCTGCTGCCTGTGCCGACCCGGCCCTGATCCGACCACAGCCGTGGACGCCGCGACTTGCGCTGTAGCGTCTTTCCGTTTGCACGCCGGCCGCGCCCTGTGAAAAGCGCCAAGCAATGCCACAATATCGCCCTCGGGCAGATTTTCATGGCGGCGCTTTCGCATCACGGAGGCGCTGCTCTCCCACGATTCGACACTATCCATGGAGAACGCGATGGCGCACGGCGAGCACAGGTATCAGGTAGCGGTGGAATGGACGGGCAACAAAGGCAGCGGCACTTCCGGCTATCGCGACTACGGCCGCGATCACCTCATCCGCTCGGGCGCCAAGCCGGCGATCGCCGGTTCTTCCGACGCCGCCTTCCTCGGCGACGCGGCGCGCTGGAATCCCGAGGATCTGCTGCTGGCATCAGCCTCCGCCTGTCACAAGCTGTGGTACCTGCATCTGTGTTCGGACGCCGGCATCCGCGTGCTGGCCTATGTCG
The DNA here is from genome assembly GCA_009914615.1 of Herbaspirillum frisingense. GTDB lineage: Bacteria > Pseudomonadota > Gammaproteobacteria > Burkholderiales > Burkholderiaceae_D > Herbaspirillum > Herbaspirillum frisingense_B. The sequence continues at coordinate 816 of WNDX01000250.1, forward strand.
ATGAGGCCGATGGCACCATGATCGACAATGCGCAAGGCGGCCATTTCACCGGGATCGTGCTGCGCCCGCGCGTGACGATCCGTGCCGGCGACGATGCGCGGCTGGCGGCGCATCTGCATCACACCGCGCATGAAAAGTGCTACATCGCGAATTCGGTGAACTTCCCGATTCGCTGCGAACCCGTCATCGTCGAAGAGGGCCAGCACGCATGAAGCTGTTTTATTACCCCAGCAATGCCAGCATGGCGCCGCACATCCTGCTGGAAGAATGCGGCCAGCCTTTCGAGCTGGCCTACGTCGATCGCCACCAGAGCGCGAACAAGTCGCCCGATTACCTCAAGCTCAATCCCAACGGCCTGATCCCGGTGCTCATCGACGGCGACCTGGTGCTCTACGAGAGCGCGGCCATCTGCCTCTATCTCGCCGACCGGTATCCGGAGCAGCAGCTGGCGCCCGCGCTGGGCACGCCGGAGCGCGCGCGGCTCTATACCTGGCTGATGTGGCTCACCAATACCTTCCAGGCGACGCTGACGGCGTATTTCTATCCGGAGCGCTGGGTGGAGGAGGGCAATGCGGCCGGCGCGCAGCAGGTCAAGGCGCGGGCGGAGGCCAAGATCGCGACCCTGCTCGACCAGCTGGAGGCGCAACTGGAGGCCGGCGGCGGGCCGTGGCTGCTGGGCGCGCATTACTCGGTGCTTGACCCTTATGCGCTGATGCTGTGTCGCTGGACGCGCGGCTTCGCGCAACCGGCGCGGGCCAGGGCCGGCATCGGTGAATATCTGCAACGGGTGTTGGCGCGCCCGGCCGTGCAGCGCGCCTTGCAGACCGAGGAACTGGTCCAGCCCTGGGTGTGATGCGGCGGGCCTGTCCCGCCGGTGGGGCGGGACGCGATGGCGTCGGCGCGTGAAGTGCCGATGCGGGGCGGATTATGTGCCGGTTATGCGCCGATTATGCCCTGATTGTGCGTTCACTATTGCGCTGACTATTGCACTGATCCCGGCACGAGCAGGCGCGCCGCGCGTCGGTTGCTACCGTTCCTGACTCCCTTCTTTCTTCTGCGGACGACCCCGGATTTCCCGCCGGCGCCGGCCGGTGCTTGCACGTCCGGCAAGCGTCACGGAAGCGTCATATTTGTTCGCTATCCTAGCCGCCTTCGGTTGCGCGCGTTGCGTAACCGCTTCCCCGACCCCAACCCAACCATGGCTCACCGTTAATGTCGAAAAAGGTCATGTCCGGGGTCGCCGCATGGGCCGCAACGGGCCTGGTCTTGCTGGCGTTGCAAGGCACCGTCCAGGGAGCGCCGCCGGCGCCGGGGAAGCAAGCGCGTCCATCACCTCGCGAGGCCATAGCGACCATGCGGTTTGATATTCCGACCCAGCCCCTGCCGGAAGCCTTGAATGCTTTCGACGAAGCGACCGGCCTGTATGGCCTGTACGCGGCGGATGCCATTGCCGGCCGCACTTCGGGCGAGGTGCGCGGAACCTATACGCCGCAGGCCGCGCTGCAACTGTTGTTGGCGCCGACCGGACTCAGCAGTTATTTCACTGCCGCCGATGCCTATGTGCTGGAGAGCGCGACCGGCGCGCAGCCCGTGTCGCCGCCGCAATCCGCTGATCGCGCCAGGCAGCTATCGCGTGGCGCTCAGCCTGCGTGTCTCCAACTCCGGCCAGGTGGTGCAGGCGCGCCTGCTGGACACCACCGGCAGCAAGGCGCGCGACGCCGACATCATCAAGACCCTGCGCGAACTCCGGCTGGCGCGCGGCCCGGCCGATCCCGGCCAGCCCTTCGTCCTGCTGATCCTGCCGCGGGCGCAGGCGGCCGTCGCCGATTGCGAGGCCGCGCCATGAGCGAATCCGGCTTCAAGGGTTTGCGCGACCTGCTTACCCGCAGCTATGCCGACCTGAAGCGACGCCTGACCTTGCAGTTGGGCAATGCCGATCTTGCCAGCGACGCCTTGCAAGACACCTGGGTGCGCCTGGAAACCCACAAGGACGCGCCCGAGCAGGTCCAGCACCCGCTGAGCTATCTGATGCGCATGGCCATCAATTCGGCGCTGGACAGGATCCGCAGCGAGAAGCGCTTCCTGAGCGGCGAGGAGGTGGAACTGATCTTCGAGAGCATGTCCGATCCCGCGCCCGGCCCCGAGCAGGTGAGCGCGGCGCGTTCCGAGAGCGAGCGCCTGCTGCTGGCGATGGAAGAGATGCCGGCGCGCCAGCGCCGGGTGCTGACGCTGATCCGGGTCGATGAGATGTCGCGCCAGGAAGTGGCGGATTACCTGGGCATCTCGGTGAGCCTGGTGGACCGTGAGCTCAAGCGCGCTCATGAGTTCATCGTGGAAAAGATGCGCTGATTGCAAGATTGCGTAAAGACTGTGTGGGAATGGGCGTCGAGAAACGTCTAAGAGGCTGTTGCAAAATTAAATTTCGGGGCTGTTAACTTCCCCGACTTGATGTTAACTTCCTGTCTTGTTTTTCCTGACGGGATGCGATGCCTAAAGAACTTGTCGACGATGAATTGTGGTCACTCA
>WNDX01000251.1 GCA_009914615.1 Herbaspirillum frisingense
TTTGACTACATTGAGGTTGACTACAATCGGATCCGGCTGCACTCGACCCTGGGCTACCTCAGCCCAGAGCAGTACGAGCTGGCCAATGTCGCTTAGATAGGTGTCCGTAAATCAGGGGCAAGATCAAGGTGATCGGCGCCCATCCCACCGCCGCTTCCACGGGCGCTTATCCCCAATCCGATCGACAGCCGGACGCATCATGCTCCAGTCGAGTCCTTATCCACATTTTCCGGGGGCAAGCCTGTGGAGAAGGCGTTAACAAGCATTCCAAGCCATTGATTCGGAAGACTTTTCCGGTAGCGTGATCGGCCATGTCAAAAAATGGGCAGGCACTCGCGCGAGGAAATTGGCGCGGCCGGAACGAGGAAAACCTGTCATTTGATTCACAGATATCCACACTTTTTGGGTGCAAGCCTGTGGAAAATACGTTAACAAGCGGCTCAACTGTTTGATTCAAAAGGACTTTCCCTTACCGCGACAATCTGCATCAAAAATCAGGCAAATGACGAGATCCTTGAATGCAGTGCGCACACACGGCGCATCGGAGGAAACGCGCGTTCTGCTTGCCAGGATATCCCCATATTTTGGTGGCAAGCCTGTGGAGAACACCTGGGTAAGCCATTCAAGCCATTGATTTACAAGGATTTTCTTTCTCCGTCGCAATCCCGGGCAAAAGAGAGGCAAAGAGGCGAATGACAGGCAAATGCCGCGCATTCGCGCTACGTTGGCAAGGCCGTTTTTGCCCTGCAGATATCCACAAATTTTGGTGGCAAGCTTGTGGAAAAGACGTTAACAAGCGACCCAAGCGATTGATTGGAAAGGCTTTTTCAGTGCCGCCTCAATGCCCATCAATACGCCTCAATGCGTACCAAGACGGCTTTTACGATGCCGACACTTCCGGCGGCAGCCATCGCGGCGATGGCCCGGCAGCGGGATATCCACATTTTTTGGTGGCAAGCCTGTGGAGAACGCCTTGAAAAGTGAACTAAGTACTTGAACGAAAAGGCTTTTCCGTTTCCGTAGCAAAACCGGGCGACATTCGGCCAACAGCATCGGCCGCGCCGGCCTGCTCCGCGCCGCAGTGAATTCCGCTGCGCGCGGCCGGATATCCACATTTTTTGGGTGCAAGCCTGTGGAGAACACGTTAACAAGCGACCCAAGCCTTTGATTGGAAACGGATTTTCCATGCCGTATGAATACGCGGCAAAAAACAGGCAGCGCAGACAAGCGCACGACCAAATCGGCGAGAGGGCATACGCCGGTCTCGACGGGCGCGGATATCCACAGATAGTGGTGGCAAGCCTGTGGAAAAGCCGTTAACAAGCGAGCCAAGTCATTGATGGAAAAAGGAATTCCGTGGCCTGCGCAAGCTTGTGCAACGAACGGGGATCAAGCGGGGAGAAAGAAGGAAAAAGGAAGAGCGCTACCGCGACCATCAGGTGTCACCCGCCCAGAGTTCACGACAAACCATGGGCGGGTGTGGACGCACCCCGCGCCGCATGACCGGGTCGGCTTGCGCCTGCCGGGAAGGGAGGATTGCGGCTTCCAACACGTGTGCGTACTGCCGGGTTACAACGCCACTGTCCGGCATTGGCGTGAAGCTCTGCAAGAGAGACTGAATTCGCGCCGGGTCAGAGGACCCGCTGAAAAAAATAGCCTGCGACGCGCTCGCATCGCAGGCAAAACATCTGCAACAGGTACAGAGGAGACAGACGGGATAGTAATGGCGGCGTATTACACCGGAATGACATCGCGAGCGGAATCAATCGAACGCGAAATTTTCTGAAGCCGCGCCGGATTGTCACGCGCGCGTCACATAGGCAGGTTATCGTTGCGGCTCTAGTGCGGTACATGCAACCGATATGCATGATCGTACGGTGTGTTGGACGCTCGTCCAGCACACCCTCCCTACGGAGGCGTCCGCCTCGTTTCTTCCGATACTTCCCGCTTTTCCGTACGCGACAGGACTTGCCGTTTCCGGTTCGGCCGCGCTGTTACCAGACGCCTTCGATCGCCGTGGGGTTGATCCGGATGCGGGACACTTCGCCCTCGCCGCCCTGCAGCGCCAGATCGTCGGGTATGGCCTTGGGCGGTTTGCGATACCAGTCGATGCAGACCTGGGACAGATTGGTCAGGGCCTTCTTGGCCATGAACTGCTGCAGCAGTTCGCGCGTGAGCTGGAGATCGGGTGCCAGGAAGAAATCGCCCGGTGCGGCCAGGGCCGGCACGGCGGCGCTCATGCGGCCGAGGTCCTTCTGGAACATGCGGCGAGGTACCGGCAGCGCGTGGCCTGCCGCGGCGAGCAATTCCTGAAATACCGGCGCCATGAAGTCGATTGCGTAACCGTCACATTGAACCCAGGTATGGAATGCGTCATGGTTGCTCGATACGCTTTGGGCATCTTCGCCCAGCACGCCGAAGGACAATGCGCCGCCGCCCTCCTGGTTGATCAGGTAGAACGCCGCGCCGGCAACGGGAAACGCATTGCGTTTATAGAACTTCTTCAGGATCTGTGCCGCGGTGACGCTGAAGAAAAAACTGGCGGCCGGAATATCCGCTTCGACGCTCTGAAGCACGGAATGCACGACACGGAAGATACGCTGATAGTCGGCCAGAGGAATCAGCGGGCGCAGGTTCTGCGAGGAAGGATGTGAGTTTTGCATGCAGCTATTTTCTCACGGAAAAGAACGGGCAAGCCGCTAGGCCGCTCCCGGGAATGCCAGTGACGCACTCCCGTTGCGTGACGCGCGTTGGACTTCCATGCGGTTTCACGACTTGCCGTTCCACCCTCAAGAGACTGCTTTACTGCGATTGCCTTTACTGCTCACTGCTGCTGCGGGCACTGCCACTACAGAGACAACGATTACCACTACAAGCTACGACTGCTGCACTACGGGTACGGCTGCTACGGTTACTGCCACTGCCACTGCCACTGCCACTACCACTAAAAACTACGACTACCACTAAAAACTACGACTACTGCACTACGGGTACGGTTGCTACGGTTACTGCCACTGCCACTACCACATCAACTTCAGAGACGGCGAACTGCTCCCGCAACGGCCGCGTACTGCGTGCGGTGCGACCGTTGCGGTATTGCTTGCTGCTGATCTTGCCCCTGATTGACGGACACCTATCTAAGAGGCTGTTGCAAAATTAAATTTCGGGGCTGTTAACTTCCCCGACTTGATGTTAACTTCCTGTCTTGTTTTTCCTGACGGGATGCGATGCCTAAAGAACTTGTCGACGATGAATTGTGGTCACTCA
>WNDX01000252.1 GCA_009914615.1 Herbaspirillum frisingense
TCGGAATTGAACCAATCCGTGAATTGATTCCATGTTTGCGGGTAGTCTTGGCCTGCGATTGGGCTATTCGGTGGCGTATCCATTACGCCATTATGGCGCTAGTGGAGCTAAGTGGATACCCCATATAAAAATACAGACTGTTCATACAAACAGCCTTCCCTTGGAGAAAGGCACACAACATGCTCAAACTCACCGCGCGACAGGAACAGATCCTCAACCTGATCAAGAACGCCATCGAAAACACCGGCTTCCCTCCGACGCGCGCCGAGATCGCCTCCGAACTTGGCTTCCGCTCGGCCAATGCGGCGGAAGAGCATCTCCAGGCCCTGGCGCGCAAGGGCGCCATCGAGATATCGCCGGGCACGTCGCGCGGTATTCGCCTGCGCGACTCCGGCGCCACCACCTCTCCGGCCCTCAGCCGCCAGATGGCCTTGCCCCACCCTGCCCTCATGCAGCTGAGCCTGCCGCTGGTCGGGCGCGTGGCGGCCGGTTCGCCGATCCTGGCGCAGGAACACGTGGAGAAGACCTACCAGGTCGATCCCGCCCTGTTCTCCGGCAAGCCCGACTATCTGCTGAAGGTGCGCGGGATGTCCATGCGCGACGCCGGCATTCTGGACGGCGACCTGCTGGCGGTCAAAAAAGCCGATCAGGCCCGCAACGGCCAGATCGTGGTGGCCCGGCTGGCGGACGACGTGACGGTCAAGCGCTACCAGAAAAGCGGCTCCACCATCACGCTGCACCCCGAAAACCCCGATTTCGAACCCATCGTCATCAGCCAGGGCGATGAGGACTTTGCGCTGGAAGGCCTGGCAGTGGGATTACTGCGCAGCTGGAACTGAACAACAGTCGGATCCTGCGGGCCGGCAAAGCACATCCGCGTTCGCGCGCGACCACGGCATCACGCCGACACCCAAAAACCTTCGCCCAAAACGAAGGTTTTTTTCTTTCTGTTCACGCATTCACCCTGCGCGGTCCGCACATATCATTGCATACTGACTAAATATGTCCGGAACACCGGGCCGTCATTCAGATAAGGACTCCCTCGATGTCGACGCGCAAAAGCACCAACAAGAACAATTCCAAACCCGCCCCGGCGCCGGGCAAGCACGCGCTCCAGGATCTGCTAGACGTACGTCGCTGCCTGGACATGCTGGACAACCGCAAGATTGACGAGGCCAAGGCCTTATGCACCGCGGTCCTGAGCCGCGCTCCGAACCTTGTCTTCGCCAACAATGCGCGCGGCCTGATTGCCATGCAGGAAGGCATTTTCAGCGAAGCGGAAACCTATTTGCGCAAAGCCGTGGAGGCAGACCCGGACAACCCCGAATACATCACGAACCTTGCCAACTCAACCCTCAAGCTGGATCGCGTTGATGACGCCATCAAACTGTTCGAGCAGGCGATTTCCATCGACAAGGAAAACCGGGATGCGCGCATCGGCTTGGCCAATGCCCTGCATGAAAAAAATGACCCCGACGCGACCATTGCTTATTTTGAGGATGCGGCCCGCCGCGAACCCGAAGCTCCCGGCCCGCTCTCGCACCTGGGACGCGTCCTGATCGAGGCCAAGCGCTACGACGAAGCGGTCGCCACCATTCTCAAGTCGCTTGAGCTGCAGATCAGCTTTGCACCGTCACACACCGCGCTGGGCGAGGCTTTCCATGCCATGAAGATGTTCAAGGAAGCCTTGGAATCCCACAAAACGGCCTTGTTGCTGGATCCGCAAGACATCTACGCCCACAACAAGATTGCCGACACCTATATTGAATTGAAGCAAATAGAACAGGCGCACGAACATTACCAGCGCATCATCGAGATTGCCCCCAAGGATCCCAACAGCTATATCAAGCTCGCGTCCAGCCTGTTTTCAGCCCAGGATCGCTTCGAGGATGCCATGACCCTGTTCCAGAAGGCGCTGGAAATCGACCCGAAGTATGCACTGACCTATAACAATATCGGCGCGATCATGCACGATCACGGCGATACCTGGGAAGCGGTCGATTACCTCAACAAGGCGCTTGAATTGCGCCCCGGCTATTACACCGCCAAGCACAATCTGGCGCTGGCGCAACTCCTGCACGGCGACCTGAAAGCTGGTTGGGAAAGCCATGAAAGCCGCTTGGTTGTCAAAGAGCGCGCCAATGTCTATCGGCTGATCCACAAATTGTTTGAAATCGTGCCGAAGTGGGATGGCAAGTCGTCGCTCGCCGGCAAGCGCATCCTGCTGATGCACGAACAGGGCTTCGGCGACAGCATCCAGTTCCTGCGCTATGTCAGGCTCCTGCTGGCGCAAGGCGCAGACGTCGCGGTCCACGTCAAGGATCCGCTGTACCGGCTGTTCCAGTCGTTCACCCCGGAAGTCACGCTGGTACGGGAAAAAGATCCACTGCCGAAATGCGATTGCTCCTATGTGCTGATGAGCCTGCCGTACGCGCTGGGTACGGACACCGTCGCCGACATCCCCAGTTATCCGTCCTACCTGAAGGCCGACCCGCAACTGTCCGCCATCTGGAAGGAAAGAATTGCCGGATTGACAAAACACCCCGACAACCTGCGAGTCGGCCTGGTATGGGGCGGCAACCCGGAGCACGGCAATGATCGCCGCCGATCCATGCCCATCGACAAGATCCTGCCGCTGCTGCAGATCCCGGGCGTGGAGTTCTATTCGCTTCAAAAGGGCAAACCGCTGGAAGACCTCAAGACCCTTCCGCCCGGCCATGTGATCCACAACCTTGGCGACCAATGCCAGGACTTTGCCGATACCGCGGCCGCCATCAGCGCTCTCGATCTGGTGATCAGCGTCGATACCTCGGTGGTCCACCTTGCAGGCGCCCTGGGTCATCCGACCTGGACGCTGCTGGCCTATACCCCTGACTGGCGCTGGCTGATGGATCGCGAGGATTCGCCGTGGTATCCGAGCATGCGGTTGTTCCGCCAGCCGTCGGCCGGTGACTGGAACTCGGTGATCCAGAAGATGGCGGGAGAATTGCTTACCCTGAAGCAACAGAAATCAAAAAATTAATAAAAACACATCCAAATCCTCATCGGGATAGGGGCGGCCAGAACCTGGCCGATCCCCTCCCACACCACCCGGCGTGCGGGTCCGCACCGGGCGGTTCGAGTCGTTGAGGTCAACAGAGCCGAGGTACCCCAAGCCGGTCGAAGTAGGC
>WNDX01000253.1 GCA_009914615.1 Herbaspirillum frisingense
TTTCATACCGGCTTCGGCTTCCTTGAGTACGCCAATAATTTGCTCTTCGGTAAATCGTTTCTTCATGCTGCCTCCGTATGGGGCAGACTCTACATCATTGCCGTACTAATCTAGGGGAGCAGGTCAAGATCGCCGAACTCAACGAGCGCGAGGTCGATGATGCCGTCGGCGCGCTCACCAGCCTGATGGAACCGTTTATCATGGCGGTGCTGGGGATTCTCATCGGCGGCCTGGTGGTGGCCATGTACCTGCCGGTGTTCCGCATGGGATCCGTAGTCTGACCGCCGCTCACGGGATCAAGGGACCGAGAGATCCGGGAGCGGCTTTCCTTTTCCTATTCCAGGTACGCGCGCCAGACGATGCTTTTTCTTGAAGCCTATGCCGACCCGGCCAATCCTGCCATCAGCCTGGCGGCCGCCGTCTTCGGCCTGCTCATCGGCAGTTTCCTGAACGTGGTGATCCACCGCCTGCCCAAGATGATGCTGCGCGAGACCGCCAACTTCGTCGCCCACGAGCGCGGCGAAGCGATGCCCCACGGCGATCGCTACACGCTGTGGCTGCCGCGCTCGGCCTGCCCGCATTGCGCGACCCCGCTGCCGCTCCACCATAACGTGCCGGTCCTGAGCTGGCTGCTGCTGCGCGGCCGCTGCGGCGAATGCAAGGCGCCCATCGGCATGCGCTATCCGGCCGTGGAGCTGCTGAGCGCGGCGCTGTTCGCGCTGGCCGGCTGGCAATTCGGCGCCGGTTTGACCGGGCTGGCGGTGATGGCTTGCGGCGCCTTCCAGATCGCGCTGGCTTTCATCGATGCCGAGACCATGCTGCTGCCCGACGATCTCACGCTGCCGCTGCTGTGGCTGGGCCTGCTGGTCAATCTGGGGCATCGCATCGTGCCGTTGCAGGATGCGGTGCTGGGCGCCGCCGGCGGCTATGCCGCGCTATGGCTGATCTTCTGGATCTTCAAGCTGGCCAGCGGCAAGGAGGGCCTGGGCTATGGCGACTTCAAGCTGATGGCGGCGCTGGGCGCCTGGCTGGGCTGGCAGGCGCTGCCCTTCGTGCTGCTGTCGGCCTCGGCGCTGGGCGCGGTGGCCGGCATCGCCTTGATGCTCGCCGGCCGCCATGAACGCGGCCAAGTGCTCCCCTTCGGGCCGTATCTGGCGATTGCGGGTATGCTGGCGCTGCTGTTCGGCAGCGACTGGCTGACCTTCGGACTTTACGATTACTGAGTTTCCCATTCCATGACATCCCTCGCGCAGCGCTTCACGGTCGGCCTGACCGGCGGCATCGGCAGCGGCAAGACCACCGTGGCCAACCTGTTCGGCGAACTGGGCGCGGCCCTGGTCGATACCGACGCCATCGCCCATCAACTCACCGCGCCCGGCGGCCTGGCGATAGCGCCCATCCGCGACCACTTCGGCGCCGCCTTCATCGATGAGCGCGGCGCCATGGATCGCGCCCGCATGCGCGGCCACGTCTTCGGCAACGCAGCCGCACGCCAGGACCTGGAAGCCATCCTGCACCCCCTGATCCGCAGCGAAACCGTGCGCGCGGCCGAGGCGGCCGACGGTGATTACGTGATCTTCGTCGTGCCGCTGCTGGTGGAATCCGGCACCTGGGTCGGACGCACCGACCGCATCCTGGTGGTCGATTGCGAGGAGGAAGTCCAGATCACCCGCGTCATGCAGCGCAACGGCCTGCAGCGCCACGAAGTGGAAGCCATCATGGCGGCCCAGGCCAGCCGCTTCGCGCGGCTCGCGGTGGCCGACGACGTCATCGAAAATAATCGAGAAAGCGCCGCACTTCCCGAGTTGGTGCAAGCCCTCCACGGCCGCTATCTGGAGCTGGCGCGCGCCCTCTGAGCACGGCCTTCCGGAAATTCTTTATATCCCGCCGGCATCGCTTGCGCCATCCATGCGGCGCGGCGCGCTTCTTCATTGCGCCATTCATTTGTAATTTTCTTCTGCATGGGTCAGAATCACAAAAAATTCATGTTGACGAGGCCTGCGCGTCAGCGCCCCGTCAGCGGCTTTAAACGAGTCCGGTTCAACCAATAAAGGGATCATGCTTTGATCGTCTACGAATACCCTTTCAACGAGCGTATTCGCACGCTGTTGCGACTGGAAGACCTGTACGAGAAGTTCGTCTTCTTCCTGCATCAGGAAAGCCCGCAGCAGCACCACATCGCCCTGTCCACCATTTTCGAAATGCTGGAGGTAGCCGGGCGCGCCGATCTGAAGTCGGATCTTCTGCAAGAGCTGGAACGCCAGAAGCAGATCCTGCTGGCCTATCAATCCAATCCCAATGTCGAGCCCGAGATGCTCAACGCCATCCTGACCGAAGTGGATCAGGCCAGCAGCGCGCTGGCCGCGGCCCAGGGCAAGACCGGCCAGAACATCCGCGACAATGAATGGCTGATGAGCATCCGCGGCCGCACCATCATCCCGGGCGGCGCCTGCGAGTTCGACCTGCCGGCCTATTACGCCTGGCAACAGCATCCCTTCGAGCGCCGCTTCAACGACATTTCCAACTGGTTCGCCCCGCTGATCCCGCTGTTCGACGCCATCTCCATCGTGATGCGCCTGCTGCGCGAATCCGGTCATGCCGTGAAGATCAACGCCGAAGGCGGCAGTTACCAGCAGATGCTGCAAGGCAAGGTGTACCAGATGTTGCGCTTGTCGCTGGATATCGAGCTCGGCGCCATCCCCGAAATCTCGGCCAACAAGTACATGCTGTGGGTGCGCTTCACCCAGCAGGATGGCGACGAGAAGCCGCGCTCCTTCGAAGGTGAAGTGCCCTTCGAACTGGCGCTGTGCGGGTTCTGAGGAGGGCATATGGCAACTATCGTTGACTGCCCGACCTGCGGCGCCAAGGTGGAATGGAGCGAAAAGAACAAATTCCGCCCGTTCTGCTCCGAACGCTGCAAACAGATCGACCTGGGCGCATGGGCCGAGGAAAAGTATGCGATCCCGGCGGTGAACCTGCCGCATGACAGCGAGGATGACAAACCTCTGCAATAAGAGGCTGTTGCGAAATTATTTTAAAAGTTGTTTTAACCGGGTCCAGCAAATCAAGGCGCAAGCCAATGACAGGAAGGCTTCGTGGATATGAGCATAGCGTTCGTAACGAATCTTCAGGCGCCGAAACGAGTGCAGCC
>WNDX01000254.1 GCA_009914615.1 Herbaspirillum frisingense
GTGAGTCAGCGGATTCCATTAGGGCCCGCAGGGAGATATCCGCTGCAACAAGGCCGGATATAAAACTGCAGCCTAGCCTGTCCAACAGCACATACTGTTTCTTGCCAAACTGGAGGCGTCCATATAAATAATATGTCCGTACAACGCCTGCACGTCGGAAAGCGCCTGTCCGAAGTCGCCATTCACAACGGCACCGTCTATCTGGCCGGCCAGATCGCCGAAGACACCACCCAGAACATCGAAGGCCAGACCCGCGAGGTGCTGGGCCATATCGATCGCTTGCTGGCCGAGGCTGGCAGCGACAAGAGCAAAATCCTGTCGTGCCAGATCTTCCTGTCCGACGTCAAGGATTTCGCCGGCATGAACGCGGTGTGGGATGAATGGGTCGCCGCCGGCAACGCGCCGCCGCGCGCTACCGTGGAATCCAAGCTGGCCCGTCCCGAACTGCTAGTGGAAATCATCATCGTCGCCGCCCAGAAGTAAGCACTTATGGTTTCGGTAGCAAGCATCCAGGGCGAGGGCCTGGCGGCGATCACCGCCGGGCTGGGGCCGGACGACGCCGCGCGCGTCGAGAAGGCGCTCGCCGAGTTGGAGCCGTTGTATGCCGACAGGCAGATCCTGTCCGGGCAGAACGCGCTGCAGTTCGTGTTTTCGGTGGCCTCGGTGCTGACCGCGCTCAATGTCGATGCGCCCACGCGCATCGCCGGGCTGGTGTTCGAAGCGCAGATGATCCATCCCGAACTGGAAGAAAAGCTGGAGGAGCGCTTCGGCAAGGAGATCGCCGATCTGGTGGGCAATGTGCGTCAGCTGATGCGCTTCCATAGCCTGACCTTCCAGGTTCCACAGCCGGAGGTGCAGCGCGGGAAGAACGCTGCCCAGCAGGCGGCGGCCCAGGTCGAGACGCTGCGCAAGATGCTGCTAGCGATGGCCACCGATATGCGCGCGGTGCTGGTGCGCCTGGCCTCGCGCGTGGCCACGCTGCGCTACTTCGCCGAGACCAAGCAGGAGAACGAGGCCAGCGCGAAATATGCGCGCGAGACCTTCGAGCTTTACGCGCCGCTGGCCAATCGCCTGGGGATCTGGCAACTCAAATGGGAGCTGGAAGACCTGTCGTTCCGCTTCCTGGAGCCGGTGACCTACAAGCGCATCGCCAAGATGCTGGAGGAGAAGCGCCTGGAGCGCGAGGCCTTCGTGGCCAATGCGATCGCGCGTTTGCGGGCGGAAATGGCGGCTCAGGACGTCAAGGCCGAGGTCAGCGGCCGGCCCAAGCATATCTATAGCATCTGGAACAAGATGCGCGGCAAGGCGATCGACTTCTCCGAGCTCTACGACGTGCGCGCGTTCCGCGTCATCGTTGATGACATCAAGACCTGCTATACGGTGCTGGGCATCGTGCACAACATCTGGACGCCGATCCCCGAAGAGTTCGACGACTATATTTCGCGTCCCAAACAGAACGGCTACCAGTCGCTGCACACCGTGGTGATGGCTGAGGATGGCCGCGCGCTGGAGGTGCAGATCCGTACGCACGAGATGCATCACTTCGCCGAATATGGCGTGGCGGCGCACTGGCGCTACAAGGAAAGCGGTGGCTCCAACTTCTCGGCGCAAAAGTACGATGAGAAGATCGCCTGGCTGCGCCAACTGCTGGCCTGGAAGAATGAAGTCACCGATGCCGTGGTGGATCAGGAAGAGGTGCGCCGCGATTGGGTGGAGAAGCTGAAGTCGGCCACGCTGGACGAGCGCATCTACGTATTGACGCCGCAGGCGCGCGTGATCGAGCTGCCCAGCGGCTCCACGCCTATCGATTTCGCTTATCACTTGCACAGCGATGTCGGCCATCGCTGCCGCGGCGCGCGCGTGGATGGGGTAATGGTGCCGTTGAACACGGTGTTGAAGAACGGCCAGACGGTCGAGATCATCACCGCCAAGAGCGGCGCGGGCGTGGGGCCGTCGCGCGACTGGCTCAGTACCGACTACACCGCCAGTTCGCGGACCCGGTCCAAGATACGCGCCTGGTTCAACGCCATCGAGCAGCAGGAAACCTTGTCCGTGGGCCGCGGCTTGCTGGAAAAGACGCTGCAGCGCGAGGGCAAGACCGCCGTCAACCTGGAAGAGCTGGCGCAGAAGCTGGGCTTCGCCAAGGTCGATGACTTGTGCCTGTCGCTGGCGAAGGAAGAGTTCAGCCTGCGCCATGTCGAACAGGCGTTGCATGAGGGCGAGGGCAAGAAGCCGGAGATCGATGACGAGGCACTGATCACGCGCAAGAGCCGCGCCTCCAGCATCGCGCAGGGCGCCAAGTCGGGCGTGCTGGTGGTCGGCACCGATGGCTTGCTCACGCAACTGGCGCGTTGCTGCAAGCCGGCGCCGCCGGATCCGATCGCTGGCTTCGTCACGCGCGGCAAGGGTGTATCCATCCATCGCGTGAGCTGCAAGAACTTCGCCGAGATGAGTGCGCATGCGCCGGAACGCGTGATCCAGACGACCTGGGGCGCGCCGGTCCGGGATACGGTCTACCCGGTCGATATCTTCGTGCTGGCCAATGATCGCCAGGGATTGTTGCGCGATATCTCGGATATCTTCTTGCGCGACAAGATCAACGTCATCGGCGTCAGCACGCAGAGCGCCAAGGGGCATGCGCGGATGGCGTTCACCGCCGAGATCGGCTCGACCGAGCAATTGCAGAAGGCCTTGTCGGTGATTCGCGAGGTCAAGGGTGTGATCGAGGCCAAGCGGCAATAAGGAGAAATGCGCAGAGCAGGGCGAGTGGAGGCGGCATCGCGCCGCATCTCACCGATGCCAGGAGGCGAGGGATAAAATATTTTCAGATTTTCTTCTTTTACCCCTTTGCAAAATAAAAAAAGCCTCCTATAATCTCGCTTCTTCGTTAGGCGCGTAGCTCAGCTGGTTAGAGCACTACCTTGACATGGTAGGGGTCGTTGGTTCGAGTCCAATCGTGCCTACCAATTCTTCTGTTGATGCAGTCGAGTTGGATAGCGAAGTCTGATCTTGCCCCTGATTTACGGACACCTATCTAAGCGACATTGGCCAGCTCGTACTGCTCTGGGCTGAGGTAGCCCAGGGTCGAGTGCAGCCGGATCCGATTGTAGTCAACCTCAATGTAGTCAAAC
>WNDX01000026.1 GCA_009914615.1 Herbaspirillum frisingense
TTTTTAGGAAAGCGTTCTCCTCCTCCAGCCGCGCCACTTCACGTTTGAGCCGTGCATGTTCGGCCAACTCCAAGCGTTGTGCCTGATCGTCCTGGTCGTGCCGCCGCGCCTGGGCGCGCCAACTGTACAGCTGGGCAGGCTGCAACCCCAGATCACGAGCCACCGTGGTTACCCCTTCTGTGGCCGCTCGCAACAGTGCCTGCTGCCTGAACTCCAGGCTGAACTCCTGCCCCTTTCTGCCTGCCTTGCTCTTGGTCATCGTCCACCTCCTATTGCGATAGTTAATCGCTTATAGGGGTGTCCGTGAAACGGGGGCAAGATCATTATAAGGACGGCGCCGCCGTTTCACAGGGGCGCCGCCATGGATCAGCGGGCGTTTCTGCGGTACACGTCCGGTTCGCCTTCGGGGCGGGTCTTGAAACGCTTGTGCGCCCAGAAATATTCGGCCGGTGTTTCCAGTACCCGCGCTTCGATGAATTCGTTCATGCGGCGCGTGGCGGCAGCGATATCGTCGCCCGGATAGTCGTCCCAGGCAGGGTAGAACGTGGTTTTCCAGCCTTGGTAATCCGGCAGGAAAGTAGTGATCACCGGCACCACCGAGGCGCCGGTGGCCGCCGCGATGCGTGCGGTAGCCGTCAGCGTCGCGGCCGGCACGCCGAAGAACGGGACGAATTCGGCATCGCGGATGCCGAAATCCATGTCCGGCAGCATGATGAAGGGCAAGCCGTCGCGCATGGCGCGGATGATGGGTTTGACGCCCTTTTCGCGCGACAGCAGCGTCACCGGGCGGAAGCGCGAGCGGCCTTTGAGGATGGCCTCGTCCACCACCTGGTTCTTCTGGCGCGAATAGATGGTGCAGACCGAATAGTCGGAATTGAGCACCAGCGCGATACCGGGAATCTCCAGGCAGACGAAGTGCGGGCACAGCAGGATGGTCGGGCCCTTGTTCAGCGTCTCGAAAGGCACGCCCGGCTCCACCTTGATCAGGCGCTTCAGGCGCGACTCCGGCGCCCACCACAGGATGCCGCGCTCCAGCGCACTACGGGCGTAGGCCTGGAAGTGGCGGCGTGCGATCACGCGGCGTTCCTGCTCGGTTTTTTCGGGGAAACACAGCCGCAGGTTGATCAGCGTGATGCGGCGGCGCGGCCGCATATAGATATAGAGCAGCCAGCCCAAACCTTCGCCCAGCCGGCCCAGGATGGGCAGCGGCAGCCAGTGCAGCAGCCACATCAGTCCGATCAGCGCCCTCATGGCGCGGTCCCCGGCGGCGTGACGCCAGGAGGCGTCTTGTAGCGGTTATAACTCCATATATATTGGGCCGGGCAGCGGGCGATCAGTTTTTCCATCGCCTGGTTGATGGCGCGCGCCTGTTGCTCGGGGGTATCGCCCAGCTCACCCTCGAAGGGCACGAAGCGGATCGCATAGCCACGGCCCCAGGACAGGCGCTCGGCGTAGGCGAGGATAATGGGCGCGCCGCTCATCTGTTGCAGTTTGGCCGGCAGGGTCATGGTATAGGCCGGCTTGCCGAAGAAGTCGGCCCAGACGCCTTCGCCGTTCTGCGGCACCTGGTCCGGCAGCAGGCCGATGGCCTGGCCGGTCTTCAGGGCCTTGAGCAGGATGCGCACGCCGGCCAGGTTGGCAGGCGCCAGGTGCAGGTTGGCGCGCGCCCGCGCGCCTTCGATCAGCGGTTTGAGTGCGGCCTTGCGCGGCGGACGGTACAGCACGCTCAGGCTGGCGTGGCGCGCCACCGACTGCGCCGAGACCTCGAAACAGCCCAGGTGCGGGGTGAGGAACACGATGCCGGCCTTGGCGTCCAGCGCGTTCTGCACCAGATCCCAGTTCACGATGCGAGCCGTGCGCATGACGCGATCGGGGCTGGCGCACCAGATGAAGGGCAGTTCGAACATGCCCTTGCCTGCTTCGCCGACCGCCCGGAAGAGGCTGGCGCGGTGTCCGGCCAGCGTGATGTTCTCGGTCAGGCGACGCCGGTAGGACGGCGAAAGCAGGAAGACCAGCCAGCCAATGGCGACCCCGATGCCATGCAAGACTGGCAACGGCAAAAAAGATAGCAGGCGGAATAAAGAAACGAGCATACTTGCCGATAACGAAGGGCAGCCACAAAAACTGCCGCCAAATTGCGAAAATTCGCAAGAGGCGTAAAATAGCACATGCCGTCGAGTTAATGACAACTTGCGAGACGGGGTATAAATATCGCTAAAGCGTCGCAGGCACGACAGCATGACAGGCTGCGACATTTGGCTAAATCATTTACTGTTTGAGGCTTGCATGTCCAACGAATATCTCTTTACGTCCGAATCCGTCTCCGAAGGCCATCCCGATAAGGTGGCCGACCAGATCTCCGACGCGATTCTGGATGCCATTTTCACCCAGGACCCGCAATCCCGCGTTGCCGCAGAAACCCTGTGCAACACCGGTCTGGTTGTGCTGGCCGGTGAAATCACCACCCGCGCCAACGTCGATTACATCGACATCGCCCGCGAAACCATCAAGCGCATCGGCTACGACAACGCCGATTTCGGCATCGACTACAAGAGCTGCGCCGTGCTGGTCGCCTACGACAAGCAATCCCCCGACATCGCCCAGGGCGTTGACGAAGGCAAGGGCATCGACCTCGACCAGGGCGCTGGCGACCAGGGCCTGATGTTCGGCTACGCCTGCAACGAAACCCCGGAACTGATGCCGGCCGCGATCTACTACGCGCACCGCATCGTCGAGCGCCAGTCGCAACTGCGCAAGGACGGCCGCCTGCCCTGGCTGCGTCCGGACGCCAAGTCCCAGGTGACCCTGAAGTATGTGGACGGCAAGCCGGTCGCGATCGACACTATCGTGCTGTCCACCCAGCACGCGCCCGAGATGCAGCACAAGGCCATCGAGGAAGCGGCGATCGAAGAGATCATCCGCCCGGTGCTGCCGGCTGAATGGCTGAAGAACACCCGTTACCTGATCAACCCGACCGGTCGCTTCGTCATCGGCGGCCCGCAAGGCGACTGCGGCCTGACCGGTCGCAAGATCATCGTGGACACCTACGGCGGCGCGGCGCCGCACGGCGGCGGCGCGTTCTCCGGCAAGGATCCGTCCAAGGTTGACCGTTCGGCGGCTTATGCCGGCCGTTACGTGGCCAAGAACATCGTGGCCGCCGGCCTGGCCGAGCGTTGCCAGATCCAGGTGTCCTACGCCATCGGTATCGCCAAGCCGACCTCGGTGATGGTGACCACCTTCGGTACCGGCAAGATCAGCGACGAACAGCTGTCGCAACTGGTGCAGGAACACTTCGACCTGCGTCCGAAGGGCATCGTGCAGATGCTGGACCTGCTGCGCCCGATCTACGCGAAGACCGCCGCCTACGGCCACTTCGGCCGCGAAGAGCCGGAATTCACCTGGGAACGCACCGACAAGGCCGCAGCACTGCGCGCCGCCGCCGGCCTGTAATCCGCGCGCGGGGCGGGCGGTCAAATCCCTGCGGGGGTTTGACTATCGCCTTCCCCGCGCTACAATGCACCTCCCGCGGATCGACATCCGCACCGGCCCGAACGTTGGCATTGCGCCCGGGACCGGCAGCAAGACCTCGCAATGCCTCACCGCAGCAAGGAGCGTTGCGACAGGGAAACCCTGCCAGGCTTGACGCGGTGAACAGGCGCCACGCGCCTGGCAACCGCGCTCACGTTACTTTTTTTCTGGCTTTTTCATGAAAGGAGGGCGTGAACAGCGCCGTTGCCATGACTACTACTTCCCAAGACTACATCATCGCCGACATCGGCCTGGCCGACTGGGGCCGCAAGGAAATCAAGATCGCCGAGACCGAAATGCCGGGCCTGATGGCGATCCGCGACGAATTCGCCGCTGCCCAGCCGCTCAAGGGCGCCCGCATCACCGGCTCCCTGCACATGACCATCCAGACCGCCGTGCTGATCCAGACGCTGGAAGCGCTGGGCGCGCAAGTGCGCTGGGCATCGTGCAACATCTACTCGACCCAGGATCACGCCGCCGCGGCCATCGCCGCCAACGGCACCCCGGTGTTTGCCGTCAAGGGCGAAAACCTGGACGAATACTGGGAATACACCCACCGCATCTTCGAATGGACCGACGGCGGCTATTCGAACATGATCCTGGACGACGGCGGCGACGCCACCCTGCTGCTGCACCTGGGCGCGCGCGCCGAGAAGGATCTCTCGGTGCTGGACAAGCCAGATTCGGAAGAAGCCGTCTGCCTGTTCAACTCGATCAAGCGCTACCTGGCCAAGGATGCCGCCTGGTACTCCAAGCGCCTGAAGGAAATCAAGGGCGTGACCGAAGAGACCACCACCGGCGTGCACCGTCTGTACCAGATGCACAAGGAAGGCAAGCTGGCCTTCCCGGCCATCAACGTCAACGACTCGGTGACCAAGTCCAAGTTTGACAACCTGTACGGCTGCCGCGAATCGCTGGTGGACGGCATCAAGCGCGCCACCGACGTAATGGTGGCCGGCAAGGTCGCCATCGTGGCCGGCTACGGCGACGTGGGCAAGGGCTCGGCCCAAGCCCTGCGCGCGCTGTCGGCACAGGTCTGGGTCACCGAAATCGATCCGATCTGCGCGCTGCAGGCCGCCATGGAAGGCTATCGCGTGGTGACCATGGATTACGCCGCCGAACACGGCGACATCTTCGTGACCTGCACCGGCAATTACCATGTGATCACCCATGAACACATGAAGAAGATGAAGGACCAGGCTATCGTCTGCAACATCGGCCACTTCGACAACGAAATCGAAGTCGCCGCGCTGAAGCAGTACACCTGGGAAAACATCAAGCCGCAGGTCGATCACGTGATCTTCCCGGACGGCAAGCGCATCATCCTGCTGGCCGAAGGCCGCCTGGTGAACCTGGGCTGCGGCACCGGCCACCCGTCCTACGTGATGAGCTCGTCCTTCGCCAACCAGACGATCGCCCAGATCGAACTGTTCGTGAACACCAAGGACTACCCGGTCGGCGTGTACACGCTGCCCAAGCATCTGGACGAAAAGGTCGCGCGCCTGCAGCTCAAGAAGCTCAACGCCCAGCTGAGCACGTTGACCGAAGAGCAGGCCGCTTACATCGGCGTCAAGCTCGAAGGCCCGTACAAGGCCGACCACTACCGCTACTGATCGGGACGGGGCGCCGGTGTGCCGGCGCCTCTTTCGTCAGATAGCCGTCGCCGCCGGAGCGCCGCGTGATGCGGCGCCCGGCGGTGCCTTATCCATTTCCCCGACGGGGCCTGAAAGGAATCGCCATGCGTTTGCTGCTGACCTGGCTCATCAATGCCCTGGCCTTGCTGGCCGTTCCCTACCTGATGCACTCGGTGCAGGTCGATAGCCTGGGCGCCGCACTGCTGGCCGCGCTCATCCTCGGCTTCGTCAATACCATCGTGCGTCCGGTGCTGGTCGTGCTGACCTTGCCGGTGACGGTGCTGACGCTGGGCTTGTTCATCCTCGTCATCAACGGTCTGATGTTCTGGGTCGTGGCGCAACTGGTGGGTGGCTTCCACGTGGCCGGCTTCTGGTCCGCGGTGGGTGGCGCGCTGTTGTACAGCATCGTGTCCTGGGCCCTGTCCACGCTGTTGCTGAAATCGGGATCGAACCAATGAGCAAGCATAATTTCAGTATCGAGTTCTTTCCGCCCAAGACCGCGGAAGGCGCGGAAAAGCTGCGCGCCACCCGCGCCCGCCTGGCGGCGTTGCAGCCCAAGTATTTTTCCGTGACCTTCGGCGCCGGCGGCTCGACCCAGCAGGGTACGCGCGACACCGTGCTGGAGATCATCGGCGAAGGCCATGACGCCGCGCCTCACCTGTCCTGCATCGGCAGTTCGCGCGCCAGCCTGCGCGCCATCCTGGACGATTACAAGGCCAACGGCATCAAGCGCCTGGTGGCGCTGCGCGGCGACCTGCCCAGCGGTTACGGCGCGTTGGACCAGGCGTCCAGCGAATTCCGCTATGCCAACGAGCTGGTTGAATTCGTGCGCGCCGAGACCGGCGACTGGTTCCACATCGAAGTGGCGGCCTATCCGGAAATGCACCCGCAGGCCCGCTCGCCGCAAGACGATGTGCAGAACTTTGCGCGCAAGGTCAAGGCCGGCGCCAACTCGGCCATCACGCAATACTTCTACAACGCGGACGCCTATTTCCGTTTTGTGGACGACGCCGCCAAGCTGGGCGCGACCGTGCCGGTCATCGCCGGCATCATGCCGATCACCAACTATTCGCAGCTGGTGCGTTTCTCGGACATGTGCGGCACCGAGATCCCGCGCTGGATCCGGCTCAAGCTGGCCAGCTACGCCGACGACACCGAATCGATCCGCGCCTTCGGCCAGGAGGTGGTGGCCGGGCTATGCGAACGCCTGCTGGCCGGAGGCGCGCCGGGTCTGCATTTCTATTCGCTCAACCAGGCCGGCCCGACCGAGGCGATCTGGCAGCATCTGGTCAAGTGATGCGATTCGTTGAGCAAGCGCTGCAATAAAAAAGCCGGACATCTGTCCGGCTTTTTTATTGTCGCTGATCATTGCTTATTTCTGCCTATTTCCGCTTATTTCACTTGTCCCGCTGATCGTCGCATCCGGCCTTGTTGTCGTTCCGGCATGTTTGCCGCACTTCATGCGCGCTTCATCGGATCTTCATCAGACTGCGTCCGTCAGCACCAGATCCAGCGGCATGTCATGCGCTTCGCCGTCGAACTCCACCAGGCCGAAGGCATAGCACACGCCCACCGTCAGCGGCCGTTGCGGCCTCGCCAGGGTGCGGTCGTAGAAGCCGCCGCCATAGCCCAGCCGCAGGCCGGCGGCGTTGAAACCCACGCAAGGCACCAGCAGGGCCTGCGGCTGCACCACGGGAGCGTCGGCGGCCGGCACCAGCGTGCCCAGGGCGTCCTTTTCCAGGGCGTCGCCGGGGCACCAGCGGCGGAACTCCAGCGGCGCTTCCTTGCCGACCACGACCGGCAAGGACAGGTGCACCCCGCGCGCGGTCAGCGCGTTATAGGCGGCAAGCAGATCGGGTTCGCGGCGGATCGGGTGATAGACGCCGAGGCTGGCGACGGCATGCGCCGCGCACCAGTCCAGCAGGCGCCGGCCGATCAGCTCATCAGAAATGGTTTTGCCCTTGATGTCGAGCGCCTTGCGGCGCGCTAGCAGGTCGGCGCGCAGGGCATGTTTGAGACGTGCGCCGATGGTCTTTTCCGGCTCCGGCGGCGAGGTGTCGCGTGCTATCCTTGGGTTCGTCATCTGTTTCGTTAATCAGCATCAACTAGCTTGCATGAGTATGCGTCTGAAGAATCATCCGCTCAACCGGCGCTTGCGTGCGCTGGCCGCTTCCCTGGCCATTCCGTTCGCTCTGGCCGCCGGCGCCGCCCTGTTGGCCGCGCCCGCCGCCCACGCCCAGAAACGCCTGGCGCCCGACGCCGCGCCCGATGACGTGTTCCTGGCGCTGCGTCAGGCCGCCGCCAGCGACAACGGCGCACTGGCGCAGGATCTGGCGTCGCGCTTGTCCGGCTACGAACTGGCGTCCTACGTGGACTATTATCGTCTCAAACCGCGCGTGCGGGACTACAGCGCTAGCGAGCAGGAGATCCGCGACTTCCTGGCGCGCTGGGACGGCCAGGCCATCGCCGACCGCCTGCGCAACGACTGGCTGCTGGCGCTGGGCAAGACCGGCAACTGGGCGGTGTTCGACGAGCAGTATCCCAAATTCATCCTCAACGACGATACCCAGGTCAAATGCTTCGCGCTCAACTCGCGTGCCTTGAAGGGCGCCAACGTCGCCGACGAGGCGCGCGCGCTGCTGGTGTCGCCCAAGGACTACGGCCAGGGCTGCAGCGACCTGATCGCCACGCTGGCCCAGAACGGCCAGTTCACCGAGGCCGATGTCTGGTTCCAGATTCGCCAGGCGGCCGAGAACGGCAACACCACCGTGGCGCGTCGCGCCTCGGTGCTGGTCGATAACGGCGACGTGACCGTGCAGCAGGTGATGGAACGTCCGGCGCTGATGCTGGCCAAGGGCCCCGGCCGCGGCACCGCCAACCACCAGTTGTACATCATCGCGCTGGGCCGCATCGCCAAGAGCAATCCGGCGCAGGCAGCGACCTACCTCAACGATGCCGGCCGCAACATGACTTCGCAGGAAGTCGCGCTGGGTTGGGCGCAGATCGCCCTGTCCGCGTCCTACAAGCTGGCGCCGGAAGCACTGGATTACTGGCGCAAGACCAAGGATGCCTCGTTGTCGCAGGACGCCATGCAATGGAAGGTGCGCATGGCGCTGCGCGGCGGCGACTGGAAGACCGTGCGCGGCACCATCGAGGGCATGCCGGTGGCCCTGCGCAACGACATCACCTGGGTCTATTGGCTTGGCCGCGCGCTGAAGGAAGACGGCCAGAACGAGGCCGCGCGTCGTCTCTTTGAATCGATTTCCGGCAACTTCAGTTTCTACGGCCAGCTGGCGCTGGAAGAGCTGGGCCAGAAGATCGTCATCCCGCCCGGGCCGACGCCGCCGAGCGCCGGCGAGATTGCGCTGTATTCGCAGAACGCCGGCTTCAAGCGTTCGTTCAAGTTCTACCAGCTCAACCTGCGCTTCGAAGCGATCCGCGAATGGAACTGGGAGCTGCGCAACCTGACCGACCGCCAGTTGCTGGCCGTGGCCGAATATGCGCGCCAGAACGACGTGCTGGATCGCATGGTGAACACCTCAGACCGCACCCGCGCCGAGTTCGATTTCACCCAGCGCTTCCCGGCGCCGCACCTGCCCGAGATGAACGCGGCGACGCGTCCGCTGGGCATGGAGAACGCCTGGGTGTACGGCCTGATCCGCCAGGAATCGCGCTTCATCAAGTCCGCGCGTTCGCATGTCGGCGCTTCCGGCCTGATGCAGTTGATGCCGGCCACCGCCAAGTTCGTCGCCAAGAAGATCGGCATGAGCGAGTTCACCGCCGACCAGGTCAACGACATCAACACCAACCTGCTGCTGGGCACCAGCTACCTGGACATGGTGCTCAACAACCTGGAAGGCTCGGAGACCCTGGCCACTGCCGGCTACAACGCCGGCCCGGGCCGTCCACGTACCTGGCGCGCGACGCTGCCACGCACGGTGGAAGGGGCGATTTTCGCGGAGATCATTCCGTTCAATGAAACCCGGGGCTATGTCAAGAACGTGATGTCCAATGCGACGTACTATGCGGCCATGTTCGAGAACCGCCCGCAGTCGCTCAAGCAGCGCATGGGCACGGTGGCCCCCAATTCCAACGTCGCCACCGACTTGCCCTGATCCCATCGACCCTCGGCCGCCGCCCGGCGGCAAGGACATTGGAGGCATAGCATGGCAGTACGCAAGATCCTCGTGATCGGAGGTTCCGGCTTCATCGGCACCCGCCTGGTGCAGTTGCTGGGTAGCGGCACCGCATACCGCGTCGTCGTACCCACGCGTCGCTACGAGCGCGCCAAGCATTTGCTGGTGTCGCCCGTGGTGTCGGTGGTGCAGGCCGATATCGGCGATGACGCGGTGCTGGACCAACTGGTCGCCGAAGCCGACGTGGTGGTCAATCTGGTCGGCATCCTGCACTCGCGCGCGGCGCGCGGCGGCCAGCCCTACGGACCGGATTTCGAGCGCCAGCACGTGCTGCTGCCGCGCCGCATCGTTGCCGCCTGCCTGCGCAACGGCCGGCCGCGCTATCTGCACATGAGCGCCCTGGGCGCCGACGAGCGCGGACCCTCGATGTACCAGCGCTCCAAGGCCGCCGGCGAGCGCGAGGCGCTGGCCTCGCCCGATCTGGAAGTCGCGGTGTTCCGGCCGTCCGTGGTGTTCGGCGAGGGCGACAATTTCCTCAACCTGTTCGCCGGACTGCACCGCAGCTTCCCGTTCATTCCGCTGGGCAGCGCCGATGCGCGCTTCCAGCCGATCTATGTGGGCGATGTGGCGCAGGCCTTCGAGCGCGCGATGTCGCTGCCGCACATCGGCGGCAACGTCTATGAGCTGGGCGGTCCGAAGCAATACACCCTGCGCGAGCTGGTGCACCTGGCCGGCTGGTATTCCGGTCGTGCGCGTCCCGTCATGGTGCTGCCGCCGGCGTTGAGCATGCTGCAGGCCAGGATGCTGGAACACTTACCCGGCAAGCTGATGAGCCGCGACAATGTCGCCTCGATGCAGGTGGATAACGTCATGGCGGCGCCGGTGGCGTCCGAATTGGGCCTGACGCTCACCGCGCTGGAGGAGGTCGCGCCGTCTTATCTGTCGCCGCGCAATCCGCAGCGCCAGTTCGATATTTTTCGCAGCAACGCGCGGCGCTGAACGCCGCGCGCTTTCCGACCCAAAGAAGAAAAGAGCCAACATGCAAGACACAGAACTTGATCCGGTGCTGTCCGAAACGCTGCAAAAGGCTGGCCGCCACATGCCCACGCTGGTGATCGGCAACAAGAACTACTCCTCGTGGTCGATGCGCCCGTGGGTGGTCATGACCGCGTTCGACATCCCGTTCAAGGAAGTGCGCGTGCTGCTGGATCAGCCCGACACCGCCGCCGAGATCGCCCGCTACACCGGCTCCGGCCGCATCCCGGTGCTGCTGGATGGCGACATCGCGATCTGGGACTCGCTGGCCATCTGCGAATACCTGGCCGAGCAATTCCCCGACCGCGGCCTGTGGCCGGCGCGCACCGACGCGCGCGCCATTGCGCGCAGCATCTGCGCCGAGATGCATTCCGGCTTCAGCGGCCTGCGCAGCGCCATGAGCATGGACATCCGCGGCCGCTATCCCGGCCAGGGCCGCACGCCCGATGCCCAGGCCGACATCGCCCGCGTCTGCGAGATCTGGGAAGAGTGCCTGGCGCAGTTTGGCCACCATGATTTCCTGTTCAGCGACTTCTCCATCGCCGACGCCTTCTATGCGCCGGTGGTGATGCGCTTCGCCAGCTATCAGGTACCGCTGGCGCCGGCGCTGCAGGCCTATGCCGATCGCGTGAAGGCGCATCCGGCGGTGGCCCGCTGGATCACCGAAGCCTTGGCCGAGAAGGAAATCCTTCCCGACCACAAATAAGGGATGGGAATGAAGACATACACCGTCGGCGGCGCAGTGCGCGACGGCTTGCTCGGCCTGCCGGTGAAGGACCGCGACCACGTGGTGGTCGGCGCCACGCCGCAGGAGCTGCTGGACCGCGGCTTTCGCCCGGTCGGCAAGGATTTCCCGGTATTCCTGCACCCTGAGACGCATGAGGAATACGCGCTGGCGCGCACCGAACGCAAGACCGCGCCCGGCTACAAGGGCTTCGCCTTCCATGCCACGCCGGACGTCACGCTGGAAGACGATCTCGCGCGCCGCGATCTCACCATCAACGCCATCGCCCAGGATGAGGACGGCACGCTGGTCGATCCTTACCACGGCCGCGAAGATATCGAGCGCCGCGTGTTCCGTCATGTGTCCGACGCCTTCATCGAAGACCCGGTGCGCATCCTGCGCCTGGCGCGCTTCGCCGCGCGTTTCGCCGATTTCACGGTGGCGCCCGAGACCAATGCGCTGATGCGCCGTATGGTCGATGAAGGCGAGGTCGATGCGCTGGTGCCGGAGCGCGTGTGGCAAGAGATTGCGCGCGGCCTCATGGAACGCTGGCCCTCGCGCATGTTCGAGGTGCTGCGCGGCTGCGGCGCGCTCCGGCGCATCATGCCGGAGCTGGATGCGCTGTGGGGCGTGCCGCAGCCGGAGCAATGGCATCCCGAGATCGACACCGGCGTGCACGTCATGCTGGTGATCGACTGGTCCGCCGCCCAAGAACACGCGCTGCCGGTGCGCTTTGCCGCGCTCCTGCACGACCTGGGCAAGGGCAGCACGCCGCCCGAGATGTGGCCGCGCCATCACGGTCACGAAGCGCGCAGCGTGCAACTGGCCGAACAAGTCTGCGCGCGACTGAAGGTGCCGGGCGACTGCCGCGATCTGGCGCTGATGACCGCGCGCGAGCATGGCAATGTCGG
This sequence comes from Herbaspirillum frisingense, assembly GCA_009914615.1. Taxonomy (GTDB): domain Bacteria; phylum Pseudomonadota; class Gammaproteobacteria; order Burkholderiales; family Burkholderiaceae_D; genus Herbaspirillum; species Herbaspirillum frisingense_B. Next base: position 11,969 of record WNDX01000026.1, read on the forward strand.
CCGCGCCTTCGAGATGCGTCCCGCGACGTTGGTCACCCTGTTCTCGCGCTGCGACGCCTTCCGCAAGCCGCAGCGCTTCATCGACATGCTGCGCGCATCGGAATGCGATCATCGCGGCCGCACCGGTTTCGAAGACCGGCCCTTCCCGCAGGCCGCCTACCTGGAAGGCGCGCTGCAGGCGGCGCAGGACATCGATGCGGGCGCCATCGCCGGCCAGCATCAGGGCCAGCCGCAGCGCATCCCCGACGCCATTCACGCGGCGCGCAGCGAAAAGGTCGCGGCCTTCGTCGAACGGCACAAGCCGGCAGACGCATAGGACGCGGCGCACATGGCGAATCCCTTTTCTTCCTGGCTCAGGCGCCTGCGCGGCCACGCTCAAGGCCCGCCGTCCGGCGATGCCGTGCCCGCCCGGCCGGAGCGGCCGACGGTGTTCGTCAAGGAGTTGTCGCCGCGTTCGCGGCGCCATCTGCTGCGCCATTTCCTGGCGCTGGAAGACAAGGACAGATTGCTGCGCTTCGGCTCCAAGCTCTCCGATGAAATGGTGACGCGCTACGTCGAGCACATCGACTTCGAGCGCGACACCGTGTTCGGCGTCTATGACCGTCGGCTGCGTCTGCTGGGCGTAGGCCACCTGGCCTTCGCGCCCAAGGAAAAGACGCGCCTGAGCGGCGCCACCATCAAGCCGGTGGTGGCCGAGTTCGGCGTCTCGGTGTCGGCCGCGGCGCGCGGCCTGGGCGTAGGCACCAAGCTGTTCACGCGCGCTGCCATGCGTTGCCGCAATGCCGACGTCGATACCCTGTACACGCACTGCCTGTCGTCCAACAAGGTGATGATGCACATCGCCAAGAAGGCCGGCATGGAGATCCAGCGCGACTACGGCGAGGCCGATGCCTATCTCAAGATCAAGCCGGCCAATTCGGCCACCATCTTCCAGGAGGCGATGGAGGAGCAGGTCGCCATGCTGGACTACATCGTCAAGGCCAATTTCAAGGCGCTGCTCAAGTGGGGCGCGCGGGTCACCGGCATCGGCGCCAAGGGCAAGGACGGCGCGCCGCCGCCCAAATCCTGACTCTGTTTCCCGAGGCCGTTTTGCACGGGCGCACATGACCGCCCGTGCAATGCAGCGCATAATATGCGCCTCACCTTGAAAACGGATTTGCCATGAGCACCAATCCCAACACCGATGACTTTTTCGCCACTGTCGCGACAAAATCCGACAGCGGCGCATTGCGCGGCGATTACAGCCAGGCCGACGCCAACTACGTGGTGGCGCAGAACTGGGAGCGTTACACCCCCGAGCAACACGCGCTGTGGCGCCGTCTCCATGAACGGCAAGCCAAGCTGATTCCCGGCCGCGCCTGCGATGTCTTCATCGATAGCCTGAAGGCGCTGGACGTCTCGCAAGGCATCCCGCGTTTCGACCGCACCACCGAAGCCTTGTACAAGGCCACCGGTTGGCAGTTGGTCGCGGTGCCCGGCCTGGTGCCGGATCACACCTTCTTCGAGCACCTGGCCAATCGCCGTTTCCCCGTCACGGTCTGGCTGCGCGAGGAGCATGAGTTCGACTACATCGTCGAGCCCGACGTGTTCCACGATTTCTTCGGCCACGTACCGCTGCTGTTCAACCCCATCTTCGCCGAGCATCTGCAGGAATACGGCAAGGGCGGCCTGAAGGCGCTCAAGCTGGACGGCCTGGCTTATCTGGCTCGCCTGTACTGGTACACCATCGAATTCGGCCTGATCCAGAGCGAGCAGGGCCTGCGCATCTATGGCGCCGGCATCCTGTCGTCGGGCGGCGAGGTGGAATACTGCCTCTCCAGCGACCAGCCGCGCCGCATTCCCTTCCAGGTCGAGCGCATCATGCGCACGCTGTACAAGATCGACTCGTATCAGGAAACCTATTTCGTGATCCGCGATTTCGAACAGCTGTTCAACGATACCGCACCCGATTTCACGGCCCTGTATGAGCGCCTGAAACAGTCGGAAACCTTGCCTGCCAACACCCTGCTGGCCGGCGAAACCAACCTGCCGCCCAATCGCGCCGGCTGAGGCGCGCCTGCCGTTCTGGCTCCGGCGCAGGTCGCAAGCCGGCGCCGTTGGTTGTTTCTCCAAGGCCGGTTGCCGAGCGCGACTAACGATGCCGGGGCCTGATTTTCGTCAGGCCGACGGCGGGTGAAGGGGCATGAGGGATGTGCGGAGCGCAGGCAGAAACCGGCCGGCAATAAAAAAGCGGATCTGACAGGGGAGGCCAGATCCGCGAGCTAGTGGTGCTTTCAACACTAGAGGGGAGGAACCTTGCTCAAAGAATGGATACCAATCGATCCGCTGCTCAAGTGATTCTTATTAAACGCCAGCCGCGCCGACCCTCCAATGTCTTTTACCGGTTGTTACACTCGCGTCTTGCTTGTAACACTTGAGCTCATCGGGCATCTTTTTTTTCAGCCGGAAATGTTGTTATTTTCGCCTTTCCGGCATTTTCTTCTTTGCAAATCCTGTCTTGCCGCACGTCCTGCGGAAACTGTTACCGGCTTGCCAAAAAAGCCCGAAAACCCTGCTGCGACGCGCGTAGCGGGCGGTTCAGCCTTGTGCTAACTTGAGCACATAACAGAACGGAAATCCTGATCCACAAGACAAGGCGTTTCCAAATTCGCCCGAATTGCCAGGCAGACACCAAGCCAAGCGGAGCGGGCGCATGTGCAACCAAGAACAAGATTTTTGGCACGGAGACCGCATGAACGCACCCCTACCATCCAGCCGCTTGCTGCTGGACGACGTATCCCTGGACGACAAATACACGCTTGAGCGCGGCCGCGTCTTCATGACCGGTATCCAGGCGCTGGTGCGCCTGCCCATCCTGCAGCGCCAGTACGACGTGCGCGCGGGGCTCGACACCGCCGGCTTCATCACCGGTTACCGCGGCTCGCCGCTGGGCGCGGTGGATCAGACGGCAGAGAAGGCCAGGAGATACCTGGAAGCCCATCAGGTCAAGTTCCATCCCGGCATGAACGAAGACCTGGCCGCCACCAGCGTATGGGGCACCCAGCAGGTCAACCTGTTCCCCGGCGCCAAGCACGACGGCGTGTTTTCGCTGTGGTACGGCAAGGGCCCGGGCGTGGATCGCTGCTGCGATGTCTTCAAGCACGCCAACATGGCCGGCACGTCGAAGCACGGCGGCGTGCTGGTGATCGCTGGCGACGATCACGCCGCCAAGTCTTCCACCGCCGCGCACCAGAGCGAGCACATCCTCAAGGCCTGCGGCATCCCGGTGCTGTATCCCTCCACGGTGCAGGAATACCTCGACTACGGCCTGCACGGCTGGGCCATGAGCCGCTACACCGGGCTGTGGGTGGCGATGAAATGCGTGACCGACCTGGTCGAGTCCGGCATGTCGGTGATGATCGACCCTGATCGCGTGAAGATCCAGATCCCCGATTTCGAACTGCCGCCGGACGGTCTCAACATCCGCCTGCCCGACGCCGTGCTGGCGCAGGAGGCACGGATGAACAACTACAAGTGGTACGCTGCGCTGGCCTATGCGCGCGTCAACAAGCTCAACCGCATCATCTGGGACAGCCCGCGCGCCCGCATCGGCATCATTACCGCCGGCAAGTCCTATCTCGATACGCGCCAGGCGCTGGAAGACCTGGGCATCGACGAGCAGGTGGCCAGCGACATCGGCATCCGGCTCTACAAGGTCGGCATGACCTGGCCGCTGGAAGCCGAAGGCGTGCGCGAATTCGCGCAGGGCCTGGACGAGATCCTGGTGGTGGAAGAAAAGCGCCAGATCCTCGAATACCAGCTCAAGGAAGAACTCTACAACTGGCGCGACGACGTGCGTCCGCGCGTGGTCGGCAAGTTCGACGACACCGGCGAATGGAGTGGCTCGCAGCGCGAAGGCCACGGCAACTGGCTGCTGCCGGCGACCTATGAACTGAACCCGGCGCAGATCGCGCGCGCCATCGCCACGCGCATCTCGCGCTACTTCGCCGGCCATCCGGTCGAGCAGCGCGTGCGCGCCCGTGTCGCCTATCTGGAAGCCAAGGAAGCCACGCTCAATATCAGCACCAAGCCCGATCCGACCAAGGATCGCATTCCGCATTTCTGCTCGGGCTGCCCGCACAACACCTCCACCAAGTTGCCCGAAGGCAGCCGCGGCCTGGCCGGCATCGGCTGCCATTACATGGTGACCTGGATGGACCGCGAAACCAATGTCTTCACCCACATGGGCGGCGAAGGCGTGACCTGGGTCGGGCAGGCGCCCTTCACCAGCGAGAAGCACGTGTTTGCCAACCTGGGCGACGGCACCTACTTCCACTCGGGCCTGCTGGCGGTGCGCGCGGCGGTCGCGGCCAACGTCAACATCACCTACAAGATCCTCTACAACGACGCCGTGGCCATGACCGGCGGCCAGGAATTCGACGGCCCGCTGGATCCGGCCATGATCTCGCGCCAGCTGGCGGCCGAGAACGTCAATCCCATCATCGTGGTGACCGACGAGCCGGACAAGTATCCGGCCGGCACCAGGTGGGCCGAAGGCGTGACCATCCGTCACCGTAGCGAGCTGGACGCGGTGCAGCGCGAGCTGCGCGAAGTGAGCGGCGTGTCGGCCATGATCTATGACCAGACCTGCGCCTCGGAAAAGCGTCGCCGCCGCAAACGCAACGCCTATCCCGATCCGGCCAAGCGCGCCGTGATCAACGAAGCCGTCTGCGAGGGCTGCGGCGATTGCAGCGTGCAATCCAATTGCCTCTCGGTGGAGCCGCTGGAGACCGAATTCGGCCGCAAGCGCCAGATCAACCAGTCGTCCTGCAACAAGGATTATTCCTGCGTGAACGGCTTCTGTCCCAGCTTCGTCACCGTCGAAGGCGGCAAGCTGAAGAAGCCGGCACGCGTCCAGGCCGGCGCCGCGGGCGACAGTGCGCCCGCCACGCCCAAGCTGCCCGAACCGGCGCTGCCGTCGCTGGCCGAGCCTTACGGCATCCTGGTCGCCGGCGTGGGCGGCACCGGCGTGATCACCATCGGCCAGATCATCGCCATGGCGGCGCATCTGGAAGGCCGCGCCTGCTCGGTGCTGGACATGACCGGGCTGGCGCAGAAGGGCGGCGCCGTGATGTCGCACGTGCGGGTGGCCGAGCAGGCCGATCACATCTATTCCACGCGCGTGGGGACCGGCGCGGCGAACCTGGTGATCGGCTGCGACGTGATCGTGGCCGCCAGCCGCGATGCCTTGTCGCGCATGGGCGAGGGCCGCACGCATGCGGCGGTGAACTCGACCCAGACCCCGACGGCGGCCTTCGTGCGCAATCCGGATTGGCAATTCCCGACGGCTTCCAGCGAAGGCGAGATTGCCAAGGCCTGTGGCCGCGACAACCTGGCGCTGGTGGACGCGGGCCGCATTGCCACCGCACTGATGGGCGACGCCATCGCGACCAATATGTTCATGCTGGGCTATGCCTGGCAGCGAGGCTGGGTGCCGCTGTCGGACGCGGCGCTGCTGCGCGCCATCGAGCTGAACGCGCAACAGGTGGAGTTCAACAAGCAGGCGTTTTCGTGGGGCCGCGTGGCGGCGCATGACATCGATACCGTGCTCAACGCCGCCAAGCGCAACGGCATGACGGCCCAGGTGATCGAGTTCAAGCGCGCGCCCTCGCTGGAAGAGACCGTGGAGCGTCGCGTGACTTTCCTGAGCGCCTACCAGAACGCCGCCTATGCACGCCGCTACAGCGACTTCGTGCAGCAGGTGCGTACCGCCGAAAGCGCGCTGGGCGAAGCCGGCAAGCCGCTCAAGCTGACCCAGGCGGTGGCGCAGTATCTGTTCAAGCTGATGGCCTACAAGGACGAGTACGAAGTCGCGCGGCTCTACACCGACGGTACTTTCCGCGACAAGATTGCATCGATGTTCGAAGGCGATTACCAGATCAAATTCCACCTGGCGCCGCCGCTGCTGGCCAAGCACGACGACAAGGGGCATCTGGTCAAGAAGCAGTACGGCGCATGGATGATGCCGGCCTTCGGCGTACTGGCCAAGCTGCGCTTCCTGCGCGGCACGGCGTTCGATCCCTTCGGCTACACCACGGAACGCAAGCAGGAGCGGGCGCTGATCGGGGAGTACGAGGCGACTGTCGTGCGCTTGCTGGGCAAGCTGACGGCCGACAATCTGGCGCAGGTGGTCGCGGTGGCGCGCATTCCGGAAGATATTCGCGGCTACGGTCACGTGAAGGAGCGCCACCTGAAGGCGGCCAAGCAGAAGGAAGCTTCCTTGCTGGCGATGATCGAGCATCCCGAGCGGCAAGGCATCACCGTGGCCGATGTGCCGTTCGGGCCGGATGGGGGAGGGAAGCGGGCGGCTTGAGCGGGGCGCTGGCCGTCTCCGTGGACTGTGCAACAGTCGCGGGGTTCTGATTTCCGTCAGGACGATGTCGCCGGGATTGAACCCGGCCGTCGTCCTGGTGAAGGCCGGGATCCGGCGACTGTTGACGTTCCGTGTTTGCCGTATCGGCGTTTGAAGTGATCGCAGGCGCCCGCGCTCAGCCCAGCCGCCCGCCGCTCACCCGCTCGATGCCGGCCAGATCCTTCCAGCTCTGCACCTCGCCGAACCCGGTTCCCGACAGCAGGGCGCGCACCGCTGCCGCCTGGTCGTAGCCGTGCTCCATGAGCAGCCAGCCGCCGCGCCGCAGATGCGCGCCGGCGCCGGCGATGATGCTGCGCAAGTCCGACAGGCCGTCGGCATGATCGGTCAATGCATCGACCGGTTCGAAGCGCAGATCGCCCTGCGACAGGTGCGCGTCGCCGGCGACGATATAGGGCGGGTTGGCCGCGATGACATCGAACGCCGGCGTGGCTGCCGGCAGTCCCTGGTACCAGTCGCTCAGGCGGAAATCCACTTGCACGCCGTTGGTGGACGCATTGCCGCGCGCCACCTCCAGCGCGGCGGCGCTGGCGTCGAGCGCCGAAATCGAGGCGTCGGGCCGCGTATGCGCAATGGCCACCGCGATCGCACCCGAACCGGTCCCCATGTCCAGCAGGCGTCCACCTTGCGGCAGGCGCTCCATGGCCAGTTCCACCAGCAGCTCGGTATCCGGCCGCGGGATCAGCACGTCCGGCGTGACGCGGAAATCCAGTCCGTAGAATTCGCGCGCGCCGACGATGTAGGCAATCGGCTCGCCGCGCAGCCGGCGCGCGAACAGCGCGCCCAGCGCATCGGCTTCGGCCAGCGTCAGCCGGCGCTCGGATTGCGTGATCAGCTGCACCCGCGTCAGGCGCAGCGCATGGCAAAGCAGGATGCGGTTTTCCAGCGCATCCAGCGGCGCCGTCTTCAATACCGTCGCCAGCGTGCAGCCGGCGAAGCTGGATGCGTGTTCCATGCGGGGATCGGACTCAGTAGCCGAAACGCGACGGGGCGCGCTTGAACACCTGGATCAGCAGCGCCAGGCCCAGGATCACGAACCAGGTCAGCGCCCAGGTCGGGATCTGCAGGCCGAACACCGGCGGCCACGGCGCCGAGCAGAAGCCGTCGGCGGTGAACATCTGCGGCCACAGCTTGGCAGTGGGCAACTGGTTGAGCGCGGTTTCCAGCGGATCGGTGGTGCACGACACGCCCGGATGCGCCTTCACGTACAGGTGCCAGATCGCGGTGCCGGCGCCGCCCAGCGCCGCCAGCACGCCCAGCGCGGCGCTGCCGCGGCGCGCCGGCGCGGGCATGAAATAGGCCAGCAGCGAGAACGCCGCCACCAGGATGAACATATAGCGCTGGATCACGCACAGCGGGCAAGGCTGCATTTCTTCGACGATCTGCAGATACATGGCGAAGCCGAGCAGCGCGACGCACACCAGCGCCACCAGCAGGAATACCGACTTGGATGATTTCATGAATTGTTCGCTTTGATATGGGTGGTTGACCGTCCTGGCGCAGATGCCATGACGGATTGTAGTGGAGAGCCCCGGTTGCTTGCACGCCGCCCCCTCAGGCGAGTTGTGCGATGCAAGTTGCTCAGAACCGCCGCCGGCCGTTTGGTTCCTGTTTTGCCGCCGTCGCCGCTACGGTAGCCGCACCGTAGCGCCGTGTGCCAATGCGAGCCGTCAGCGTCGTGTCAGTCGTCGCCCAGTTCCGCCAGCAGTTCGGCCTGGTGCTCGGTGATCAGGGCATTGGTCAGTTCATCCAGGTCGCCGTCCATGATGAAATCCAGCTTGTACAGCGTCAGGTTGATGCGGTGGTCGGTCATGCGCCCCTGCGGGAAGTTGTAGGTGCGGATGCGCTCGCTGCGGTCGCCCGAGCCGATCAGCGACTTGCGGGTGGCGGCTTCCTTGGATTGCTGCTCGCGCAGTTGCACATCCTTGATGCGCGCGGCCAGCACCTTCATGGCCTGGGCCTTGTTCTTGTGCTGGCTGCGGTCGTCCTGGCATTCCACCACGATGCCGGTGGGCAGGTGGGTGATGCGCACCGCCGAATCGGTCTTGTTGATGTGCTGGCCGCCGGCGCCGGAGGCGCGGTAAGTGTCGATGCGGATCTCGGCGGGATTGATGTCCACGTCCTCGACCTCGTCGGCTTCCGGCATCACCGCCACCGTGCAGGCCGAGGTGTGGATGCGGCCCTGGGTTTCGGTGGCCGGCACGCGCTGCACGCGGTGGCCGCCGGATTCGAACTTCAGGCGCGAATAGGCGCCCAGGCCGGCGATGCGGGCGATCACTTCCTTGTAGCCGCCCAGCTCGGATTCGGAGGACGACACGATCTCCACCTGCCAGCGCTGGCGTTCGGCATAGCGGGTGTACATGCGCAGCAGGTCGGCGGCGAACAGCGCCGATTCGTCGCCGCCGGTGCCGGCGCGGATTTCCAGGAAGATGTTGCGCTCGTCGTTGGGATCCTTGGGCAGCAGCATCTTTTGCAGATCGCCTTCCAGCGCTCCCATGCGCGCCTTGGCGCCGTCGATCTCGTCCTGGGCGAACTCCTTCATGTCGGGATCGGCCAGCAATTCCTGCGCGGTCTTGATGTCCTGGCCGGCCTGCGCGTAATCCAGGTAGAGCGCCACCAGCGGGCCGAGCTCGGCGTGCTCGCGCGTCATCTTGCGGAAATTGTCCATGTTGGACGTGGCGTCTTCCTGCGCCAGCAGGCTGTTGAGCTCTTCCAGCCGTTCGGCAAGCTGGTCGAGTTTGGCGAGCATCGATGGTTTCATGGGCTTGAATGCGGTAAAGAGGATATGCGGCGTGGCCGGCGGCCAAGGCGGCTGCGGCGGGACGGCCCGCACGCGAAGATGCGGACGCGGAAGGAGGACAGCTAACGCTTGGTGCGGAACAGTTGCGGCAGCAGCGAGACCAGCTGCGAGCGCTGGTCGCCTTGCGCGTGGTGCAGGGCCTGTTGCGGGCCATGCAGGAACTTGGCCGTGAGGCCCTTGGAGAGCGCTTCCAGGACGGCTTCGATGTCATCGCCCTTGGCCAGCATCTTGCGCGCGCGCTCCAGCTCGGCCAGGCGCAGCGCCTCGCCGGTTTCGTGCAGATCCTGGATCAGCGGCACCATGGCGCGGCTGTCGATCCAGTGCATGAAGGACTGCACGCGGGTTTCGATGATCGCTTCGGCCTGCGCCACGGCGGCCTGGCGGTTCTCGACGCCGCTTTGCACCACCGAGGCCAGATCGTCCACGGTGTACAGGAAGACGTCGTCCAGGCGGCCGACTTCGGCCTCGATATCGCGCGGCACGGCCAGATCGACCATGAAGATGGGCTTGTGGCGGCGCGCCTTGACCGCGCGCTCGACCAGGCCCAGACCGATGATGGGCAGCGACGAGGCGGTACAGGACACCACGATGTCGAAGCGCGCCAGCTGCGTGGGCAGGTCGGCCAGGCGGATGGCGCTGCCGTTGAAGCGGTGCGCCAGCGTCTCGCCGCGTTCCATGGTGCGGTTGGCCACGGTCAGGGTCTTGGGATTCTGCGCCGCGAAGTGGGTGGCGCACAGTTCGATCATTTCACCGGCGCCGATGAACAGCACGTTCTGGCCGGCGATGGAATCGAAGATGCGCTGCGACAGCCGCACCGCGGCCGCCGCCATCGACACGCTGTGCGCGCCGATCTCGGTGGTGGTGCGCACTTCCTTGGCGACCGCGAAGGTGCGCTGGAACAGCTGGTGCAGATACGTGCCCAGGCCGCCGGCGGCATCCGCCTGGCGCACCGCGTCCTTCATCTGGCCCAGGATCTGCGGCTCGCCCAGCACCATCGAGTCCAGCCCGGAGGCGACGCGGAAGGCATGGCGCACGGCATTGTCCTGCGGCAGCGAATAGAGGAAGGGACGCAGGTCGGCGTAGGGAATCTTGTGGTACTCGGCCAGGAACTGCGCGGTGCGGTCGATGGCGAACTCCACGCCATCCTTGCCCGCGGCGGCCGCGGCATACAGTTCGGTGCGGTTGCAGGTGGAGAGGATGGCGGCTTCGCCGGCAGAGATGATCCTGTCGTTGCCACCGAACCAGGCGCGCGCCGCCGCCACCGCCTGACCGATCTGGTCAGCGGGGAACGCCACTTTCTCGCGCAGCGAAACCGGCGCGGTAGTGTGGTTGAGTCCGACGGCGAGCAAATGCATGGAAGTACGCGGCAGCAGGGGCCGATGAGCTGGAATGGTGCAAATATGGGCTGATTTCGCCCTCTTATGCCTGCGTATTATACCCGCTGCGTAATAAGGGGTTTGGCGCGGGGCCGATAATCGGTATTCGTCCCTGATATGGATCAGTTTTCGGCTGCCGGGGCGCACTGGAATACAACAAAGTTGCCCGGATGGAATCAGGCGCCATCAGGCGCCCGGTGGCGGCCCCAGGCGCTCCAGCTGGTAGCCGTAGCCATACACGGTGGCCAGCCGGTAGCCGTGCTCGGGCTTGAGGCCGAGCTTGCTGCGTACGCGCGAGACATGGGTGTCGATGGTGCGCGTGGGCAATTCGGGTTCGGCGCCCCAGATGCGCTCCTGCAAAAAGGCGCGCGACAGTGGCCGACCGAGGTGTTGCAGCAAGAGCAGGGCCAGTTCGGCTTCCTTCTGCGTCAAGGCCGCATCCAGCGCCGGCCGCGCGGGATGCGACACGCGCAGGCGCGTCAGGTCGAAGCTGAAGCCGCCGGCCTCCACCAGGCGCGCGGCATCGGTCTGCGGATCGGCGGCGCGCATCAGCAATTCCAGGCGCAGCGCCAACTCGTTGCGGCGGATGGGTTTGAGCAGGTAATCGTCGGCGCCGGCCGCGCGCAGCGTCTGCAGCAAGGCTTTCTGGGGCGCGGCCGCCAGCAGCAGCACGGCCGGCGCCGGCGTGCCGCCATGCGGCTGCGGCGCCGACTGGCGAAAGGCGCTCACGCCTTCGGCGGCCTGCGTCGCGTGCGCTTCCAGTCCGTCCAGATCCACCACCAGCATGCCGACCCCGTCTTCGCGCGCAGCCGCCAGCCCGTCGGCGCCGGCATACACCGCGCAGTCGCGGCCGGCGGCGAGCTGGCGCAGCAGGGCCACGCAATCGGCGGAGGAGGACAGGATCCCGAGCTTCATCGCATCACTATCGGTGCAGGGAGGCATGGACAAAAGAAAGGGCAGCCAGGCTGCCCTCGACAGGCTCCTCGCAGGGAGCCCCGGAGGCGGGCCGGGCCCGCCGGTGCGGCGTCAGGCGGTCGGCGCCGAATCGGCGTCCGGCAGCACCACGTTAACGTCCAGCACCTCCAGGTTGCCCTGGCGATCCAGCGAGATCTTGATGTCGTCGGCGTTGACCTTGGTGTACTTGGAAATCACCTCGATCAGTTCCTTATGCAGCGCCGGCAGGAAATCCGGGCCCTGGCGGCCGTTGGAGCGCTCGCGGGCGATGATGATCTGCAGCCGTTCCTTTGCTGCAACCGCGCTCTTGGGCTTGGTCGGGAACAGGAATGAAAGCAGGGACATGTCACTTACCTCCGAAAATGCGCTGCAGGAAGCCCGGCTTTTCGTAGTTGGTGAAGCGCAGCTCGACGTTCTCGCCAAGGAAGCGCGACACCACGTCCTGGTAAGCCTGGGCCACATCGGTATCCTTCATGTGGATGGCCGGGCTGCCCTGGTTGGAGGCGGCCAGCACCGACTCCGACTCGGGGATGATGCCGATCAGGGGGATGCGCAGGATTTCCTGCACGTCGGTGTACGACAGCATCTCGCCGCCTTCCACGCGCTTGGGCGCGTAGCGGGTGATCAGCAGGTGTTCCTTGACCGGCTCGCCGCCGGCCGAAGCGCGGCGCGACTTGGCCTGGATGATGCCCAGGATGCGGTCCGAATCGCGCACCGACGACACTTCCGGGTTGGTCACCACCACCGCCTCGTCGGCGAAGGTCAGGGCCATCACGGCGCCGTGCTCGATGCCTGCGGGGGAGTCGCAGATGATGTATTCGAAGTCCATCTTGGCCAGGTCGTCCAGCACGCGCTCCACGCCTTCTTCGGTCAGGGCGTCCTTGTCGCGGGTCTGCGAGGCCGGCAGGATGAACAGGTTGTCGCAGTGCTTGTCCTTGATCAGGGCCTGGTTCAGGGTGGCTTCCTTGTTGATCACGTTGATCAGGTCATAGACCACGCGGCGTTCGCAGCCCATGATCAGGTCCAGGTTGCGCAGGCCGACGTCGAAGTCGATCACGGCCGTCTTGTGGCCGCGCATCGCCAGGCCCGATGCGAAACTGGCGCTCGACGTCGTTTTGCCGACGCCGCCCTTACCTGAAGTCACAACGATGATTTTTGCCACGAAAAACTCCTTAAGAAGAACAGAGGCCGGGTGGTCCCGGCGGATATGAATGATGGGTGCCGGCGCCGTCTTACGATTACGACGCCTTCATCTGCAGCACGTCGATGCGTTCGCCGTTCAGGCGCACCTGCACCTGCTTGCCCGCGATCTCCGCCGGATGGCCGTTCTCGAAGGTCCGATAGACCCCGGCGATGGATACCAGTTCCGCTTCCAGCGAGGCGGTGAAGATGCGCGCTTCGGTATTGCCCGAGGCGCCGGCCAGTGCGCGGCCGCGCAGCGGGGCGTACACGTGGATGCTGCCGTCGGCGATGATCTCGGCGCCGTTGTTGACCGCCGCCATGATCACCAGGTCGGCGCCGCGCGCGTAGATGCGCTGGCCGGCGCGCACCGGGGTATCGACGATCATGGTGCGGGCGGCCGGCGCGGGCGCTGCCTGCACGGGAGCGGGCTGCGGCGCCGGTTCGGGTTCCGGCGCAGGCTGGGGCGCCGGCGCGGCGGCGGCCACCGAGGCCATCATCGCGTTTTCCTGGGCGCGGGCATTGGCCGGGCCGCCGGTGGCGGCGCCGCTGTCGATGGCCAGGCCATGGGCCACGATGCCGGCGTGCAAGTCTTCCGGCGCATTGCGCACGGCGACGGTGTTGAGGCGGAATTGCTTGAACAGCGCGGCCAGCGCGGTCCAGTCGATGCCGGCGGCGGCTTCGGCGTCCAGCGCGCCGACATCCAGCACCGCAAACTCGTCTTCGAAGAAATCGGAAACGCCGCCGGTCATGTCCTTGAGCGCCTGTTCCAGCGCTGCCGGATCGGTTTCATGCAGAATTGCCGAGATGGCAACTACGGTGGAAATCTTGATGTCGATCGGTTTGCGGGCTTTTTGCATAAATCCTGGGCTCTGGTGCGGCGGAAAGCCAAGGCAAACGCCGCTTCCCGCGAATATTGGCTGTGCATTATACAGGCAGGATGGCGCTGCGATAGCGGCGGATCGCGGGTTTTCGGCGGATCGGGGCGCCCGCCGGGGTCAGCTTCAGGCTGGATCGGGAGGCGTCAACAATTGCTGGAGCCGTTGCAGGTCGCCCATCACCCATTTGGCGTCGGCGGTGAACCTGGCGACATCCATGCCGGGCTGGCGGAACAGCGTGAACATCAGCTCGCTGGCCTGCTCACCGTTGGCCACCACGCGCATCGGCACCGCCACCCGGGCGCCGTCGGGCAGCGTCACCTCGTGATCCAGCACGCCGTAAGGGTTGGACGCGGCGAAGCGTATCGTCACCTTGCCCTGCTCGCCGTCGGCCACCCAGGCATCGCCCTCCTGCCGCAAGCCCTGGCCCAGGCCGGAGGCCCATTGCGTCATGTTGCGCGGATCGGCGAGAAAGGCATAGGCCTGGCCGGCGGGTACCGGCAGGGTCGCGTGCAGGATCAGGACGGGCAGGGCAGCGGACATGGCGCTCTCCGTGGGATCGATGCGGGCAATTATGCGTGACTTCCGCCGGCGCAAGAAAAAGGGCCGGAAACGCCTCGCAGCGCTTCCGGCCCCGGTCGGTCAGACGGCGCGCTGGGGCGCCGTCGTTCCATCCTGTCGCGATCAGCTCGGTACCTTGCCGTCCACGCCTTCGACGTAGAACTTGATGCCATGCAGGAAGCCGTCGTCAGCCACGGCGTCCTTGCCCAGCACTTCCTTGCCGGCGTTGTCTTTGATCGGACCCTTCCAGATCGGCGCGCTGCCATCGACGATGCCCTTCTTGCGCTCTTCCACCAGCGACTTCACGTCGGCGGGCAATTCAGGATTGAAAGCCGCCAGGTCGATGCCGTTTTCCTTCAGGCCGATCCAGCTGGTGCCGGTCTTCCAGGAACCGTCCAGCACGGCCTGCACGCGGGCGGTGTAGTACACGCCCCAGTTGATCATCGATGCCGCCAGGTGGGCCTTGGGGCCGAAGCTGGTCATGTCGCTGTCCCAGCCGAACGCGTACACGCCTTTTTCCTGCGCGGTCTGCACCACGGCGGCGGAGTCGGTGTTTTGCATCAGCACATCCACGCCCTGGCCGATCAGGGTGGTGGCGGCTTCACGCTCCTTGCCCGGGTCGAACCACTTGTTGACCCAGACCACGGCGGTGGTCGCCTTCGGATTGACCGAACGCGCGCCCAGCGTGAAGGAGTCGATGTTGCGGATCACTTCGGGGATAGGCACCGACGCCACCACGCCCAGCTTGCCCGACTTGCTCATCTTGCCCGCGACCACGCCGGCCAGATAGGCGCCTTCATAGGTGCGCACGTCGTACTGCGCCAGGTTGTCGGCGGTCTTGAAGCCGGTGGCGTGTTCGAACTTCACGTCCGGGAATTCCTTGGCGACCTTCAGCATCGCTTCCATGTAGCCGAAGGTGGTGCCGAAGATCAGCTTGTTGCCGTCGGTGGCCAACTGGCGGAACACACGTTCGGCGTCGGCGGCGGATTCGGGGATGTTTTCCACGAAGGTGGTCTTGACCTTGTCGCCGAACTTCTCCTCGACCGCCTTGCGGCCCTTGTCGTGGGCGAAGGTCCAGCCGGCGTCGCCGACCGGGCCGGTATAGACGAAGGCGACCTTCAGCGGATCGGCGGCGGGCGCTGCAGCGGCAGGCGCCGCGGCCGGGGCCGCCGGCGCGGCTTCTTCCTTCTTGCCGCAACCGATCAGGGTTGCCGCGGCCAGGGTGGCGAGCATCGTGAGCGACGCCCTGCGCGAAATCTTCATTGTGTTCTCCCTCTAGGTCAGTGGTTAAGTGCGTGTTGCGTGGATGGCGGACTACAAGAAATTCAATGCAGGCGATTCAATTGGCGCCCGGGCGGAACGGCTTGCCCAAGGACGCCGGCATGTTCAGGCGGATCCAGTCCGGGTTGCGCGAGATCAGCGCCAGCACCACGATGGTCGCCACATACGGCGCCATCGACAGGATCTGCGACGGGATCGTCACGCCCATGCCTTGCAGGTAGAACTGAGCGATGGTGACGCCGCCGAACAGCAGCGAGCCGAGCAATACCCGTGCCGGTCGCCAGGTGGCGAAAGCGGTCAGCGCCAGCGCGATCCAGCCGCGCCCGGCCACCAGGCCTTCGACCCACATCGGCGTATAGACCAGCGACATGTAGGCGCCGGCCAGGCCGCAGCAACCGCCGCCGAACAGCAGCGCCAGGTAGCGGATGCCGCGCACCGAATAGCCCAGCGCATGCGCCGACTCCGGCGATTCGCCCACTGCGCGCAGCACCAGGCCGGCGCGCGTGCGGTACAGGAACCAGATGCTGGCCAGGCACAGCGCAAAGGCCACGTAGCTCATCCAATGCTGATGGAACAGCGCCGGGCCGAAGAAGGGAATCTCCCCCAGGAGCGGCACCGCATTGGGCTGGGCCGGCAGCGCCAGGCCCACGAAGCGCTGTCCGACGAAGGCCGACAGGCCGGCGCCGAAGATCGACAGCGCCAGGCCGGTGGCGACCTGGTTGGTCGCCAGGCGCAGCGCCAGCCAGGCGAATAGCGTGGCCATCAGCATGCCGCACACGGCGCCGGCCGCAAAGCCCAGCAGTGGGCTCCTGGTGGCATAGCCGACCGCGAAACCGGCGATGGCCGAGACCAGCATCATGCCTTCGGCGCCGAGGTTGAGCACGCCGGAGCGTTCGTTGATCAGCAGCCCGATGGCCGCCAGCAGCAGCGGCGTGCCGGCATTGATCGAGGCCGCGATGAGGGGGGGCGAGTTGTTCCATGGCCGTTCCTTAGACTTTCTTCTTCCACGCCAGGCGGTAATCGATCAGCGTGTCGCATGCCAGCAGCAGGAACAGCAGCATGCCCTGGAACACGCCGGTGATCGCCGACGGCAGGCCCAGGCGCGACTGCGCCAGCTCGCCGCCCAGGTACAGCAGCGACATGATCAGGCCGCCGAGGATGGCGCCGACCGGATGCAGGCGGCCGATGAAGGCCACGATGATGGCGGCGAAGCCGTAGCCCGGCGACACCGACGGCAGCAACTGGCCGATCGGTCCGGCGATCTCGAAGGCCCCCGCCAGACCGGCAAAGGCGCCCGAGATCAGCAGCGACACCCACAGCGCCGAGCGCGCCGAGAAGCCGGCATAGCGCGCGGCGTGCGGCGCCACGCCGCCCACCATCAGCGAGAAACCGCGCAGGCTGCGCATCATGAAGATCGCCATCAGCACCGCCGCGACGATGGCCACCGCGAAGCCCACGTGCAGTCGGGTGCCGGAGAGCAGCATGGGCAGCATGAATTCGGACGAGAACACCTTGGACTGCGGGAAGTTCATGCCATTGGGATCCTTCAGCGGGCCGTTCACCGCCCACATCAGCAGCAGTTGCGCCACATAGGTCAGCATCAGCGATACCAGGATTTCGTTGGCATTGAACCTGTCGCGCAGGAAGGCGGTGATCCCCGCCCAGAACGCGCCGCCCGCGATGCCGGCGACGATCATCAGCAGCAGGCCCATGCCGCCCGAGATGCCGTGGCCCGGCACATCCAGCCACACCAGCATGGCGCCCGAGCACAGCGCGCCGACGGTGAACTGGCCTTCGGCGCCGATGTTCCAGATGCTGGCGCGGAAGCACACCGCCAGGCCCAGCGCGCACAGGATCAACGGCACCGATTTCAACAGCAGCTCGCTGATGGCGCGCTTGCCGTTGAAGGGATCGACCAGGAATACCTTGAGCCCGGCCAGCGGATCCTTGCCCAGCGCCATGAACAGCAGTGCGCCCAGCAACAGCGTGGCGACGATGGCGATCACCGGCGACAGGTAAGTCATGGCGCGCGAGGGCGCGCCGCGCAATTCGAGACGGAAGGGCAGCGACATCAGATCAGCCATGGCGCGCCTCCGCGGCGCCGCCGCCCTGTTCGTCCCACAGTCCGCTCATCCACACGCCGACCTGCTCGCGCGTGGCCTGTTCGATGGGGATGGCGGGCGACAGCCGACCCTTGGCGATCACGTGCAAGCGGTCGCACAGCGCGAACAATTCATCCAGTTCTTCCGAGATCACCAGCACCGCGCAGCCTTCCTGTTTCAGTTTCAGTATTTCGCCGTGGATCTGGGCGGCGGCGCCCACGTCCACGCCCCAGGTCGGCTGGGCCACCACGAACACCGAGGGTTTGCGTTCCATTTCGCGGCCGACTATGAATTTCTGCAGATTGCCGCCCGACAGGCTCTTGGCCGGTGCATCCGGGCCGGCCGCCTTGACCTTGAAGCGCTCGATGATGGACGCGGCAGCGCGACGGGTGAAGCCGAAATCGATCATGCCGCGCTTCACGTACGGGGTCTTCTGGTGCGACAGCAGCATATTGGCCGTCAGCGACAGCGTCGGCACCGCGCCGCGGCCCAGCCGCTCTTCCGGCACCAGGCCCAGGCCGGCCGCGCGGCGCGGATTGGGCGAGAGATGGCCGACCGGGCTGCCGCCCAGGATCACCATGTTAGGCGCGGCGCGCTGGTCCTCGCCGGACAGCGCCGCCAGCAGTTCCTGCTGGCCGTTGCCGGAGACGCCGGCGATGCCGACGATCTCGCCGGCGCGCACTTCGCACTCGATCTCCTTGAGTTCGGTGGCGAACAGGTGGGCCTTGGGCAGCGACAGGCGATTGACATGCAGCTTGCGTTCGTTGCGCTGGGAATCGGGATTGCGCTCGCGCGTCAGGCGCACCAGCTCATCGCCGATCATCATGCGCGACAGGCTGGCGCTGCTTTCATTGCGCGGATCGCAGTTACCGGTGACGCGGCCGCCGCGCATGACGGTGGCGCTGTGGCACAGCGCGCGGATCTCGTCGAGCTTGTGGCTGATGTACAGGATGCTGCAACCCTCGTCGGCCAGGCGACGCAGCGTGACGAACAGTTTTTCCACCGCCTGCGGCGTCAGCACCGAGGTCGGTTCGTCCAGGATCAGCAGTTGCGGATTGGTCAGCAGCGCGCGCACGATCTCCACGCGCTGGCGCTCGCCCACCGACAGCGTATGCACGTGGCGGTGCGGCTCCAGTTCCAGGCCGTATTTTTCGCCGGTCCGGGTGATGCGCTGCGCCAGCTCCTTCAGGTCGGTCTTGGCGTCCAGGCCCAGCGCGATGTTCTCGGTCACGGTCAGCGTGTCGAACAGCGAGAAGTGCTGGAACACCATGGCGATGCCCAGACGGCGCGCCACTTGCGGGTTGGCGATCTGCACCGCCTCGCCGTTCCAGCGGATCTCGCCGGCGTCGGGTTTGACCGCGCCGAAAATGATTTTCATCAGGGTGGACTTGCCGGCGCCGTTTTCCCCGAGCACGGCGTGGATTTCGCCCGGCGCCACCGCCAGGCTGACGTCGTCGTTGGCCAGCACGCCGGGATAGGCCTTGCGCACACGGCTGATTTCTAGGCGAAGTGGAACTGCGCTCACGTGATTTTCCTGTCGTTCTCTGTCGTTCGGTCCTGGCGGCCCCTTCGCCGCCCATCGCTGCATCGCCCTGGATGCGGGCGCGTCACACGCGCGTCATCATAGACAAATTGCGCCCGCCCGCCTACCGCTTTTCACTGCGGGCCGCGCCGGCAGCGGGGTTTCGGCCCGATTCCGTGGCGTATCCGCCGCGCCTTGGCGCCGGCTCAGTTGCCGCGATGCGCCCAGGCCGTGGTGCGTTTTTCGATGATGGCGAACAATTCGTACATGGCCATCGCCATTGCGCCGATCACCACCAGGCCGGCAAAGGCCAGCGGCATCTTCATCGAGGAGCCGGCCGAGACCAGCAGGTAGCCGATGCCCTCGTTGGAGGCGTTCATCTCGGACACCGTGGAGCCGACGAAGGCCAGCGTGATGGCCACCTTCAGCGAGGCAAAGAAATACGGCATGGAGCGCGGCAAGCCGACCTTGAGCAGGATATCCATGCGGCGCGCGCCCAGCACCCGCAGCACGTCTTCCAGCTCGGGCTCCAGCGTGGCCAGGCCGGTGGCGATGTTGACCATGATCGGGAAGAAGGAAATCAGGAAGGCGGTCAGGATCGCCGGACCCGCGCCGATGCCGAACCAGACCACCAGCACCGGCACGAAGGCCGCCTTGGGCAAGGCGTTGAAGGCGGTCATCAGCGGATAGGCCGCGGCGTACAGCATCGGCGAGGAGCCGATGATGAAACCCAGCGACACGCCCACCGCCACCGCGATGGCGAAGCCCACCATGGTGACCCAGAAGGTGGACAGCGCATGCTGGGTGATCGGGCCGGAGAATTCGACCATGGCCTGGATGATGGACATCGGGCTGGGGAAGATGAAGTCCGAGACCTGCCACACGCTGCAGACGAACTGCCAGATGCCGAGAATGACCAGCAGCAGGATCCAGGGCGCCAGCGTGGTGGCGGCTTTGTTGAGTTTGCCGTTGAACGGGTTTTTCATGTCGTCTGCTCCGCCGCTTCAAGTGTTGCGCACATGGCCGATATGCTCGCGCAGCTCGTGCACCAGGCCGTTGAAGGCATCGGTATAGGTGGTTTCCAGGTCGCAGGGGCGCGGCAGCGGGTTCTCGCGGCGCACCACGATGCGGCCCGGGCGCTTGCTCATCACATAGATGGTGTCGGCCAGGAAGGCCGCCTCGCGCAGGTCGTGCGTGACCAGGATGACGTTGAACTTGCGCTCGGCCCACAGGTCGCGCAGCACGCACCACAGTTCTTCGCGGGTAAAGGCGTCGAGCGCGCCGAAAGGCTCGTCCAGCAGCAGCATCTTGGGTTCGTGGATCAGCGCGCGGCAGATCGAGGCGCGCTGCTGCATGCCGCCCGATAGCTGCCAGGGATACTTGTCGGCGTAGCCATCCAGGCCCACGGTCTTGAGCAGCTTGAGCGCGCGTTCGGCGTATTCGGCTTTCTTCTGCTTGAAATCCTTGCGATAGGGCTCGACGATCTCCAGCGGCAGCAGCACGTTGTCCAGCGTGGTGCGCCAGGGCAGCAGGGTTGGCGCCTGGAAGGCCATGCCCACGAACTTGAGCGGACCGGTCACCGGCCGGCCATCGATGACGACGCTGCCGCGATTGGGCTGTTTCAGGCCGGTCGCCAGTTTCATGAAGGTGGACTTGCCGCAGCCGGACGGGCCGACGATGGCGATGAACTCGCCCGCCCTGGTCTGCAGGTCGATGTCTTCCACCGCGAACTCGGTGGCGCCGTCATAAGCCAGATAGACGTGGCGGAAATCGACGAAGGTATCGCTCATGGATCTGAAATGTGAATCGGTTTTTTCCACAGGCGGCCGCGGCGCACATGCGCTGCCGCGGCGCGCCGCTTACTTGGGCAAGACGTCCAGTTCGGTCCTGGAGGGCAGGAAGCTGCCGTTCCAGATCTTGTCGGCATTGACGCGGGTCTTGGTGCCGTAGGCGTCCGAGACCTGCGAGGCCATCAGCGTCAGGCGCGGCGCGAACACCTGGCCGTAGCCTTCCGACTTGGCGTGCGGCGTGGCGATGGCGCTGGCGATCGCCAGCTTCAGGCGGCGCAGCTCCAGCTTTTCGTCGATCAGGCCGTCGCGTTCCTTGACCACCTTGATGGCGGCTTCAGGATTGGCGATGACGTCCTTGGTGGCCTTGGCAAAGGCGCGCAGGAAGGCTTTGATGGCCTCCGGCTTCTGCCTGATCATGGCGTCGGAGGCGATGATGGCGTTGCCGTACAGCTTCACGCCATAGTCCGGGAACATCATCACGTTGACGTCTTCATCCTTGATGCCACGCGCGTTCAGGTTCAGCAGCGAAGTGAAGTAGAAGCCGGTGATGGCATCCACGTCGCCGCGCGCCAACATGGTTTCGCGCAGCGGCGGGTCCATGCTGGTCCATTGCGCCTTCGATGCGTCCAGGCCATTGGCCTTGGCGAAGATGGGATAGCCCCGGCGGCCGGCGTCGAACACCGGGGCGCCCAGCTTCTTGCCCACCAGGTCGGCCGGCTTCTTGATGCCGGATTTCTTCAGCGAAAAGATCGCGGCCGGGGTGTCGTTGTACACCATCATCACGGCCACCGGCTTGGAGGGCGCATCCGGATTGTTGGCGGCGAATTCCATCAGGGCCGCCATGTCGGCGAAGCCCATGTCATAAGTGCCGGAGGCGACGCGGTTGACCGCATTGCCGGAACCGTTGCCGGCGTCGATGGTGACGTCCAGTTTCTCCTGGGCGAAGTAACCCTTGGCCTTGGCCACCAGGAACAGCGCGGACGGGCCTTCGAAGCGCCAGTCCAGTTGGAATTTGATCTTGGTCTCTTGCGCGAACGAGGACGATGCCGATACCAGGCCGAGCAGCAGCGCCGCCGAACAGCCGAGGAAGCGGAAAGAACGCATGGGGAAGTCTCCCGAAAAGCGATTGAAAGAAAAAAAGGTGGAAACCGCAATGCGCGCGCGATCAGGAAGGAAAGCTGACAGGCACGGCGACGCGATGCGCGGCGCATTCCGGTAATGCGGCTTCCACCGAAGCACAGGCTCAAGACCGGCAAGCCGGCCAGAAGGAGTCGCCGGATTGCCGCACTACGTTGCTGCTGTTGCCCGGACCGCCGCGCCGGGAAGGAAGACCGGCGCGGCGGTCCGTTTGTCCGCGCCCCTCATCGGGACGCGGGCAACCGGCTCAGGCCATCAGAAGCGATGGCGCATGCCCAGGCCGAAGGACACGCCCGAGCTCTTGTTGGAGATCTTGTCGTTCATGACGATCGCGTACAGGTCGGTGCGCTTGGACATGAAATAGTCGTAGCCGACCGAGGTGGTGTTGCGCGAGACGTCGCCGGTGGTGCTGGCCAGCAGGTCGCCGGTGCGCTTGGTGCGGGCGAAGCCGGCCAGGATCGAGCCGTTGCCCACCGGCGCCGACAGGCCCACGCTGTACACCTTGTCCTTGGCTTGCGGATTGCCGGCGGTGGTGTCCTTGCTGGCCTGGTAGGTGCCATACAGCTTGACCACCTGGAAGTCATAGGTGCCGCCGACCATCCAGGTCTTCTGGCGGGTGATCGAGGAGAACGGCGCGGTGGCGTCGATGATGGCCGCGCCCGAGTTCGGGTTGCTGACCTGGGCGTCGAAGTACAGGCCGGTCAGGGCCAGGCCGCCGTTGAAGTACAGGGCGTTCAGGCCGATGTTCTTCTTGCCGGTCTGGCCGGCGACTTCGCCGAACTGATAGTGCAGGTTGGCTTGCAGGCCGCCGAACTTGGGCGTGGTGTAAATGATTTCATTGCTCCAGCCGCTGTCGGCCGCGTTGGCCTGGGTCCAGGTGCGCGAGCCGAAGTTGCCCGACGGCGTATAGACGTGCAGCACCAGCGGCGAGAAGGTAAACGAATCGCCGAAGGGGTTGAACAGCACGGTCGGCAGGAAGCTCGGCGCCAGGCCGCGGCCCAGCATCACGCGGCCGTAGCTGCCGGCCAGGGCGATGTTGGCGTCGCGCGAGAACAGGTTGTCGCCCGAGAAGCGGCCGGTGGCGCCGGTATCGGTCTGGAAGAAGGAGGTCAGGTTGAATTCGGCCCTCAGGCCGCCGCCCAGGTCTTCGGTGCCCTTGAAGCCGATCCACGACGTGGTCATGCCGCCCGAGCCCACCGATGCCTTGCTGCCGGTGTCGCCGCTGTTCTTCATACTGCCTGCGAAGGCATCGACCAGGCCGCTGACGGTGACGGACGATTGCGCCATCGCGCTGCCCGCCATCAGGCAGGATGCCAAGGCCAGTGCCAAACGAGTTTTCTTCATTACGCTCCCCTGTTTAAAAAATGGCGCCGGACGGGATTGCCCGGCAAGTTCACATCTCTTCACCACAGTGGCGCGCGGTGTTGCTGCTCTCCCGTGCGGCGCGCCATGCGGATTCAGGAGGGAGGTTTAGCAGATATCGTGCCAATGCGATCACGAGTGCTGGCGGGGTTTGCGGCGGCATTTCCCGCGCATGCCGGCGGCCCGGCGCGGCGCTTCCCGGCCAGGCCGGCGGAGGCCACGGCGGCCGGCGCCGTCGCTGACGTAAAGATCGGCCGCCAGAGCGGGATTGCGGGCAATCGCGTGATCGGCCGGTGGGCGCGGCAATGGAATCGGGCCGATGCCGGCGGCGCGGGACTTGTCCGCGATCAACAATAGCGGCCGTTGCAGGTCGCCAACGTACTGTCATTTTGTTGACAATGATTTCTTTTCATTTGCGACAACTTGGTGCTTGGGATGCACTGAATTTGACGCGCTGCACTAAAAACGATGCGCGCCGATTCCGGGGCCGTCGGCGAATGCCCGTCCAGAAGCCGCGCCAATGCTGGGCTGTGGCTTATGTGCGAAATCTTCTGTTGCTTATCTGCGTTGGCAAATATTGTTGACAGTGTTTTGGGATATTGTGGCCAATCCGGCCACCCGCATGAGCGCCCCGCCGCCGCAGGCGGCAGGGGCGCGGCTGGTGGCGCTGTCGGCCGTACTGTCGGCGATCGCGCAGGGGCTTTGTCGCGGATCTTCCTCGTAGCCCGGCACTATTTATGCTAGAACGGTCGGCATCGGCGCGGCCCTCTCGCGAGGCCGCCGGACCGCACAACGACACAGAGGACGAAATTCGAACATGGAAGCCTATATTTTCGACTGGCTCAATTTGCTGCTGCGCTGGCTGCATGTCATCACGGCGATTGCCTGGATAGGCTCTTCCTTCTACTTCGTCTGGCTCGACAACAGCCTGGTCCAGCCCACCGATCCCGAGCTGAAGGAGAAGGGGGTGGGCGGCGAGCTGTGGGCGGTGCATGGCGGCGGTTTCTACAATCCGCAGAAGTACCTGCTGGCGCCCAAGGTCTTGCCCGAGCATCTGCACTGGTTCTACTGGGAGTCGTACAGCACCTGGCTGTCCGGCTTCGCGCTGTTTTCCCTGCTCTACCTGTTCAACGCCAACGTCTTCCTGGTGGACCGCAACGTGTTCGACATGTCGGCCTCCATGGCCGGCGGCACGGCGATCGCGTTCCTGGTGTTCAACTGGCTGATCTATGACGCCATCTGCAGCAACATCGGCGACCGGCCCAATGCCCATCGGCTGGTCAATATCCTGGTCGGGCTGCAGGTGGTGGTGTCGGTATGGGCGGCCTGCCATCTGTTCTCGGGCCGCGCGGCCTTCCTGATCAGCGGGGCGTCGCTGGCGACCATCATGAGCGCCAATGTGCTGGTGTGGATCATCCCGGGGCAGCGCAAGATGGTGGCGTCCATGCGTGCTGGCCAGGCGCCCGATCCTATCCACGGCAAGCGCGGCAAGCAGCGCAGCGTGCATAACACTTACTTCACGCTGCCGGTGCTGTTCGCCATGCTGTCCAATCACTACAGCATGACTTACAGCGCGCCGCATAACTGGCTGGTGCTGTTGTTCATCATGGCGGCGGGGGCCTTGATCCGGCAGTTCTTCGTGCTGCGGCACAAGGGCGTGTACAACTGGTGGTATCCGGGCGTGGCGGTGGTGTTGCTGCTGGCGGTGGCGGTCGGTTTGAGTCCGGCGATGCGGGCCAAGCCGGTGCCGGCGGCTTTGCATCATGCTGAAGAAGCCAAGGCTGCGGCTGCCACCGGTGCTACCGATGGCGGCAAGGCGCAGGCCGTGGCTGCCGCGCCGGTTTCGGCGGGCGGGTTTGCTCAGGTGCAGCAGGTGATCCAGGCGCGCTGCATCAGTGCCATGCCGAGAAGCCCAGCCTGATGCCCGTGCCGGGCAAGGGCGTGCTGCTGGATAGCAAGGAGCATATCGCGCAGCATGCGCAGCAGATTTATCAACAGGCTGTGGTGCAGAAGACCATGCCCTTGGGGAACATGACCAATATCACCGATGAGGAGCGGGCGATTCTCGGCAAGTGGTTTGAGGCGGGGGCGGGTGTCAATTGAGTGGCGTGGCTTGTTTGCTGTTGGATTTGTCCGTTTGCCGAGACGGGCTGGATTCGGTGGCGTTGCTTGTGTTCTTTGGTTCGTTGTATAGACCGGTGACATAGGTAACACGTGTGTCGGGACATAGGTAACACTTCAATCGTAGACATCATCTTGTCGCAAATCAATTTTGGCGAAGCGCTGATGAGCGAAGTACAACTCGAACACGCCG
>WNDX01000027.1 GCA_009914615.1 Herbaspirillum frisingense
GCCTACTTCGACCGGCTTGGGGTACCTCGGCTCTGTTGACCTCAACGACTCGAACCGCCCGGTGCGGACCCGCACGCCGGGTGGTGTGGGAGGGGATCGGCCAGGTTCTGGCCGCCCCTATCCCGATGGCCCTGCCAACTTCGCCAACATTACCGTCATCCCGGCACAGGCCGGGTTCCAGTGGCGCTCGCCATGCCTTGACGGTAGTTGAACGACGCTGGGTCCTGACTTTCGTCAGGACGACACGGAAATGTATCTTGAACCCTTGGTTGTTAGAGGCCATCCCTTACCTGTCGTCCCGGCGCAGGCCGGGACCCAGCGGCGTTCGACATGCATCTTCGCCTTTCGCCAAGGCGCGCGCGTCATGGCGGGAATCCGTACAATCAAGCCTCCACCAACAGCAGCGGAATCATCATGGATACCACCCGCATCGACAAATGGTGCTGGGCCGCGCGCTTCTTCAAGACCCGTTCGCTGGCGACCGACGCCATTGACCGTGGTCGCGTCCGGCTCAACGGCGAGACCACCAAGCCCTCCCACAACGTCAGGGCCGGCGACACGCTGAAGATCGATAACGGCTCCACGCAGTGGGAGGTGCTGGTGACCGGTATCGCCGACAAGCGTGGCTCGGCCGCCATCGCCGCCACGCTTTACAGCGAGACCGAAGACAGCGTGCTCAAGCGCGAAGCCGAGGCCGAACGCCATCGCCTGTTCCGCGAACCGTCTTCCGACATCAAGGGCCGTCCCACCAAGCGCGACCGCCGCCTGCTCGACCGTTCGTCTTCCTGAGGCCGCGCCGGCAGCAGCGCGTCCGCGGCTCGTTGTAAGATGGCGGGAGATGTCCCCGGCCCGTCTTTCTCCCGAAGGTGCAGATGTCCCAGGCAGTCCTGTTCCAGCAGCCCATCCGCAAGGAATGTCCACCCGGCGCGTGCGCGTGCGAGCGCGAACAGCTGCTGGACAAGCTCGGCTCCGAGGCCGCGCGCATCCTGCTGCTGACGCGCGACGAGGAAAAACGCCTGATCGAACGCATCGGTCGCATCCGCTCCTATGAAGAACTGCTGCGCGTCGGCGAGCTGATGCGCCGAAACCTGGGCATCGTCCTCTGCATCGTCCCCGCCGCCGTCGAAGTGCGCACCGTGCGCGGGTTGCAGATCGTGCTGGCCGAGCAGCCCGGCTTGTGCCGCAAGACCCGCGAAACCATTCCGGCCGCCATCCGCAAGTGTCTGGAAAACAACCCTGCCATCGTCTACGCCATCCTGGATGCTCACGACCTGCTGGGCGTCGCAGCCGTTGCCGCTGCTCCAGCGGCTCCCGCCACACCCGCTGCACCCACCGCGCCCGCGCAACAGCTTTTGGAGCCGCCTCCGGATCAGCCCTGAACGCTTGCTGGCCGGCAAGACCGGCAGGCCTTCCCTGCCGAGAATTTTTGTTTGACATTTGCGGCGCGATGAATAATAGTACGATCGTTCGAATAAATTCTGCGAGAAGATAAAACTTTCGCAGAAGACGCGATGCGGGCCTAGGCGCCCGCGCGCATCCGGACCGATCCCGCCGCCGGCCATGCGGCGGATACCAAAGAGACAACGATGACAGAGACAAGCAAGGTGACCACCGCGCCCGCCCGGCCCAAATTCCTGCGCAAGGGCGAGCAGACCCGCGCCGCCATCCTCGATGTGGCACTGGAGCTGGCCAGTCGCGACGGCCTGGAAGGGCTCACCATCGGCCTGCTGGCCGAGAAGATGAAGATGAGCAAGTCCGGCGTGTTCGCCCATTTCGGCTCGCGCGAAGACCTGCAGATCGAAGTCGTGCGCCTGTATCACACCCGTTTCGAACAGGACGTGTTCTATCCCTCCATCAAGGAGCCGCGCGGCCTGCCGCGCCTGGAGGCGATGTTCGCGCGCTGGGTCAAGCAGGTGACGGTGGAAATCGCGCTGGGCTGTATCTACATCAGCGGAGCGGTCGAATACGACGACCGCCCCGGCGCCATCCGCGACCACCTGGTCGCCATGGTCCAGGCCTGGCGCGACGCGCTGGAGCGCTGTATCAAGCAAGCCATCGAAGCCGGCCACATGCGCGCCGACATCGACGTCAGCCAGATGGTCTATGAAATGTACGGCCTGATCCTGGCGCTGCATCACGATGCCCGCTTCCTGCACATCCCCGGCAGCGTCGAGCGCGCCGAAGCCAGCTTCCGCCGCCTGATCGCGAGCTACCGCCCGCAGGGCAGCGACAGCGAGTCCGCCGCCCCCAAGAATTCCAAATCGGCCGCCAAGAAGGCAGCCTAACCCGTCCGGAGACATTCATGCCCCAATACAACGCCCCCCTGCGCGACATGCAATTCGTGCTGCACGAGCTGCTCAAGGTCGAGGAGGTTTTCAAGGATCTGCCGCCGCACGCGGAGACCAACCGCGAGCTGATCGACCAGGTGCTGGAAGAGGGCGGCAAGTTCACCTCGCAGGTATTGTTCCCGCTGAACCACTCCGGCGACCGCGAAGGCTGCCATTTCGATCGCGAGACCAAGGCCGTCACCACCCCCAAGGGTTTCAAGGAAGCCTATAAGCAGTACGTCGAGGCCGGCTGGGCGGCGCTGTCGTGCGACACCGAATTCGGCGGCCAGGGCTTGCCGCTGACGCTGAACAATTCCTTCTATGAGATGCTGAACTCGTCCAACCAGGCCTGGACCATGTATCCCGGCCTGTCGCACGGCGCCTACGAGTGCCTGCACGCGCACGGCTCCGACGAGCAGAAGGCGCTGTACCTGCCCAAGCTGGTCTCGGGCGAATGGACCGGCACCATGTGCCTGACCGAAGCGCACTGCGGCACCGACCTGGGGCTGCTGCGCAGCAAGGCCGAGCCGCAGGCCGACGGCTCCTACAAGATCACCGGCAACAAGATCTTCATCTCGGCCGGCGAAAACGACGTCTCCGAGAACATCATCCACCTGGTGCTGGCGCGCCTGCCGGATGCGCCGCAAGGCTCCAAGGGCATCTCGCTGTTCATCGTGCCCAAGTTCCTGCCCAACGCCGACGGCTCGCTGGGTGCGCGCAACCCGATCTTCTGCGGCGCCATCGAAGAAAAGATGGGCATCCACGGCAACGCCACCTGCCAGATGAACCTGGACGGCGCCACCGGCTGGCTGATCGGCCAGCCGCACAAGGGCCTGCAAGCGATGTTCGTGTTCATGAACGCAGCCCGCCTGGGCGTGGGCATGCAAGGCCTGGGCCTGACCGAAGTGGCTTACCAGAACGCGCTGGTGTACGCCAAGGATCGCCTGCAGATGCGCAGCCTGTCCGGCATCAAGGCCGCCGACAAGCCGGCCGATCCGATCATCGTGCACCCCGACGTGCGCCGCATGCTGCTGACCGCCAAGGCCTTCGCCGAGGGCGGTCGCGCTTTCACCTCCTATGTCGCGCTGGAGCTGGACAAGGAACTGAGCCACCCCGACGAGGAAGTGCGCAAGGACTCGGCCGACCTGGTGGCCCTGCTGACCCCGGTGATCAAGGCCTTCCTGACCGACAACGCCTGGATGGCCACCTCCGAGTGCCTGCAGGTCTACGGCGGCCACGGCTACATCGCCGAATGGGGCATGGAGCAATACGTGCGCGACGCCCGCATCAACATGATCTACGAAGGCACCAACACCATCCAGTCGCTGGACCTGCTGGGCCGCAAGATACTGATGGACAACGGCGCCAAGCTCAAGAAGTTCGGCGCCCATATCCAGGCCTTCGTGGAAGACAACGGCACCGATGAAGCGATGTCCGAATTCATCACGCCGCTGGCCGACATCGGCGACAAGGTCACCAAGCTGACCATGGAAATCGGCATGAAGTCGTTCGCCAACCAGGACGAAGCCGGCGCCGCCGCCGTGCCTTACCTGCGCGTGGTGGGCCATCTGGTGTTCTCTTACCTGTTCGCCCGCATGGCCAAGATCGCGCTGGAAAAGCAGAACTCCGGCGACACCTTCTACACCGCCAAACTGGCCACCGCACGCTTCTACTTCGCGCGCCTGTTGCCGGAAACCGCGATGCTGATCCGCCAGGCCCGTTCGGGTTCGGCCAACCTGATGGCGCTGGACGCGGATCTGTTCTGAGTTGTCGGCCAAGTCCGCGGCGCTGGCGCAGGCCGGCACCGCGGCATTGATCTACCGCAATAAGGCAAGACATGGCGTCACGCCCATGTCACCCCGGCACGGCATGCTGTAAAAAGCGAAGGGAAGGCGTACAGTAACGGCACGCCATTCGCCGGCGCCCCGCATTGCCTTGCCCCGAATTCATGTTTGAAGCATCAGCAAAAAGGAGACTTGCGTGTCCAATTTCATCGTCAAAAAAGTGGCCGTGCTCGGCGCCGGCGTCATGGGCGCCCAGATTGCCGCCCACTGCATCAACGCCCGCGTCCCGGTCGTGCTGTTCGACCTGCCGGCCAAGGAAGGCCCGAAGAACGGCATCGTCCTGCGCGCCATCGAGAACCTGAAGAAGCTCAGCCCGGCGCCGCTGGGCAACAAGGATGACGCCGCCCTGATCCAAGTGGCCAACTACGAGGACGACCTGGCACTGCTGCAGGGCTGCGACCTCATCATCGAAGCCATCGCCGAGCGCATGGACTGGAAGCACGACCTCTACAAGAAGGTCGCGCCCCACATCGGCGCCAACACCATCTTCGCTTCCAACACCTCCGGCCTGTCGATCACGGCGCTGTCGGAAGGCTTCGACGCCGACCTGAAGGCGCGCTTCTGCGGCGTGCACTTCTTCAACCCGCCGCGCTACATGCACCTGGTCGAGCTGATCCCGACCAAGTCCACCCAGCCGGATATCCTGGACAAGCTGGAATCCTTCCTCACCACCACCCTGGGCAAGGGCGTGGTGCGTGCCTTCGATACTCCGAACTTCGTGGCCAACCGCGTCGGCGTGTTCGGCATCCTGGCGACCATCATCGAAGCCGAGAAGTACGGTCTGTCGGTGGACGTGGTCGATGACCTGACCGGCGCCAAGCTGGGCCGCGCCAAGTCCGGCACCTTCCGCACCGCCGACGTGGTGGGCCTGGACACCATGGGCCACGTCATCAAGACCATGCAGGACAATCTGAAGGACGACCCGTTCTTCTCCTCCTATGCCACGCCGCCGCTGCTGGCCAAGCTGGTCGAGCAGGGCGCGCTGGGCCAGAAGAGCGGCGCCGGCTTCTACAAGAAGGTGGGCAAGGACATCCTGCGCATCGACCCGGCCAAGGGCGACTACGTCCCCGGCGGCGCCAAGGCCGACGACATCATCGGCCGCATCCTGAAGGAAAAGGATCCGGTCAAGCGCATGAAGGCGCTGCATGACTCGACCAACCCGCAAGGCCAGTTCCTGTGGGCCATCTTCCGCGATGCCTTCCACTACATCGCGGTACACCTGGAAACCGTGGCCGACAACGCGCGCGACCTGGACTTCGCGATGCGCTGGGGCTTTGGCTGGAGCGTCGGTCCCTTCGAGACCTGGCAAGCCGCGGGCTGGAAGCAGATCGCCGAATGGGTGAAGGAAGACATCGACGCCGGCAAGGCGCTGTCCAGCGCGCCGCTGCCGGCCTGGGTGTTCGACGGCCGCGATGGCGTGCATTCGGCCAAGGGTTCGTGGTCGCCGTCCAGGAAGGTCGACGTGGCCCGCTCCGAACTGCCGGTGTACCAGCGCCAGGCCTTCCGCGCGCCGCTGGCCGGCGAAGGCGCGGCCGATGGCAAGACCGCGGGCACCACCTTCTTCGAAGACGATTCGGTGCGCATCTGGCACCAGAACGACGACGTGCTGCTCTTGTCCTTCAAGACCAAGATGCACGTGATCGGCCAGGGCGTGATCGACGGCATGAACAAGGCCGTGACCGAGGCGGAGAAGAACTTCAAGGGCCTGGTGATCTGGCATCCGGACGCGGCCGAAGGCGGCGCCTTCTCGGCCGGCGCCGACCTGCAATCGATGCTGCCGTTGTTCATGTCGGGCGGCGTCAAGGCCATCGAGCCGGTGGTGCACCAGCTGCAACAGGCGCACCAGCGCCTGAAGTACGCCAGCGTGCCGGTGATCGCCGCGGTGGCCGGCCTGGCCCTGGGCGGCGGCTGCGAACTGCTGCTGCACACCGCCAAGCGCGTGGTCTCGATCGAGTCCTACATCGGCCTGGTGGAAGTGGGCGTGGGCCTGATCCCGGCCGGGGGCGGCCTGAAGGAAGCGGCGGTGCGCGCGGCCAAGGAAGCCCGTGGCAACGACATCCTGCAGTTCCTCAAGGAATACATGCTGGCCGCGGCCACCGCCAACGTCTCCAAGTCGGCGCTGGAAGCCCGCAAGCTGGGCTACCTGCGCGAAGACGACGTGATCGTGTTCAACCCCTACGAGCTGCTGCACGTGGCCAAGGTCGAGGCGCGCGCGCTGTTCGACGCCGGCTACCGTCCGCAACTGCCGCCGCAGGTGCCGGTCATCGGCCGCAACGGCCTGGCCACCATCATGGCGCAGCTGGTCAACATGCGCGACGGCGGCTTCATCTCGGCCCACGACTACAAGCTGGGCAAGATGATCGCCGAGACCGTCGCCGGCGGCGAGGTGGAAGAAGGCAGCATCGTCAACGAACAGTGGCTGCTCGACATCGAGCGCAAGTTCTTCATGGAGTTGCTCAATAACCCCAAGACGCAAGAGCGGATCATGGGGATGATGCAAACCGGCAAGCCTGTGCGCAATTAATGGGCGATGAAGCTACTGCGCGAACCGATGCCGGCTCGCTACGCTTCCTCACCCATTAACGAATGTTTGAGAGATAAATAGAGACAGAAGTCACGCCCTTAACAGGAGCAACACAATGAGCAAGCAACTGCAAGACGCCTACATCGTCGCCGCCACCCGCACCCCGATCGGCAAGGCCCCCCGCGGCATGTTCAAGAACACCCGCCCGGACGACCTGCTGGTGCGCGCCATCCAGTCCGCCGTGGCGCAAGTGCCCGGCCTGGACCCGAAACTGATCGAAGACGCCATCGTCGGCTGCTCCTTCCCCGAAGGCGCGCAAGGCCTGAACATGGCGCGCAACGCCGTGCTGCTGGCCGGCCTGCCCAATACCATCGGCGGCGTCACCATCAACCGTTATTGCGCCTCGGGCATCACCGCCATTGCGATGGCGGCCGACCGTATCCGCGTCGGTGAAGCCGACGTCATGATCGCCGCCGGCGCCGAGTCGATGTCGATGGTGCCGATGATGGGCTTCCATCCGTCGATCAACATCAATGCCTTCAAGGACGAGAACGTCGGCATGGCCTACGGTATGGGCCTGACCGCCGAGAAGGTGGCGCAGCAGTGGAAGGTGTCGCGCGAAGCGCAGGATGAATTTGCCCTGGCCTCGCACCAGAAGGCGATCGCCGCCCAGCAGGCCGGCGAATTCAGCGATGAAATGACGCCGTTCGAGATCGTCGAGCGCTTCCCCAACCTGGCCAGCGGCGAGATCGACGTCAAGACCCGCACCGTCAGCCTGGACGAAGGCCCGCGCGCCGATTCCAATATCGCCGCGCTGACCAAGTTGAAACCGGTGTTCGCCGCCAAGGGCAGCGTCACCGCCGGCAACAGCTCGCAGACTTCGGACGGCGCCGGCGCGCTGATCATCGTTTCCGAGAAGATCCTGAAGCAATTCAACCTGACGCCGCTGGCGCGTTTCGTGTCCTTCGCGGTGCGCGGCGTGCCGCCGGAAATCATGGGCATCGGTCCCAAGGAAGCGATTCCCGCGGCGCTGAAGGCCGGCGGCCTGACCCAGGACCAGATCGACTGGATCGAACTCAACGAAGCCTTCGCCGCCCAGGCACTGGCCGTGATCGGTGACCTTGGCCTGGATCCGTCCAAGGTCAACCCGATGGGCGGCGCGATCGCGCTGGGCCACCCGCTGGGCGCCACCGGCGCCATCCGCGCGGCCACCACCATCCACGCGCTGCGCCGCAAGAACCTGAAGTACGGCATGGTGACCATGTGCGTGGGCACCGGCATGGGCGCCGCGGGCATCTTCGAACGCGTGTAAGCACGTTTGATGCAGGCCATCCGAAAGCCGCACTGCTCGCGCCGTGCGGCTTTTTTCATCGCATAAAAAGACAGAGCAGGAGACCCATGGACATCCAACTGAGCAAGGAAAACGGCATCCTCACGATCCACTTCGATCGCGAGGAAAAGAAGAACGCCATCACCGCCGCCATGTACCAGCAGCTGGCCGACGCCCTCAAGGAGGCCGAGACCGATAGCGCGGTGCGCGCCATCCTGTTCACCGGCAAGCCGCAAGCCTTCTCGGCCGGCAATGACCTGGAAGACTTCCTCAAGAACCCGCCCAACAGCAAGGACGCGCCGGTGTTCCAGTTCCTGTGGCAGATCAGCCATGCCGCCAAGCCCATCGTCGCCGCCGTCTCGGGCGTGGCGGTCGGCATCGGCACCACGTTGCTGCTGCATTGCGACCTGGTCTATGCGGCGGACAACGCCAGGTTCTCGATGCCCTTCACGCAACTGGGTTTGTGCCCGGAAGCCGCCTCTTCGCTGCTGTTGCCGCACATCGCCGGCTACCAGCGCGCCGCCGAAAAGCTGCTGCTGGGCGAAGCCTTCGGCGCCGACGAAGCGCACCAGATGGGCATCGTCAACCGCGTGCTGACGGCGGAGGAGCTGTTGCCCTTCGCGCAGAAGCAGGCCGCCAAGTTGGCTGCATTGCCCGCAAGTTCGATCCGCGTGACCAAGCAATTGATGAAGAAGAATCGCGTCACGGCGACCGAGCAGCAGATGAGCGCTGAGATTGAGCACTTCGCCCAGATGCTGACCGGACCGGAAGCGAAGGAAGCGTTCACGGCTTTCTTTGAAAAGCGCAAGCCGGATTTCAGCAAGTTCGCCTGAGAGCGAAGGTGTGCAGCACGCCGATGCCGTTCAGTTTCGACTGAACGGCATTTTCATTTGCTGGCATCGGAAAAAATCGTGCGCAGGGGAATGCGGCATCAAACGGCAGGCACCATCCTGACCCTGTCGCGTCCCTCGCGCTTCGATGCATACAAGGCCATGTCGCCGCGTTCGATCAAGGCGCCCAGGCCTGCCGGCGGTCGCTCGAACAGCGTGCCGCCCACGCTCAGCGTCACGGCCTTGGGGGTGGCGAACGCCTCGCGCGCCATCTGCGCGAATGCCGCGCGCAGGTTGTCGCCCAGTGCCACTGCGTCTTCGCTGGAGGCAGCGCGCAGCAGGATCACGAATTCATCGCCGCCCAGGCGCGCGGCCAGGGCGCCCTGCGGCAGGGCGTCGCGGATGATCTCGCTCAGGGCCACCAGCAGCTTGTCGCCGGCGGTGTGACCGTGCAGGTCGTTGACCTGCTTGAAGTTGTCGATGTCGATCAGCAGCAGGGCGCCGGGGCTGGCCGGCGACGCCTGGTCGAGCAGATCGGGGGCGCGCATGTCCAGCGCGCGGCGGTTGTAGAGAGCGGTGAGTGGATCGCGCGCGGCGAGCTGTTCGATGCGTTCTTCGCGGCGATGGCGTTCGGTGCCGGTCATGGAGAGCGCGATCAGCATGATCGCCATGGCGCCTTTGATCAGCGAGATCTGGATCACTTCGCCGCGGAAGGCGGCCAGATCGACGAAGGCGCCCAGCGCCACCGTGGAGCCTGCCTTGGCGAGATAAAACAATCCGTGCAACAGCAGCACATAGCGCAGTTGCACCGCGCCCACGCTCAGAGAAACGCCATGCGGACGCAGCAGGAAGCTGGCGCGCAGCGTGATGCCGGCGATCAGTATCGACTGGATGGATAGCATCACCCGTGACCACCAGGGCTCGTTGGGCAGCAACAGCATCAGCAGCCAGAGCACTGCGATCAAATACCAGGCGCGCGTCAGGCGGGTACCCGTGAACCAGGCCACGCCTGCCAGGAACAGCCCGTGCGCGATGATCAGCAAGCCGTTGGCGAACCAGATGCCGACCAGCAGGAAGCCATGCGAGCGCAGCAGCGCGAGGAAGGATCCGACCGTGATCACGCCGAAGCCGGCGCTCCAGTACAGCAGTGATTTTTCCCGTACGCTGCCCCATTCCACGGCCAGGTAAAGCGCCGCGGCCGCGGCCAGGGCGATGGTCAGAATGAGGATGGTGGAGGGATCTAGTGCCATGGAGTAACAGGAGGGCTGCGTGAGCTTGCCTTAACGAACTGATGATACGGGCGAAGCCATTTTCGCGCTCGGTGATGCTGCCAGCGTATTCTAGTGATATGCCCGGCCGCTTGCCATCACCTCATCCATTTTCCGTTTCGGACGCTTTGCCCGGGCTTGCGCGGCGCGTATTTTCTGCACCATCTCGGGTGTGATAAAACTGCCGCCTGCGTCGCCCGGCATTGCCGCACCGGGCGAAAATCCCGACGTGGAGCGGGTTGCGGCGTGCCGCGAAGAAAAAGGGACGGCGCGCAACAATGCCTTACGGCACCTGTTGACGTTTTCATTTGTCCGGTGCAATAATCATTGCGCTGCTTAGGAACGACATCCGGCGGCACCCTCAGCAATATTGCTGATCACATACACCGGCTATGAAAGCCCCTGACATGCGCGTCGAGCGCAGTCAGGGGCTTTTTGTTTTGGAGATTTGCATGTCGTCACAGGAATACGCTTCGCCGCCCTCGTTTCCGTTCATCACGGTGGCCGCCATCCAGATGGAACCGCACGTCGGCCGCAAGGAGGACAACGTCGCCCGTTCGATCGCCTTGATCGACCGCGCTGCCGCCGAAGGCGCGGCGTTGGTGGTCTTGCCCGAGCTGACCAACAGCGGCTATGTCTTCGCCAGCCGCGCCGAAGCCTTTGCTCTGGCCGAGACCGTGCCCGACGGTCCCACCACCCAGGCCTGGATGGCTGCCGCTCGGCGCAACGGGATCTACATCGTGGCCGGCATCGCCGAACGCGACGGCGACCGGCTCTACAACTCGGCCGTGGTGATCGGCCCGGAGGGCTGGCTGGGCGTGTATCGCAAGCTGCACCTGTGGGGCGACGAGCACCTGTTCTTCGAAGCCGGCGACAAGGGCTTGCCGCTGTTCCACACGCAGTGGGGCCGGCTGGGCGTGGCGATCTGCTACGACGGCTGGTTCCCCGAGGTATACCGGCTGCTGGCCATGCAGGGCGCGGACGTGGTGGCGATGCCGACCAACTGGGTGCCGATGCCCGGCCAGCCGGCCGACCGCCACGCCATGGCGACCTCGCTGGCGATGGCCAATGCCCACAGCAACGCGCTCACCATCGTGTGCGCCAACCGCATCGGCACCGAACGCGGACAGCCCTTCATCGGCCAGAGCCTGATCGTCGGCGCGCAGGGCTGGCCGCTGGCCGGGCCGGCGCCGGAGGATGCCGAGCAATTGCTCTATGCCCGCATCAATCTCAAGGAGTCGCGCCAGGCGCGCCACCTCAACCCCTTCAACCATGTGCTGCGCGACCGCCGCGACGACCTGTACGACCCGATGCTCGGCACAGGCTGGCCGCTGCCGCGGCACTGAATCGCTTGCCGTTTGCCGTTCCGTTTTCCGTTCAAGACCAATTCTATCCATCCGATCAATCCGACTGAGGAGACTCACGATGAACAGATTCACCTTCCCGCTGCGCCATGGCGTATTGGCTGCCGCATTTTCCCTGCTTGCCTCCGCGGCCTTGTCGGCCCAGGCCGCCGATCCCATCCGCATCGGCGTGGCGGTCGGCCTGTCCGGCGCCAACAGCGTGGTGGCGCCGGCGGTGGTGCAATCCTCGCAACTGGCGGTCGATGAAATCAACGCCGCCGGCGGCATCCTCGGACGCAAGCTGGAACTGGATATCGTCGATGACGCCTCGAGCGCGGTCGGCGCCCAGAAGGCCTTCGATACACTGGCCTTCCAGAAAAAGGTGAGCGCCGTCATCGCCATGGAGACCAGCGCCGCCCGCAATGCCGCGCTGCCGGTGATCAGCCGCGGCAAGGTGCCGTACATCTACACCTCCTTCTATGAGGGGCGTTCCTGTAACAAGTGGATGTACGTCAACGGCTGGGTGCCCGAGCAGCAGGTGGCGCCGGTGGTGGACTATTTCAGCAAGACCAGGAATGCCAAGACTTTCTTCCTGGTCGGCAGCGACTACGCCTTCGGCCGCGGCATGCTGGAATTCACCAAGAAATACATCGAGCAAAAAGGCGGCAAGCTGATCGGCGAGGAATACCTGCCTATCGACGGCAGCGACTGGACCACGGTGGTGTCCAAGATCCGGGCAGCCAAGCCTGACGCCCTGATCAGCGCCACCGCCGGCGGCGCGCCCAACGTCTCGCTGGCCAAGCAACTGAAGGGCGCCGGCCTGACCCTGCCTTACGGCAACCTGGCCATCGACGAGGGCACGGCCAAGACCATGGGCGATGCGGCCACCGGGCTCTACATGTCGGCTTCCTATCTGACCGGCATCGACACGGCGGAAAACAGGAAATTCATGGACGCTTTGAAGAAGAAATTCGGCGCCGACCTGAAGACGCCCAATGAATTGTCCGAACCGCAGTACGAAGCCTTCTACCTGTTCAAGGCCGCCGTCGAGAAGGCCGGATCGACCGACAGCGAGAAGGTGATCAAGGCATTGGGCGAAGTGTCGTTCAACGGCCCGCGCGGCGCGGTGGCGATGAACAAGAGCCGTCATGCACCGCTTTCCATGCGCCTGGGCCAGGTACAGGGCGACGGCTCGATCAAGATCCTGGAAACCTTCGCCAGCGTCGATCCCGGCAGCCAGTGCCCGAACATCAAGTGATGGCCGCCGGCACGAAAGATCGACGATAACAACGCCGCCGCGGCCATGACCGCGGCGAAACAGAGACAAACGAGAGGAGAGCGCCATGGCGCTAATGCTGGATATGCTGACGACGGCCGCGATGCTGTTTATCGTCACCGCCGGACTGATGATGATCTTCGGCGTGATGAAGATCGTCAATTTCGCCCACGGGGCCTTGCTGACGCTGGGTGGTTACGCCAGCTACGTGGTCACCCGCCTGCAGCTCGATCCTTGGCTGGGCTGGCCGCTGGCGCTGGTGGCCGGCATCGCGGTCGGCATGCTGGTCGAAGGCGTGATCGTGCGACGCCTGTACAAGCGACCGCTGGATGCCATCCTGGCGACCTGGGGCCTGAGCATCGTCATCGGCCAACTGATCGTGATGGCCTTCGGCCGCGAGGTGCAGTTCGTCAACGCGCCGCTGGCCGGAACCTGGGACATCCTGGGCGTGGACTATTCGGCCTATCGCCTGTTGCTGGTGCCGCTGGCGCTGGGCATCTGCCTGCTGCTGACGGCGCTGCTCAACGGTACCGATTTCGGCGTGCGCACCCGCGCGGTGATCAT
The DNA here is from genome assembly GCA_009914615.1 of Herbaspirillum frisingense. Classification (GTDB taxonomy): domain Bacteria; phylum Pseudomonadota; class Gammaproteobacteria; order Burkholderiales; family Burkholderiaceae_D; genus Herbaspirillum; species Herbaspirillum frisingense_B. The sequence goes on from WNDX01000027.1 coordinate 13,307, forward strand.
GAATGAAGAACTGGCCAGCAGCCTGGGCATTCATTCCGGTCGCGTGCGCTTCGTCACCTTCAGTATCGGCGCCGGGCTGGGCACGCTGGCCGGCGCCATGATCACGCCGCTCTCCAGCGTCGATCCCAACATGGGACTGCCGTGGCTGATCAGCGCCTTCATGCTGGTGATGATCTCGGGCCATTCCATGCTGAGCCTGCTGCTGGCCTGCGTGGTGTTCGGCGCGGCGCAGGTGTTGGTCAGCACCTACGCCAATCCCGTGCTGGGCGGCCTGACCATCGCCGTGCTCGCCGCGGTGACGCTGCGTATCCGACCGAAGGGGCTGGCCCGTGCTTGATACCAATCTCTCCGGCGCCGCGCGCGCCGCCCATGCCGGGGCCGAGCGGTCGCGCCATTCGCCGCGCAGCATCTCGCTGTTCATCGGCGCCGGCCTGCTGTTGCTGGTCGCCGGCCCCTGGCTGTTCGACACCTATCTGCAGAACATCCTGATCAAGGCCTATTTCATGGCCATCGTCGCGATGACCGTCGATATCCTGTGGGGCTATACCGGCTATCTCACCTTCGGCCAGTCGGCCTTCTTCGGCATCGGCGCCTATGCCGCCGGGCTGGTCTTCACGCACGCCGGCTTCAGCGCGGCCACGGTGCTGCTGGCGATCGGCGCCACCATCGCGGCGGCCGCGGCGGTAGCGGCACTGGCCGGATGGCTGTCGTTCTATCGCGGCGCCTCGCCCTTCTTCGCCACCGTGATTTCTCTGGTGCTGCCCATCGTGCTGACCCAGTTGTTGCTGTCGGGTGGCCGTTGGACCGGCTCCAGTTCCGGGCTGACCGGTTACGACAGCTTCGATTTCTCTCTCGATGCCTGGTACTGGATCTCCGGCGGCATGCTGGCCCTGGCGGCGCTGGGCGGATGGCTGCTGGTGCGCAGCGACGCCGGCCGCCTGCTGGCCGCCATCCGCGACAACGAGCAGCGCTGCAGCTACCTGGGCATCCATACCTCGCTGGTGAAGATCGCACTGCTGGTGGCCATGGCGGTGCTGGCCGGCCTGGCGGGATTCGGCTACGGCGCCTTCAGCGGCGTGGTCGCGCCCGAGCTGACCGGCTTCGCGCTGGGCACGGAATTCATCATCTGGGTCGCGCTGGGTGGACGCGGCAGCTTGTGGGGGCCATTGACCGGCGCGGTGCTGATCAACGTCGCCACCGCCTATCTCAGCAGCATGCCCTTCGCCTGGCAACTGATCCTGGGCGCCGCGTTCATCGTGGTGATCGTGCTGCTGCCGCAGGGATTGGTGCCGCTGCTGTTCCGACCCTTCGGCCTGGGCCGCGCAAGCGCGCACCAGCCGCGTCTGGAAGAACGCGCCGGCGCTGCCGGCGGCGACCCGCAGGCCGAGGCTATCCGCATGCAGGGCGTGGCGCGGAATTTCGGCCCACTGAAGGTGCTGCGCGGCATCGACTTCGCCGCCCGCGCCGGCGAATTGGTCGGCCTGATCGGCCCCAACGGCGCCGGCAAGACCACCCTGATGCGCTGCATGAGCGACGGCGCCGAGCGCAGCGCCGGCAGCATCGCGCTGTGCGGCAGCGACATCGGCCAATTGCCGCCGGAAGCCTGCGTGCATCTGGGGCTGGGGCGCAAGTTCCAGAACGCCAACATCTTCGAATCGCTGACCGTGGCGCAATGCCTGCGCATCGCCCGCGCGCGGCTGGAGCGGCCGGCCCTGTTCAAGCGCGCGGAGGTGCTGCATCTGCCTCCCTATGCCTTGCACGTGATGCGCGCCACCGGCCTGGACGGCAAGCTCGACAACGTCGCCGGCGATCTCTCGCACGGCCAGCAGCAGGCGCTGGAACTGGCCATGGTGCTGGCGCTGGAACCGCGCGTGGTGCTGCTGGACGAGCCCACCGCCGGCCTCACCAAGACCGAGCGCACGCAGATCGGCGGCGTGCTGTCCTCGCTGGCGCACCAATACCGGCTGTGCTGCCTGCTGGTGGAGCACGATCTTGATTTCGTGCAGCAGATCGCCACCCGCATGGTGGTGCTGCACCAGGGCGCCATCGCCATGCAAGGCAGTTTCGAGGAAGTGGTCAACTCGGATCTGGTCAAGACCATCTATTCGGGCAGCACCCACGCAACGGAGGCGCAATGACGCAATCGGCACTGGTATTGGACGGCATCACCAGCGGCTACCGCGCTTCGGTGGTGCTGCGCGGACTGTCGCTGGAGATCGCGCAAGGCGAAGCGGTGGCCTTGCTGGGCAAGAACGGCATGGGCAAGAGCACGCTGCTCAAGACCGTGATGGGCTATCTCGGCAAACAGGGCGGCGCTGTGCATCTGCATGGACGCAACATCACGCGCATGGCGCCGCACCGCATCGCGCGCCAGGGCGTGGCCTATGCGGCGCAGGAGAATGCGCTGTTCGCCGAACTCAGCATCGGCGATAACCTGCGCCTGGGGCTGGCGCAGCCGGCCTTGTTCGAAGAGCGCTTCGCCGCCGTCGAACCCTTGTTCCCGGTGTTTCGCAGCCGGCTGCAGCAATATGCCGGCACGCTCTCCGGCGGCGAGCAGAAGATGTTGCTGCTGGCGCGCGCACTGATGATGCGGCCGTCGGTGATCCTGCTGGACGAAATCACCGAAGGCTTGCAGCCCTCGGTCATTGACCGCCTGGCCAACGCGCTGCTGGAGGAGCGTCGGCAGCATGGCACCACGCTGCTGCTGGTCGAGCAGAACGTGCCCTTCGCGTTGCAAGTGGCGGATCGCTACCTCATCATCAAGCAGGGCGAGCTGGTGGAAGAGGGCGACGCCAAGCGCGACGGCGCCGCCGAGGCAGTCTTCGGCCATCTGCGGGTATGACGCGGGGGCCGCGCGCCGCTTGTCTTGGAGCCCCCTCTGTGACGATAATCGGTGCCATCCCCAATCCGGCATGCCGGGCCGCAGCGGCCATGGGCATGTTTCTTGCCAACCATTCCATGCCATGATGAGTCCAGACTATCCCGACCTGCCCCTGTGCGCCTTCATCTCCACCGGCGGCACCATCGCGATGAAAATCGATCCCGTCCGCAAGGCGCCGGTGCCGGCGTTGTCGGGCGACGACCTGCTGGCCACGGTGCCCGGCATCACGGCCATCGCGCGGCTGGAAGTCAACAATCTGTTCAACGTGCCATCCGACTACATGGATCCGCCACGCTGGATCGCCCTGCAGCAAGCGGCCGCGGCGGCGTTGGAACGGCCGGAGATCGGCGGGGTGATCGTCTCCCACGGCACCGATACGCTGGAAGAGACCGCCTGGTTCCTCGACCTGACCCTGCGCAGCGACAAGCCGGTGGTGCTGATCGGCGCCCAGCGCAATGCATCCAGCCCGGATTTCGACGGGCCGCGCAACCTGCTGAACGCGGCGCGCGTGTGTGCCTCCCCGCAGGCGCGCGGCATGGGTGTGATGATCGCGATGAACAACCAGATCAACGCTGCGCGCGACGTCAGCAAAACCCACACCGCCGATGTCGAAACCTTCAAGTCGGGCGATTTCGGCGTGCTGGGCATGGCCGATGAAGATCGCGTCGTCTTCGCGCGCCGCCCGCTGCGGCGCCAGCATCTGCCCTTGCTCGGCAGCGCGCTGCCGCGGGTGGAAATCATTCCCATGTTCGGCGGCGCCAGCGGCGACCTGCTGCGTGCCGCGGTGACGCTGGGCGCGCGCGGGATCGTGATCCAGGCGCTCGGCTTCGGCAACGTGAATGCCGACATGTACCAGGCGATCCGGCAAGCCATCGGGCAGGGCGTGCCGGTGGTCATTTCCACGCGCGTGCCCAATGGCCGGGTGTTGCCATCCTACGGTTTCGACGGCGGCGGCGCCACGCTCAAGGCGGCCGGCGCGATCTTCGCCGACGACCTGAGCCCGCAGAAGGCGCGCATCCTGTTGATGCTGGGCCTGCAATCGACGCACGACGCGGGCCAATTGCAGGCGCTGTTCGACCGATAAGGGCAGACCATGACCACCACTTCATCCCGTGACACCCGTGCGCGCCAGGAAGACGGCTGGCGCATCGGCGTGCTGTTTTCCCGTTCGGGCGCGACCGGCGTCACCGAGTCCGAACACTTCTTCGGCACCGCGCTGGCGATCGAAGAGATCAACCAGCTCGGCGGCGTGCTCGGCCGGCCCCTGGTGCCGGTCGCCTACGATCCGCAGGGCGACATCGCCGAATACCGCAAGCTGGTCACGCGCCTGCTGCTGGAGGACGAGATCAACGTGGTCTTCGGCTGCTCGCGCTCGTCCAGCCGCAAGGCGGTGCTGCCGGTCATCGAACGCAACAACGCGCTGCTGTGGTACTGCTCCTTCTACGAGGGCTTCGAGTATTCGCCCAACGTGATCTACACCGGCGCCGTGCCCAACCAGAACAGCGTGCAACTGGCTGCCTACCTGATGCAGAACAAGCGCACCCGCTTCTTCCTGGTCGGCACCGACTACATCTATCCGCGCGAATCCAACCGCGTCATGCGCGACATGGTCGAGCAGCATGGCGGCGAGGTGCTGGATGAAATCTACCTGCCGCTGGAAGCCGGCCGCGGCGAGCTGGAAGAGGTGCTGGCCGACATCAAGGCGGCCCAGCCTGATGTGGTGTTTTCCACGTTGGTGGGGCAGTCGGCACGGCTGTTCTACCAGCTTTATCCGGAATTCGGCTTCGACCCGAAGACCACGCCCATTGCCAGCCTGTCGATGGCGGAAGAAGAGATCAGGTTGATCGGCGCCCAGCGTTGCGCGGGCCACATCACGGCCGCAACCTATTTCGGTTCGCTGGACAACGAGAGCAACCGGCATTTCGTCGAACTCTGGCGCAAGCGTTTCGACGACCGGCCGACCAGCACCTGGTCGGAGATGGCCTATACCCAGGTTCACCTGTTCGCGCGCGCCCTGCAGCGCGCCGGCAGCCTAGACCGGCGCAAGCTGGTGGAAGCCACGCATGCGGTGTCCTTCGATTCGCCCGAAGGGCGCATCAGCGTCGATGCGGAAAACAATCACTGCGCGCTCACTCCGCGCATCGGCATCTGCCGCAGCGACGGGCAGTTCGACATCGCCTGGGAGGCGTCGGAGCCGGTCAAGCCGGATCCCTACCTGTCCACCTTCGGCTTTTCCGGCTTCTGGTTGAGGTGACGCCATGGGTCAAAGCCTACGCCGACTTTACGAAGACTTGCGCAGCATCTGCGTCGCGGTGGTCTATCCACCCGGGGAGGATCGCGACGTGGTGATCCAGCAATTGCAGCGCATCGGCTGCCGCCTGCGCGTGATCTGGCCCAGCCCGACCGAACCGCCGACCGGCGCCGACGTCATCTTTTTCCAGGTATCGCAGGACCTGGAAGGACGCAGCGCCTGGAACGCCAGCGCCGTCGATGCGGCCCTGGTGGCCCTGTCCGACTACGAGAGCCCGACCACCCTGAAGCTGCTGCTGGACACCAAGGCGCACGGCGTGCTGACGCGGCCGTTCCGCTCCCAGGGCATCTTGAGCACGCTGGTGCTGGCGCGCTCCTCGCAGGGATTCCAGCAGCGCCAGCAGGCCAAGATCGACAAGCTGGAATCCACCATCAAGTCGCGCCGCCAGATCGAGAAGGCGATCCGCGTGCTGGTCGAATACCAGCGGCTCAGCGAGGACGGCGCCTACGAATACATGCGCGAGCGCGCCACCAGCCTGCGCGTCACCGTGGCCGAGGTGGCGACCATGCTGCTGGAGACGCATGACGCGATGGAAAAGCTGGGCTTTGCCTCCGTGGCAGGGCGCAAGCGCGGAGAGGACGGCTAGGGCGCCCACGGCGCGGGCCGCCAGAACCATGTTCTCGGTTTCGTTTCTTCATCGGTCCAACAGCCGCTCGCTGAGCGCCCACAGCCGTTGCGCGGCATCGGCGTCCACCGCATAAGGCATGACGCCGGTCAGCCGGCGCGCATCGGCCATGTCGAGCTTGCCGGACACTTCCCGCATCGGCGGCGCGACATCCACGTTCTCGCAATACAGGCCGCCCATTCCGTCCAACTGCGGGCTGGTCGCGCACCAGAGCTGGGTGGCCGTGCCTTGTCCCACGGTTTTCAATTGCTGCGAAGGATCGCGCACCGGCTGGCCGTCGGCGGTCAGCACGCCGGCCGCGACCAGTTGTTCGCGCGACAGATGCTTGCCCAGGCCGGTTTCCACGATCGCGCCGGGATGCACGGAGAAGGCGCGGATACCGTGTTCACGTTCGCGCTGATCCAGCGCCAGCGCGAACAGGACGTTGGCTGTCTTGGACTGGCCGTAGGCCAGCCACGGATGATAGGTGCCGTCGCCGAAGTGCGGGTCGTCGAAGCGCACCGGCGAATAGCGGTGGCCCAGCGACGAGACCGATACCACGCGCGCGCCGCGCGCTTGGCGCAAGGCCGGCAGCAGGCCGCGGATCAGCTGGAAATGGCCAAGATGGTTGGTGGCGAACTGCGCTTCATAACCCCTGGCGTCGCGCGTGAGTTCCGGCACGGCCATGATGCCGGCGCTGTTGACCACCAGATGCACCGGCTCGCCGGCGGCCAGCCAGGCCGAGGTGAAGGCCGCGATCGAGGCCGGGTCGAGCAGATCCATGTGCGCCACGTCGGCACCGGTGCCGGCCAAGGCCGCCCGTGCGCGCGGCAGGTCGCGCGCCGGCGCGATCACGCGGGCGCCGGCCAGGCGCAGCAGGCGCACGGTCTCCAGCCCGAGGCCGGAATAGCCGCCGGTGACGATGGCGGTCTTGCCGCCGAGATCGATGCCGGCGATGACTTCTTCCGCTGTGGTGGCGGCGCCGAATCCGGAGCCGATGGGATGTTGCTGGCTGAGCATGGCGTGTCCTTCCTGAGTAATGACGCTGCGCAGTTTAGATGCCATACTCGGTACGATGAATATCGAATCGTTTGGAATACTTTCGCATGCGTTCAGAAATCGCCAGTGATCCCCTGTCTGGCATCCTCAGGCTGATCGGCGCCCAGCCCATCGTGGCGGGCAGCCTGTCCGCCGGCGGGCGCTGGGCGGTGCGCTTTCCGCGTCCCGACAAGATCAAGTTCTTTGCGCTGGTGAAGGGGAGTTGCTGGCTGCTCTTCGACGCCGCGCCGGAACCGGTGCGGGTGGCGCAGGGCGACGTGCTGCTGATGACCGGCCAGCATGCCTTTACGCTGGCCAGCGAACCGGAGGTGGAGCCGATCAGCGCCATCGGCCTGTTCCACGGAAGTGCGCGCAAGAGCGCCTGCATCGGCGACGGGCTGGCATGCATGCAGATCGGCGGCCATATCCGGCTGGCGCCCTTGAATGGCTCCTTGCTGGTGGACGTCCTGCCGCCGCTGATCCATATCCGTGCCGACTCGGCCGGCGCCGCCACCTTGCAATGGCTGCTGGCCAGGCTGGTGAGCGAACTCTCGACCAGTCTGCCAGGCGGCGGCATGGCGGCCAATAACCTCACCTCATTGATGTTCGTCGAGATCCTGCGCATCTACATGGAAAGCGCGGATGCCGGCGCCAGCGGCTGGCTGCGCGCCATCGGCGACGCCCGCATCGCGCCCGCGCTGCACCTGATGCATGAGGATCTGAGCCAGACCTGGCGCCTGGACACCCTGGCCGCGGCCTGCGCCATGTCGCGCACGGCGTTTGCCGTGCATTTCAGGGAAGTCGCCGGGATGGCGCCCATGGCCTGGTTGGCGCAGTGGCGCATACGCACCGCCATGCACGTGCTGGCCAACGAAGAGGCGCCGATGGCGGCGCTGGCCGAGCGACTCGGCTACGCGTCGGAGAGCGCGTTCAGCACCGCGTTCAAGCGCCTGGTGGGCGTCGCGCCGGGTGTCTACAGAAAGAATGCGCGGGTTGCCTGAAGCGGCAACCGCGATGGATTCATTAGTCATGGTCGGCGGGGCCCGATGGGGCGGCCCCGTCTTTCGCGCTGGCAGCCGCGTCGGTGGCGTCGACCGCCTGCGCCGGCGAGAACATCGGCAGTTTCTTCTTGATCAGCGGCAGATTGTCGCGTTGCGTGCCGTCCGGCAGCACCGCCTGTTCCGCCGACAGCCAGTTTCCATTGTCTTTGGTCATGATCGTTTTCCTTTCCTTTCCTTTGCCATCGGGCGCGACTGGGATCACGGCAGCTTGTCCGGTCTTGCCGGCCGGCTCGTTGATGTAGCTCAAGATGCTGGAAAATGGCAGTGCCGGGCTCGCGTTGCCCAAGCGAGCAGGCGCAGTCTCCCGTCAATTTTCCAGGCAGGAAAATTGCATCACCAGCACCGGCGCTTTTTGCATTCTGGGGTGTTCTGCCCGGTTCGTTGGATAATAGTGTCTTGACGCTTCTCGCCGATGCCCGAAAATGGGCCGGACAGGCCTTGCGGGCGGAACAAGGCTCTCCCCTGAGAAAGTTAGTAACTGCATGATCCCGTGACGACGGATCGGCCTTGCGCTTGTGAAAAAGGCATGGTCGGCCAGGCCCAAGGATTTGCGAGCAAATCACGGATTTTGGAATGGGAAGTGAATTTTGAATAACGTCGTATCAGACCAGGCGCCGGTATCCCGGGAACAGATGCTCTCGCTGAGGCAACGCATCCGGGCCGATCAGCTGACTGCCGTGCGGCAGACGGTGCTGCTTTCCATTCCGATCAACATGATCCTGGGGCTGATCTCCACCTTCGTGGCCTGGAGCTCGGGCAAGCTGCTGATCGCCCTGATCTGGCTGGGGTGCTCCGGCCTGGTCAATTTCCTGCGCATCCTTGCTTGCCGCATCTCGATCGAACGCATCGCCAGGGCGCCGCTGGTGGCGCAACTGCTGGCCACGCCCGGAAAGACGCCGGTGGACGTCAACCTGCGCGTGCATTGGGTGCTGGCGCTGATGTCCGGGCTGGTGTGGGCCGGCGTGCCGGCGCTGTGCGAGGGCTACACCACGCCTGAGACGCTGTTCTACCTGACCTGCGTGTGCGGCATCACGGCCGGCGCGGTGACGCACGGCTTCGCCTATGCCCGCATTCCCGTCTGCTTCATCACGCCACCGCTGGTGTCGGTGATCGCCTGCCTGGCCTATCAGGGCGACACCACGCGCGTGTCGCTGGCGCTGGCCGTGCTGCTCTACCTGGCGGCGCTGATCCGCGGTTCCAGGGTCAGCGAACGCCTGGTGTCGGATGTCAGCGCGCAAAAGAACCGCGCCACGTGGCCACCGCGGCGCTGGAGGTCGCGCACGCGAACCTGCGCGAATTCGCCGAGAAGATGCAATATCAGGCCGAGCACGACCTGCTGACCGGCCTGCTGAGCCGCGGCGGCTTCATGGACATGGCCGGCCGCCAACTGGCCGTGCGCGATTATCCGCTGTGCATGATGTTCCTGGACCTGGATGGCTTCAAGGTCATCAACGACGCCTACGGCCACGACGCCGGCGACCAGGTGCTGATCGAAGTGGCGCAGCGCTTGCGCGACTGCATCGCCGAGGGCTTTACGCTGGCGCGGCTGGGCGGCGACGAATTCGTCATCCTGTACTCGATGGCGCCCGCCGCCGACTTGCCGGAAACCGTCGCCAGCCGCCTGATCGAGGCCGTGAAGCGGCCCTTCCCGCGCCTGGCGCACCGGCATATCGGGCTGAGCATCGGCATCCATCTGTCCAGCAAGGACGACATCAATGAGATGCTGGTCTGCTCCGATGCCGCCTTGTATGAGGCCAAGCGCAGAGGGCGCAACCAGTACTGCTTCTTCACCGAAAAGATCAACGCGCATCTGCAGATGAAGCGCGACGTCGAGCGCGATCTGGCGTCGGCGCTGAAGAACGGTGAGCTGGAGGTGTGGTTCCAGCCCATCGTCCGGCGCGACGGCCGCACCCTCGATGGTTTCGAAGCCCTGCTGCGCTGGCATCACAAGAACCATGGCTGGATCGCCCCGCCCGACCTGATCGAGATCGCGGCCCTGGCGGGTTTGTCGGAAGACCTGCTGCGTTTCATCCTGGATGAAGTGGCCGAGATGATCCGCTACCTGCATGCTTCCTCGCGCCGCGATCTGCGGGTGGCGATGAATATCTCGCCGCGCGAACTGGAACGCATCCTGATCGACGATCTGGTGGCCGTGAAGCTGCGCGAGCTGGATCTGCCGCCGGAGATGCTGGAAATCGAAATCACCGAAGAAACCGCGATCGACCTGCAAGCCGCGACCCAGACCCTGGGCGCACTGTCGGCGCTGGGCGTGAGCATCGCCATCGACGACTTCGGCGTCGGCTACTCGTCGCTGGGCTTCCTGCGCCAGATGCGGGTGTCGCGCGTGAAGATCGACCGCAGCTTCGTGACCGATCTGGTCAACAGATCGGAAAACCAGGCGCTGGTGCAGGCCGTGCTGCAGTTGTCGGAATCTTTCCGCTTCCAGGTGGTGGCCGAGGGCGTGGAAAGCATGGACGACTTGCGCATGTTGCAGGAAATGAATTGCCCGGCCATGCAGGGCTATTACTTCTCGCCGCCGATGCCGGTGCAGAAGGCCCGCGAGTGGATGCAAGACATGGCCGCCGCGGTGTAGGGCGGGTGTGACAGGCGCGTGACAAGATGCGCGCATAGTTGAAGCAGATCAAACAATACGCTGTCCGCCGAGAACAAGTCGACCGCGGCAATTGAGTTCGCGCCCCAAATTGACTATGCTGCACCACAGCATCCAATGCTGATGAGGAGACTCCATGGTGCAGTTGGGACAGGTGGGACAGTTGGGACAGACGACGCCGGCCGAACGCTACGGGCAATTGATCAAGGATGCCATCGGTTCCATGCCGATGCGCGTCGCGGTGGTGCACCCGTGTTCGCTGGAAGCGCTGCAGGGCGCGATGGAAGCCCGCGACGAGGGCTTGTTCGAACCGGTGCTGGTGGGGCCGGAAAACCGGATTCGCGGCATCGCAGAGCGCTCCGGCATCTCGCTGCAAGGCGTTGTCATCGAGCCGGCCGAGCACAGCCATGCGGCGGCCGCGCGCGGCGCCGAGCTGGCGGTGCAAGGCAAGGTCGGCGCGCTGATGAAGGGCAGCCTGCATACGGATGAGCTGCTGGGCGCGGTGGTCGGCTCGTCTTCCGGTCTGCGCACCGAACGTCGCATCAGTCATGTCTATGCCATGGCGATTCCCACCTATCCCAAGCCGCTCATCATCACCGATGCCGCCATCAACATCGCGCCCACGCTGGCGCAAAAACGCGATATCTGCCAGAACGCCATCGACCTGTTGCATGTGATGGGCGTGCCGCGTCCGCATGTGGCGGTGCTGGCCGCGGTGGAAACGGTCAATCCGGCCATGCCCTCCACCATCGACGCGGCGGCGCTGACCGTGATGGCGACCCGCCACCAGATCACCGGCGCGCTGGTGGATGGCCCGCTGGCTTTCGACAATGCCATCAGCATGGCCGCCGCCAGCGTCAAGCAGATCGTCTCGCCGGTCGCCGGCAGCGCCGACATCCTGCTGGTGCCCGACCTCGAAGCCGGCAACATGCTGGCCAAGCAACTGATCTATCTGTCGCAGTCCGAAGCCGCCGGCCTGGTGCTGGGCGCGCGCGTGCCCATCATCTTGACCAGCCGCGCCGACACCTTGCGCGTGCGCCTGGCCTCCTCGGCGCTGGCGCGCCTAGTGGCGGCGCGCACCAAACTGGCGGCGGTCGGCAAGGAGAGCGCATGAATCGCTGGCTACTGACATTCAACGCCGGTTCTTCGTCCATCAAGCTGGGCATCTTCAGCCTCGACGGCGGGCGCGCCGTCAAGATCGGCAACGGCCAGCTCGACCTGCATGTCACGCCGCTGACGCTGCGTCTGTCGATAGAAGGCGCGGACTCCAGCATGGCGATCGACGCCGATCCCGCCGCCTCGCTGGACAAGGTGCTGGAGCAAGTCCTGCATCAGCTGGAAGTGGGCCACGCGCAGGGCCGCTTGTGCGGCGTCGGCCATCGCGTGGTGCATGGCGGCCTGCATTTGGCCCAAGCCATGCTGCTCGATGATCGCATCGAAGACGAACTGGAAGCGCTGGCGCCGCTGGCACCCCTGCACCAGCCGCAAAACCTGCGCCTGATCCGCGCCATCGCCAAGCTGCGTCCCGGCTTGCCGCAGACGGCATCTTTCGATACCGCCTTCCATGCCACGCAGGATGCGCTGGCGCGCCGCTTCGCGCTGCCCCGCCGGATGCATGACGAAGGCATCGTGCGCTACGGCTTCCATGGCATTTCCTACAGCTACATCGCCGGTGAGATGCGTCGCCGCGGCTTGCCCGAGGCCGGTGGCAACGTGATCGTCGCCCACCTGGGCAACGGCGCCAGCCTGTGCGCCATGCGCGCCGGGCGCAGCGTCGATGCCAGCACCGGTTTCTCGACGCTGGAAGGCATCCCGATGGGCACGCGCTGCGGCGCGCTCGACGCCGGCGTGCTGTTGTATCTGCTGCGCCAGGGCATGTCGCTGGATGAACTGGAAGACATCCTCTATCACCGCGCTGGCCTGCTGGGCGTGTCCGGCATCAGCGCCGACGTGCGCACACTGGAGCACAGCGCGGAACCCGCCGCGCGCGAAGCGCTCGACCTGTTCGCCATGCGCTGCGCGGGAGAGGCCGCGCGCCTGGCCGCGACGCTGGGCGGGGTGGATGCGCTGGTATTCACCGCCGGCATCGGCGAACACGATGCCACCATGCGCGCCGGGATCTGCCGCCGGCTCGACTGGCTGGGCGTCGAACTCGACGCCGCGGCCAACGAAGGGCACGCCGAATGCATCAGCAGCGCGGCGAGCAGGATCCGCGTGCTGGTGATCCCGACCAATGAAGAACAAGTCATCGCCGACGATGCCGCGCGGCTGATCGGAGCCTTGCCATGATCGATCTGAAAGGAAAGCGCGGCCTGGTGGTGGGCATCGCCAACGAGGCCAGCATCGCCTACGGTTGCGCGCGCGCCTATCGCGAGGCCGGCGCCGAACTGGCGCTGACCTATCTCAACGAGAAGGCCGCGCCCTACGTGCTGCCGCTGGCGCAATCGCTGCAGGCGCAATGGAGCGCAGCCTGCGATGTGCGCATCGCAGGGCAGCTGGAAGCGGTGTTCGAGCGCATCGCGCACGCCTGGGGACGGCTGGATTTCCTGTTGCATTCCATCGCCTATGCACCCAAGGAGGACTTGCATGGCCCGCTGTGGGCCAGCTCCGGCGAGGGCTTCGCGCAGGCGATGGATGTCTCCTGCCACTCCTTCATCCGCATGGCCCGATTGGCCAGGCCGCTGATGACGCAAGGCGGATCGCTGGTGGCGGTCAGCTTCCATGGCGCGCAGCAGGTGGTGCCCAACTACAACATGATGGGGCCGGTCAAGGCCGCGCTCGAAGCCAGCGTGCGCACGCTGGCGGTGGAGCTGGCGCCGCAGCGCATCCACGTGCATGGCCTGTCCACCGGGCCGGTCGCCACGCGCGCCGCGTCCGGCCTGCCGGATTTCGACGAGCTGATCGCGGCCACGCTGCAGCGCACGCCCGGCGGCGCGCTGGCCGACATCGACCAGATCGGCCAGATCGCCGCTTTCCTCGCCTCGCCGGCCGCCACGCCGATGACCGGCGAGATCACCTATGCCGACAACGGATTCCATGTAACCGCCTGATCCGGCGCCAGGCATCTTGTTTCTTGCACAGGACCAACGATGACAACAACACAAGCCCTTCATGAAGCCCGCGATGTTCCTTCCGCCGTGCCGGTGTTCTGGCCGATGGCGCTGGCCACCGAAATGTTCAAGCAAGGCCAGGCGCTGTTCGACAAGAACCTGTGCTTCCTCGAAGAAGAGGCCAAGATCTACGCCGGCCACCGGCCCGAGATGGCCACGCCGCACGGCGTGCGCCTGGAACTGCGCACGTTGACGCTGCGCGAATACGGCACGCCTGGCCACGCCGTGCCCACGCTGGTGGTGGCGCCGTATGCCGGCCACACCTCGGTCATCGCGGATTACCACGAAGGGCAGAGCCTGGTGGAAACCCTGCTGGCCAACGGCGTGCCGCACGTGCTGCTGACCGACTGGCACAGCGCCACCGAAGACATGAAGGACCTGGAGATCGACAATTATCTCGCCGACCTGTGCGTCATCCTGGACGAGCTGGGCGGCAAGGCCAATCTGGTGGGGCTGTGCCAGGGCGGATGGATCTCGGCGATGATCGCCGCGCGTTTCCCCGGCAAGGTCAACTCGCTGGTGCTGGCCGGCTCGCCCATCGATGCCGACGCCGGCGACGGCCCGCTCAAGAAGCTGGTGCACAGCCTGCCGATGTCGTTCTACGAAGAGCTGGTGCAAAGCGGCGGCGGCCTGATGCGCGGCAGCTTCATGCTGCAGGGCTGGAAGAACATGCACCCGGACGAGCACTACATCAACGAGCACGTCGATCTGTATCACCACATCGACGATCCGGTCTATCTCGCCAAGCGCGAAACCTTCGCGGCGTGGTACGAAACGCCGGTGGATCTGCCGGGACGCTGGTACCTCCAGGCCATCGGCAACATCTTCAAGAACAACCTGCTGGCCAAGGGCGAATACAAGGCGCTGGGCAAGACCCTGAACCTGAAGCACATCACCTGCCCGATCTATCTGCTGGCCGGCGAACGCGACGACATCACCACGCCGGAACAGGTGCTCAACGCCGCCGGCCTGGTCGGCACGCCGGCCCATGATATCCAGCGCCAAGTGGTGCCGGGCGGGCACATCGGCCTGTTCATGGGCAGCCGCACCTTGTCCATGGTCTGGCCGGGGATCGCGCAGTGGATCGCGGCGCGCTGAGTTGACCGCGGCGGGATGCCGGCCGCCTGGACAGGCCAGGCGGCGCGCCTTCATGCAGGCGACGGGAGCCGCCGATGAGGAAATCTATCGCAGGTGAGGGGCTTGCGGATGCGCACGCATCCGCGCCGGGTCAGGTCGATTTTCCGGGCTTGGTCCTGGTCGCAGGCTTGGCGGCCGGCTTGCGCGCCGTCGTCTTCTTTGGAGGCACGGCTGCGGGCGCAGAGGCCGGCGCCGCGATCGAGGCCTTCAGGAACCACGACAGCACCGATTCGGCTGTCTTTCCGTCCACCATGTCCGGCGCGCAGCGGTGCGAGAAGCTGACGCCTTCGCACAAGGCCATCAGGCCGATGGCGATCTCGCGCGGCGGCGCCGCCGGCGCGGTGCCGGTCAGTTTGGAATACATCTCCACGAATTCGGCGATCTGCCGGTAGCGCTCTTCCAGGAAGCCGTTGAGCTCCACGCGGAATTTTTCGTCGCGCAAGGCGACGATGCGCGCCTCCATCCATAGCAGGCTGCACTTGTCGCCCTGATACAACTGGGCGTAATGGGCGGCGACCTCTTCCTGCAGCGCCACCGGATCATCCACCGGGCCGCCCAGCATGCGATGGAATTCCTGGTCGATGCTTTCGCCTTCGCGGCGCAGCAGTTCGAAGAAGAGTTGGGTCTTGTCGTCGAAGTTGGAGTAAAACGCGCCGCGCGAATAGCCGGCGGCGGCGCTGATGTCTTCCACGCTGGCAGGCGTGTATCCCTTTTGCATGAACACCGCGTGCGCGGCCTCCAGCAGGCGTTCTCTGGTCTGCTCCCGGCTTTGCTCGCGGCTGAGTCGTTGGCGTGTCATAGGGCTGGATTTTAGCATCGATGAATTCAAATACAAGGTTGCATCTAAATTCATATGTGGATTAGAATCTGAGAAAATTCGAAACACCTGCCATCGACGATTCGGAGCGCCTGGCGATCCGGACATCCACCTTCCCTGAAAGGAACGCCGTGAAGCCCGTCTCCCATTCCCGTTCGCGCAGTGAATCCGCGCGCGCCTCCGGTGCGCCGCGCCTGGCGCCTCCCTTGCTGGCCCTGTCACTGGCGATAATGTTGGCCGCCTGCAGCAAGCCCGCGCCGGTAGCCGAGGCGCCGCGCGAAGTCGTGGTGCTGCAAGCCCAGCAACGCAATGGCGCGCAGGGACTGCATCTACCGGCTGAAGTACAGTCGCGCTTCGTCACCGCCATGTCCTTCCGCATCGCCGGCCAGCTGGTGGAACGCCGCGTGCATCTTGGTGACGCGGTGCGCAAGGGACAGGTGGTGGCACGCCTGGACCCGGCCGATGCCGAACACAATGCCGCCAGCGCGCGGGCCGAGCTGGCCTCGGCGCGCCAGCATCTGGACGCGGCCGAAAAACAACTCAAGCGCGATACCGAACAGGCGCGCGACAACCTGATCAGCGCCCAGCAGCTGGAGCAGAGCCAGGACGCGCAGGCCGCCGCGCTGGCCCAGCTCAAGGCCGCGCAGGCGCGCGCCGCGGTGGCCGGCAACCAGCGCGATTACACGTCGCTGGTGGCGGAACACGACGGCGTGATCAGCGCCGAACAGGCCAATACCGGCGACGTGCTGTCGGCCGGCCAGCCGGTGTTCTCGCTGGCCTGGTCGGGTGCGGTGGACGTGGTCACCGACGTGGCCGACAACCAGGTGGCGCGCATCCGTCCCGGCACCCAGGCCAGCGTCACGCTGCCGGCCTTGCCCGGCCGTACCTTCTCCGGCCGCGTGCGCGAGGTGAGCCCGGCGGCCGATCCGCAGAGCCGCACCTATCGCGTCAAGGTCACGCTGGAGCAGCCCGATGCCGCGCTGCGCCTGGGCATGACCGGCGAAGTGGCGATCGCGCCGGCGGCCCAGGGGCAGCAGGAAGCGCAGGTGATGGTGCTGCCGGCCACCGCGCTGTTCCACAAGGGCGACAAACCGGCGGTGTGGGTGGTGCGCGCCGACGGCCAGCTCGAATTGCGTCCGGTGACGGTGTCCGCCTATGGCGAGCGCAGCATTGCGCTGAGCCAGGGCGTGGCCGCCGATGACAAGGTGGTGGTGCAGGGCGTGCATACGCTGACCGCCGGCGAGAAGGTCAAGGCCATCGCGCCGTTGCACGCCGAGGACTTCGCACTATGAGCGCGCCCGGCCGTTTCAACCTCTCCTCCTGGACGCTGCAGCACCAGGCGCTGGTGACCTTCATCCTGGCGCTGGTGACGCTATTGGGCATCGGCTCCTACACCAGGCTGTCGCAGTCCGAAGACCCGCCCTTCACCTTCAAGGTCATGGTGATCCAGACCGACTGGCCGGGCGCCACCGCGCGCCAGGTGCAGGAACAGATCACCGACCGCATCGCGCGCAAGCTGCAGGAAACGCCGGACGTGGATTTCCTGCGCAGCTATTCGCGCCCCGGCCAGTCGCAGCTGTTCTTCACCATCAAGGACACGGCGCCCGCGGCCCAGGTGCCCAAGACCTGGTACCAGGTGCGCAAGAAGGTCGGCGACATCGCCGCTACGCTGCCGCAGGGTGTGCATGGGCCTTACTTCAACGATGAATTCGGCGACGTCTATACCAACATCTATTCGCTGGAAGGCGACGGTTTCTCGCCGGCCCAGCTGCGCGACTCTGCCGATCAGCTGCGCGGCGAGCTGCTGCGCGTGCCCGGCGTGGGCAAGATCGATTACTTCGGCGACCGCAACCAGCACATCTACATCGACATCGGCAACGCCCAGATGACACGCCTGGGCATCACGCCGCAGCAGCTGGCCGACGCCATCGGCGGCCAGAACGCGGTGGTGCCGGGCGGCCTGGTGACCACTGGCGACGATCGCGTCTATGTGCGGCCGACCGGCCAGTTCGACGATCTGCGTTCGATCGAAAACAAGATCGTCCACATCAACAACCGCAACTTCCGCCTGGGCGACATCGCCACCATCCGCCGCGGCTACGACGAGCCGCAGGAACAGGAGATGCGCGCCAACGGCAAGCCGGTGCTGGGCATCGGCGTGACCATGCAACCCGGCGGCGACGTCATCCGCCTGGGCAAGGCGCTCGATGCGCGCACCGATGAATTGCGCAAGCGCCTGCCCGCCGGCCTCACGCTGACGCCGGTATCGAGCATGCCGCACGCGGTCGAGAAATCGGTGGATGACTTCCTGGAGGCGGTGGCCGAAGCGGTGGCCATCGTGCTGGTGGTCAGCCTGGTATCGCTGGGCATCCGCACCGGCATGGTGGTGGTGATCTCGATTCCCATCGTGCTGGCGGTCACCTCGCTGTTCATGTACATGTTCGACATCGGCTTGCACAAGGTCTCGCTGGGTACGCTGGTGCTGGCGCTGGGCCTGCTGGTGGATGACGCCATCATTGCCGTGGAAATGATGGCGGTGAAGCTGGAGCAGGGCTGGAACCGCCGTCGCGCCGCCGCCTTTGCCTACACCAGCACCGCCTTCCCGATGCTGACCGGCACGCTGGTGACGGTGTCCGGCTTCCTGCCGATCGCGCTGGCCAAGTCGGGCACCGGTGAATACACGCGCTCCATCTTCGAGGTTTCGGCCATCGCCTTGCTGTTGTCCTGGCTGGCCGCGGTGGTGCTGATCCCGCTGCTGGGTTATCACATGCTCAAGGAAAAGACGGGCGCGCTGAGCGACGAGCAGATCGCCGCCAACCCGCACGCCGGCCACGACGAGGAAGATCACGACCATCCCATCTACCAGACCAGGATCTATACCCGCCTGCGCAAGATGGTGGCCTGGTGCGTGGCCTATCGCGGCCGTGTGGTGATCGCCACGGCGCTGCTGTTCTTCGGTTCGCTGGTTGCCTTCGGCCTGGTGCCGCAGCAATTCTTCCCCAGCTCGGATCGTCCCGAACTGCTGATCGACCTGCGCCTGCCGGAGCGTTCCTCCTTCGAGGCGACCCAGCGCGAAGCGCTGCGCATGGAAGCGGTGCTCAAGGGCCGTCCGCAGATCGACCACGTGATCAGCTTCGTCGGCACCGGCGCGCCGCGCTTCTACCTGCCGCTGGACCAGCAGCTGCCCAGCGCCAACTTCGCGCAATTCGTGGTCACCGCCAAGTCGGTGGAAGACCGCGAAGCGCTGGCCAAGGCGTTGGAAGAACCGCTGCGCAAGCAGTTCAGCGGCCTGCGTACCCGTCTGACGCGCCTGGAGAACGGCCCGCCGGTGGGCTTCCCGGTGCAGTTCCGCGTCAGTGGCGAGCAGATCCCCAAGGTGCGCGCCATCGCCGAACAGGTGGCGGCCGAGATCCGCAAGGAGAGCCGCGCCACCAACGTGCAGTTCGATTGGGATGAGCCGGCGCAGCGTTCGGTGTCCTTCGAGATCGACCAGAAGCGCGCCGGCGAACTCGGCCTGAGCTCGCAGCAGATCTCCAACTTCCTGGCCATGCAACTGACCGGTTATACCGTGACCCAGTATCGCGAGCGCGACAAACTGATCAGCGTCGATCTGCGCGCCCCGCGCAGCGAGCGCGTCGATCCGTCACGCCTGGCCACCTTGTCCATGCCCACCGCCAACGGCCCGGTGCCGCTGGCCACGCTCGGTCGCTTCCACAATACGCTGGAATACGGCGTGATCTGGGAGCGCGACCGTCAGCCGACCATCACCGTGCTGGCCGATGTGAAGGCCGGCGTGCAAGGCATCGATGTCACCAACGCGGTCAACCAGAAGCTGGATGCGCTGCGCGCCGAGCTGCCGGTGGGTTACCGCATCGACGTTGGCGGCCCGGTGGAAGAAAATGCCAAGGCGCAATCCTCGATCTCGGCGCAGATGCCGCTGATGGTGATCGCCGTGCTGCTGTTGCTGATGGTGCAGTTTGATGGTGGTGATGACCGCCCCGCTCGGCCTGATCGGCGTGGTAGGCGCGCTGCTGCTGTTCCACCAACCGTTCGGCTTCGTCGCCATCGTCGGCGCCACGGTGCGCCGCTTCCGCCCCATCACCCTGACCGCGGCGGCGGCCGTGCTGGCGCTGATTCCGCTGTTGCGCAGCAACTTCTTCGGCCCCATGGCCACGGCCTTGATGGGCGGCATCACGATGGCCACCGTGCTGACGCTGTTCTACCTGCCTGCCCTGTACGCCCTGTGCTACCGGGTCAAGCCTTCCGAAACCCACCACGGCGGCACGCCCGGCATGACCCAAGGCGGCGCGGCAACGCAAGGGAGCCACTGATGCGTACTCACGAATCGTTCAAGCCGACGCGGCTGGCAGTGCTGGCGATGCTGGCCCTGTCGGGCTGCGCCCTGGGCCCGACAGGCGATGCCCCGACGGTGCCGCAGCCGTCCCACTATGCGGTGGAAGCCACGCCGGAGGCCATCGGTCCCGACGGCGCGCGCCAGCAGTTCGTGCTGGGCCAGCGCGCCGTGCCGCAGTGGTGGCAGGCGTATGACTCGGCCGACCTGTCGGCCTGGGTGGATGAGGCCCTGAAGCACAATCACTCGCTGGCCCAGGCCGAACGCAGCCTGGCCGGCGCGCGCGAACAGTTGCGCGCGCAGATCAACGAATCGCTGTGGCCCACCATCGACGCCGTCGGCCAGGCCACGCGCCAGCGCGCGTTGGGCCTGCCCACCATGGGGCCGCCGACCAACCTGTACAACGTCTTCGCCGGCGAAATCCAGGCCAGCTACACCTTCGACCTGTTCGGGGTGGAGCGCTACGCCAACTCGGCGGCGGCGGCCCAGGTGGATGCCCAGTCCTACCAGCTCGACGCCGCGCGCCGCACGCTGGCCGCCAATGTGGTCATCACGGCCATCAACGCCGCGTCGCTGAGCGCGCAGGTGACGCACACCGAACGCCTGGTGGCGCTGGCCGATACCGATGCGGATGAACTGGAGCGGCGCGCCGCTACCGGCGCGGTGTCGGCCGACGACGTGTTGGCCGCCAAGGCCAATGCGCAGTCGCTGCGCGCCAGCCTGCCGGGATTGAAATCGCAGTGGCAGGCCACGCGCCACGCGCTGGCGGTATTGATGGGACGCACGCCCGACATGGCGCCGGCCGATCTCGACATCGCCGTCCTGAAGCTGCCGCAGCGCGTGCCGCTGTCGGTGCCTTCGGATCTGCTGCGCCAGCGTCCCGACATCCTGGCCGCCGATGCGGCATTGAAGGTGGCGGCGGCGCAAGAGGCGCTGGCCACGGCCGAGATGTTCCCCAGCCTGTCGATCAATGCCTCGTTTGGCCAGTCCGGTTTCACCTGGCCCAAGGCCACCGGCGCCGCAGGCGCGGTGTGGGGCCTGGGCGCCTCCATCACCCAGCCGTTGTTCCACGGCGGGGCGCTGCGTGCACGGCGCAAGGCCGCGCAGGAAGCCTATCTGGCCTCCGAAGACAATTACCGGCAAACGGTATTGAACGCTTTCCAGAACGTGGCCGACAGCCTGGTGGCGCTGACCCATGACGCCGATGCCTTGCAGGCGGCATCGGCGGCGCGCGGCCACAGCGAGCAGAGCTGGCGCAATGCGCAGAAGCGCACCGCGCTGGGCGCCGTCGCGCCGAGCGCGGCGCGCGCGGGCGAACGGCAATATCTCAACGCCAGGGTGAGCGAGATCCGCGCCACCGCCACGCGCATGGCCGATACGGCAACGCTGTTCCAGGCAATGGGGGTGAGCATCGATGCGCCGCCGGCGGCAGCAGCGCCGGCGAAACCCTGAGCGCCGCAGGCACGATCTCCGTTCCGGCCTGAAAGGAGAGGGCGGGGCCCGCTCCTCCTTTCAGGCCGGTTTTTTTATTGAGGCACCGGCGTTCAGCCGCCGACGTATTGCTGGAACAGGTGGCTGAACAGGTGGGTCAGATCCTTCATCAGCATCGCGCCGCCGCGGCCTGCATGGGCTTCGAATGCCAGAGTCATCATTCCGATAAAGACGGCTACGCGCATGGTGTTCTCCCTGTGAATGCTGTGTGTATGGGAGACATCTTGCGCCCGGCGCCTTTCAGCCATGTTGCAATCCGCCGCTGCCGGATTGCAATTGAAACATTCTCCGCCGGCTGGCTTGTGGATAAGTCAATCGACTGACTATTCCACAGCGTCGCGCCGCGGTTATCTCTCCCGAGATCAAGTTATCCACACCCGGCCCCGTCTTCGGCGGCGCGGAATCGTCCGTCGGCATCCAGGCTGGGCGTGTTGTTCGCCGCGCATAAATTTCCTTCTTCCTCTGCGTTATGTCAGCGATTCGTCAGCAAAGGCTCGACATCCTCAGTTATATTCCCGGCTGCCAAGACGCCACTATCGGTCACAAGCGGCTTGCCACGACGCTGCCGCGCAACATGAAACGACAATAAAAACGGGGAATCGATGTTCAGAATATCGGTGTTGTCGATTGCGCTCCTGTTGGGAGGATGCGCCTCGATCACGGGATCGCAGACGCAGCCGATCTCGGTGCAGACCACGCAAGGTTCGATGATCATTTCCGGCGCCACTTGCACCCTGAGCAATGATGCCGGCAAGTGGTTCCTCAAGACACCCGGCAGCGTCACCGTCAAGAAGAGCACGGGCGACATGACCGTGGAATGCATCAAGAGCGACGTCTCCGGACGCGAAAACGTGGTGTCCAAGGCCAATACCAATGTCTGGGGCAACATCCTGATAGGCGGCCTCATCGGCTACGCGGTGGACCGCAACAGCGGCGCCGGCTTCGACTATCCGGAATCGGTCACGATCAAGTTGAGCCCCGGGGGCGCCGGTGCTATTGCGGGAGCGGCGCGGGCGCACCGGGCATCGCCAACGGCGAGTGGAAGGCCGTGATGTCCTGCGATGCCAATCGCCTGCGGCAAAACACCACGCCTTACCAGGCCAATTTCTCCGCCGAGATCATCGGCGACCGGGTGACGTTGCATCGCAAGAACAAGGTCGCCGAAGAAGTCCTGTCGGGCTCCGTCGTGAACGAGAACCTGGCCCTCAGCGGCATGGGCTATCGCTTCGGACAGCCCAACTCGGGATGGATGTTCAAGTTCACCGGCTTCTTCACCGGCAACGCCAAGATCTACACCGCCAACGGCGAGATGACGACCAAGGCCGGCCGTACCGCGCGCGTCTGCAATATCGTCATGATCCACACCGACGTCGCGCCGCCGCCCGTCAAGGACGACGCCGGCGAAGCGCAGGCACAGACGCCGCCCCAGCCCCAGATGCAACCGCAGGCCCAAGCCCAGCCCCCGGCGGCAAAATGAAACATGCCGCCGGGCGCGACCCCGTCGTGCCCGGCGGTGTGCACTTCCTTCCCTGATTTCCCGATCCCCATTTAAATGACGTCTTGCGATCGCCTCGTGCAACGGTAGCGCGGCGAGCGCAACACGGCGCTTTCATGCCCGGCTTGAATATGGAAACGATTTGATCCATAATCGCCGAATGCACTTATCCACAGAGAAATCCGTCCGCGGCCGGCCCAGGGAATTCGACTACGACGAGGTCATGGACCGGGCCATTACGTTGTTCCGCCAGCGCGGCTTCGGCGCGACGTCGATCTCGGATCTGGTCGATGCCACGGCCTTGACGCGGGGCAGCCTGTACAAGGCCTTCAAGGACAAGAAGTCCATCTACGCCGCTGCTTTCGAACGCTACACGGCGCGCGGCCATGAGCGCATCCAGGCGATCATGCGCAGCGCGGGAAGCGGGCGCGAACGGGTGGCCAGGCTGCTGGCTTACTATCTCGAACAATCCACCGGCGAGACCGGTCGCCTGGGCTGCCTGGTCGTCGCCACCGGCCTGGAGGCCAGCGTGCTGGAGCCGGACGTCGCGCAACTCTTCGAACAGGCGCTCAAGCGTCTGGAGCGCAGCCTGTCGGAACTGATCAAGGCCGGCATCGAAGACAAGTCGATCCCGGATGACCTGAACGCCAAGGCGGCGGCCCGCTCCCTGCTTTGTTTTCTGCAGGGTATGCGCGTCGTCGGCAAGAGTGACGTGCATCGCGAGCAACTCAACAAAGGCGTGGTGGAGATGGCGATGAAAATGCTGGGATAAGTTCTTGCGCTCCACCAGGGCGGCTTGTGGCCGTCCTCTTTTTTCTTTATTTAGGAAATGGAATGGACGCCTCCCCCGTAAGGGCGAGATGCTAAAGTTGAAGTGAGGGAGTTGCGGTAAGAGGTGGATCCTCACGTTCCGGCGGCATCGAGTGCCCAAAGTGAGAATATAGAGGTTCTCA